>JBIKSY010000449.1:0-3564 GCA_044348365.1 Chthoniobacteraceae bacterium
TGGCCCTCAACGGCGGGACGCTCGCTCTGCTCAACGGCACGGCGATTGAGGATTCCGTGGTGCTGACCCTCGCCAACACGGCCGGCACCGTGCTGCAGCTCGCGGCCAACGAGCGGGTTGGCATGGTGTTGGGCGGCGGGAGCGCAGGCGGCGAGATCCAGCTGGGCGCCTACGCGCTGACGCTCGGCAACGCGACCGGCGGCGAATTCGCCGGCGTCATTTCGGGTCTGGGCAGCCTGGTGAAGGTCGGCAGCGGGGAACTGATCCTCTCTGGCTCGAACACCTTCACCGGCGGCGTGACTGTGAGCGCCGGGACGCTGCGCGTCGGGAACGCCTCGATCATCGGTTCGGTGGACGCCGACATCCTCAACAACGGCGTGCTGGTGTTTGACCGGAGCACGGACCTCACCTACAGCGGGACGATCAGCGGCACCGGTTCGCTGGTGCAGCAGGGCACCGCCACGCTGACGCTCTCCGGCGTGAACCTCTACACCGGGCTGACTTCCATCAACAGCGGCACGCTGGCCCTCAGCGGCGGAAACGTGCTGCCCGATGCGGCCGCCGTGGTGCTGGCCGACAACGCGGGGGCGGTCCTCCGCTTGAACGCCGCGGAAACGATCGGCTCGCTCGCCGGCGGCCTTGGCACGGGCGCGGTCGAACTGCAGGCCTACCGCCTGACCCTCGGGGACGCCACATCCACGGACATCGCTGCCGCCATTTCCGGCACAGGCGGCCTGACCAAGCGTGGTTCCGGGGTGGTGACGCTCTCGGGCACGAACCTCTTTGAAGGCCTGCTGCAGATTGAAGCGGGCACGGTGTCGCTGGCCTCGGCGGGCGCCATCCGCGCGGCCACCGGCGTGGGGATCGACAATGTGGCCGGCGCGACGCTCGATCTGGGGGCTTCCCTGACCATCGGCCAGTTGTTTGGCGGTGGGACGCTCGGCGGAGCGGTGACCCTCAACGCCAACACGCTGACCACCGGCGACGCGGCTGACAGCGTGTTTGCCGGGGTCATTTCGGGGGCTGGTGCGCTGGTGAAGCAGGGTGCTGGCACGTTTACGCTCTCCGGCGGGAACACGTACCTCGGTTCGACTACGGTCACGTTGGGTACGTTGACGCTCTCCTCCACCGGTTCGCTGGCCAGCGGCAGTCTAAACGTCAACAGCGGTGCCACGTTGAACGCGGCGGGCGGTTCGTTCTTCCCGATCAACAGCGTGTTGACTGCTGACGGCGTGGTGAACCTGTTTAACGGAGCGGTCGAGATCGCGACCCTGCTCGGGGCTGGCACCGTGAATCTGGATACGACGGCGTTGACCTTGGGAGACGGTAATTTCAGCGGCGCACTGAATTCCACGGGCAGTCTGCTGAAAGTGAGTACCGGCTTGCTGACGCTCTCCGGCAACAACGGCTACACCGGTGCCACCGCGGTGAATGGGGGAAGCCTGAACCTCAGCGGCACGCTCGCAAGCGCCACGCTGACGGTGGGTACGCAGGGGACCTTGAATGCCGAGGCCGGCTCGTTGTTTCCTGCGACCAGCTTGCTGACTGCTGACGGAGTGGTGAACCTTTTCAGCGCTACGGTGGGCGTCGGGACACTCAACGGCGCCGGAACCGGCACGGTGTCCTTGGCGGGCACCACACTCACCCTCGGCGGCGGCACCTTTGCCGGCCAGATTGTGGACAACGGCACCGCTGGCAGTTTGGTGAAGTCAGGCGCGGCAACGCTGACCTTGAGTGGTGTCAACTCCTACTCCGGCTCCACCCTGATAAATGGCGGTTCTCTTCTGGCCGGCAGTGGCGCACTCGCCCAGACCGGTTCTCTCACCGTCAACGGTGCCTATCTGGGAGCGGTCGACTTGAAGTTGGGGACCACTTTGGACGCGAACGGCTCGGGTGTGGTCGTGATTTCCGGCACCGGCCTGTCGCTGGGAGCGGTCAACCAGGCAAACACCTCAGCGAACGCGCTGGACTTCACGGGCGCGACTGGCGGGATCACCCTTGCCACCCTCAACGGTGTTGGGAATACGCGCTTCGCGAGCGACGCCACCATTTCAAGCGGGGGAATCAGCCTGGGCACGGTGACCGTCGGCGGGCTCCTGACCAGCGACATCTTCGGCGGGGTGGTGAATGCAGGCAGGCTCTCCTCCGGCACGGTGAGCGGCGGTCTGGTGACCGTTTCGGCTGATGCAACGGTCTCGTTGCTCAGTGGCGGCACGAATGCGATCGGTACTGCGCTCAGCGCCACCGTTGTCAGCGGCGGGAGCACCACGGTCGGCGGGATTGCTTCCCTTGGGACGGTTAGCGGAGGCAGCCTACTGCTCAATGGCGTCACCGCCAGCATCGTGGCGCTTAACGGCGGCACGCTCGCTCTGGGTGTCGCAAACACGCTTACGGTCAATGGCGGTGACATGGCCGGAACCATCAACGGCTTGGGGAACGTGGTGAAAGATTCGGCGGATACGCTGACGCTCCGCTCTGCCAACACGTTCCTTGGAACGACGCTGGTGAGCGCCGGTGTGTTGAACCTCCGGAACGGTGGTGCGCTTGGGTCGACTGCGGGCGCCACGACCGTGGCTGATGGCGCCGCGTTGGAGCTGCAGAACGACATCGCGATCGGCGCCGAGGCGCTCACCCTCTCGGGGACTGGGATTGGCGGTACGGGAGCGCTGCGGAATATTTCTGGAAACAACAGCTTCGGTGGCGTGGTGACTCTTGGCGCTGCTGTTCGGATTAACGCTGACGCAGGCACGCTGACGCTCGGTTCTTCGGTTTCGGGGACTGGCTTCGACCTCGTGTTGGGCGGTTCGGGTGACACGGTTCTGGGTGGCTCGGTGGCGCTGGGTGGGGGTGCACTCACCAAGGATGGCGCGGGAACTCTCACGCTGAACGGGTTGGGGACCTACACTGGCTTGACGACGGTGTCTGCCGGGTCGTTGACGCTGGGTGGCGTGCTCAGCGGTGCGACGTCGGTGGACGTATTGGCGAACGCGTTCCTGAACGTGGTGGGTAGCGGTTCGCTCGACGCTGCGACGGTGCTTGGCAACGCCGGGACGGTGAACTTCAGCACGGCGGCGCAGACGCTTGAGGCGCTCAACGGGGCTGGGTTGCTGAACCTGGACAGCACGGTGCTGAGTCTGAACAGCGGGACCTACACCGGGGTGATCGCCGGCAGCGGGTCGCTGGTGAAGAGCGCGGGCGGGGTGTTGACCCTGGGCGGTTCGAACAGCTTCAGCGGCGGAGTCACGCTGAGCGGCGGGACGGTGCTGGTGGGTAACGACGCGGCGTTCGGCCTTGGCACGTTGACGATGAGTGCCGGAGTGGTGAGCAGCAACGGAGTGGACGCCCGAGTGCTCGCGAACACGTTGTCGCTCTCCAACAGCGTGACCTTCGGGGATGCAGCCAACACCGGGACGCTGACCTTGAGCGGTGCGGTTGGATTGACGCAGGCGACGGTGTTGACGATCGCCAGTGACGTGTTGTCGAGCGGTGTGATCAGCGGAACGTTCGACCTGACGAAGCAGGGCGGGGCGACGTTGACGTTGAACGGTCTGAACACCTACAGCG
>JBIKSY010000358.1:0-3555 GCA_044348365.1 Chthoniobacteraceae bacterium
CCGAAAAGCCTCCGCGCCATGATACGGTTTCCGATGGAACGTTCCGTGTTGGAAAACCAGGAGCCTGCTAGCCAGACCAGCAGGACGCTCCAGACTCCCCGGGTGTTGTAAAGGATGTTGGTGAGGGTGACCTCCCGAAATTCCGCGATGCAGTAGGCGATGCCGGTGGCCTGCAGTGAGAGGAGGAGTCCGCCGCCGAGGTTCCAGGCGAGGGAACGGGCAGGCATCTGGGAGAGGGGCGCCTTAAATAGGGGGATGAGCCCCAGCGAAAGAGTGCCGACGGTTGCAAACATCACGGGAGCAAACCTGTTGAATCCCCAAGCAGGAGCCCAGTTTAGCTGGCAGACGTCAGTGGTGGCGTAGGCCAGGGCGGCACCCAGTCCAAACACCAGACTTGGCAGGACGCGCTCCCTGTTGGCGCGGAGCTCGCCTCCGAGCAGGGTGGTGGCGGCAACCGTGAGAAACGCCGCAATCCAAAGCGATGGGGAGAGCCGGTCGCCGGCAAGAAGCACCGCGAGAAAGGCCACCAAAATCACCTTGCTGCCCATGATGGGGGTGGTGATTGAGATGTCCCCCCGGCTCAACGCCAGAAAGGTAAGTATCTGGCCGATGAAGAAGGTAGCGCCCGCCAGGACGGCGTGCCAGAAGTGCAGCCACTCAAACGGAGCGGTGCCTGTAAACCACCAGGGAGCAAAGGTCAGCGCCGCGGTGCAGTTGACGATAAAAGTGACCCGCCAGGGGCCCACGCCTCCTTCCGTGGCGCGCTTGAGCATGAGCGCGGCAAACGAGTAGCCCAGCGCGGAGCAAAGCGGAAGTAGGGTGGCGGCGACAGGGCGCATCGAGGGAGTACAAAGGGCGGAGGGCCATTGCGCAAGGGCGGGTCAGTGGCCGAAGAACTCCCGGATCTTCAGGATGACGTAGTCCTGTTCCTCGAGGGTCAGTTCCGGAAAGATCGGGAGGGCGAGGGTTTCGAGGGCTGCCTTTTCGGCCTCCGGAAAGTCCCCCGGTTTGTAGCCGAGATGGCGGAAGCATTCCTGCAAATGGAGGGGCAGGGGATAGTAGATCTCGGTGCCGACTCCGACCTCTGTAAGAAACGCACGGAGACTGTCCCTCCTGGGCGCGCGCACGATGAACTGGTTGTAAATATGGTGTTCGCTGGTGCCGGTTCCTGCCCAAGGCTCGACGGGCAGTCCCAGCACCGCATCCAGTCCGTATTTGTGAAACTCGCTCCTGTAGTGGGCCGCCCGTTGGCGTCGGCCTTCGCCCCAGGCGTCCAAGTGGGGAAGCTTGATGTTGAGTACCGCCGCCTGAATGGCGTCCAAACGGAAGTTGCCGCCAACCGCGCTGTGGAAGTAACGCGGTTCCATCCCGTGGTTGCGGAGGCGGCGAATCTGGGCTGCGAGGTCAGCGTCGCGGCAGGTCACCATGCCGGCGTCACCGAACGCACCCAGGTTTTTGGTGGGGTAGAAGGAATACCAGCCAGCCTCTGCGATGGCTCCCGCCGCTCCCAGTGGGTGGCGCGCGCCGAGTGCCTGTGCCGCGTCTTCTAGAATCGGGACGCCGTAGCGTGCGGCCAGTGCGATAATGGGCTCCATGTCGGCGCAGCATCCGAACAGGTGGATGGGGATGATCGCCTTGACCCTGTCGTTTTCGGCGAGGGCCCTGCCCAGATCCTGCGCTGAGAGGTTGTAAGTGAGTGGATCGATATCTGCAAAAGCGACCCTTGCCCCGAGTCGCTCCACGCACCCGGCAGTGGCGAAAAAAGTGTAGGGAGAAGTGATGACCACGTCACCGGGCCCAATGCCCAGAGCCATCAAAAGGACAAGCTGGGCGTCCGTCCCCGAGGATACGCCGATGGCGTGGCCCGCCCCCGTGTAGGAGACGATGCCCGCTTCGATTTGTTCGACTTGGGGTCCGAGCACAAGGTGCTGCGAGTCCGCTACGGCTTCAATAGAGGCAAGGATTTGGGACTTAAGGGGGCCGTATTGGCGTTTCAGGTCGAGGAGGGGTACGCGCATGTCTGACTTGTGCATGGCAGCGCAGAGCCACGCGGACAAACTAAAAACCGCCCGCACCCGTCAGGCACGGCACTTTGGCCCTCTTCTCCGGTGCCACCCGTCTGAGCGGGGGCGGGAGGTGGTCTTACGGGCGGAATCCTGTCACCAACCATGGAGCCCCCCGGCGCCCCCAACGCTATTTTCCTTCAGATGGCTCTGGGGTGGGAGCCGGTGCGGAGGGAGGGGTGAGAAGCGCCTCCCGCTTCTTGCGCAGTTGTTCCAGCTTTTGCTCGAGCGCCTCCTCTTCCAGACGGAGTTTCTCCTTTTCTTTGTTCATCGCCTCCTCCGGTGCCCTGCCGGTGAGGTAGTTCATCCCTTCCCTGAGGTTGGCCGACAACGCGCCCTCTTTCCGGAGGCCCGTCGATATGGGCTTTAGCGTGTCCCGCCAAAGAAAGGACGCGCTGACTGTTAAAAGCAGCAGCCCCGCGCTGACCTGTATGAGTTTGTCCGAGGGTTTCCAGCTCATAACACCTCTCCCGTGAATGCGTGTAAGGGGAACGTAGGAAAAAACGGTGTGTTGTCAAATGGAGAGAAGGGCAATCGGAAACCGGTTGTTCCCAGCCCCGCGCGCCGTGCCGCCGCCGCACAGCCCGGAGGACCTGAAAACAGGCGCCTCCCCGGAGGATGGACGGTTCACCTGAGTTCCTTAAAAACCGGCCTTGGCCAGTTCTCGATCCAGCAGAGGCTGGATCTTTTGGATGTCTTCCTCCGAGGGTTTGTAGCCAGGGGTCGGGGGGACGAGGTTGAATCTCCCGTACTGGTCCAGATGCCACATGCCGGTCAGGCCGTCTGAAAAAGTGACCCTCCCGCTGATCATGGCTCCAGGGCGGGCGAGCGTGTCGGTGGTGACCTGCACTGCGCCAGCGCCGGCAGTGTCATCCTCTGACGCCCCCTCCGAAAGGGGGGACCCGGCCGATGGGATCCCTTCGGGAAGCGATTCTTCCTTTGGTTTTTCTGCCACCGGAACAATGGGATCCTTCGGGAGCAGCTTCAGATCGCCCACCAACATCCGGGCTTCCATGTAGGTCATCCGAATGCTCCATTGCGTGCCCATCCGGTCCTGGATGTCAGACAGGCTGAGGCCTTCGGCGATCCACTCCGCCACCTTGTTTTTTTGCTCTTCGTTCAGTTGCATAAGGACGTCTTGGTTTTGTGGGGGAGGATTTTTGGGGAAAGCTTTTCGGCTTGTCGAGGGATTCGAGGGCAAGCCGGCGGACGGATTCGTCAGAAGTGGCTATTGTCCCGCAGCAGGATCCAGCAGTCCCATGGTGCGCATCCATTCGCCGACGCGTTGGGGCCACTGGGCAACCGGCTTCTCACTTTTTCGCATGCCGAAGCCGTGCCCGCCATTGCTGAAGATGTGCAACTCCGCGGGAAGTTTGAGCTTTTTGTACTCCATATAGAGGAGGGCGCTGCCCGAGGCACTGGTCACGCCGCTGTCGTCGTGGGCGTGGACAAGGCAGATGGGGGGGGCCGCGGGGGTGACCTGAACCGAGGG
>JBIKSY010000121.1:0-11780 GCA_044348365.1 Chthoniobacteraceae bacterium
AACGAGAGGCTCTTTTTGGATTCCTCCCTGCTCTATGGTCAGGCGACCCACGTCATCAAGCGGCCCCTGCCCTATCTGGTATCTGGCACGGGTGCCCGCGGGGAGACCGACAGCGAGGAGTGGCTCCTCAATCTGGGCCTTGGGGTGCAGCTGGCTCCCAAACAAACAGACTGGAGTGCCGTCTTGAGTGCCGGTTTCTCCTGCGGAAATATCCGCATGACTCCGGTGAAAGAAACCGGAGCTGGTGGGCTGGGGGTGGAAGCCGCGGGCTCCAGCAATCCGACGGCGACCGGGCGGATGGGTTTTGAAATTTCAAGGGATTGGCGCCTGCGGGGCGCCCCCGTACGCACGGTGGCAAGCGTCTCGTGGACCCATGATTTTGAGGCGGACCCAAAGTCCCTGCGGGTTCATTTGCAGGGCAGTCCGGGCAAGGAGTGGACGGCCACCAGTCAGGAGCGCTTGCCGGATGCCTTACGCGCTGGGCTGGCCGTCGAAGTCGGCTTGAGCGAGCGGCGTGCGCTCAAGATCTACGGGGAGCAGGAAGTGCAGCAAAGCCGCAGCGTCCTGCAGGGAGGCGTGACTTTCACCGTTGGATTCTGACCTCGGGCGCCCTGGTTTTTTCAGAGCGCTGCAAGTCACCACGGCACGCGTGCCGCAATTACGAATGCATCACCTGGCCGCCGTCGATGTTGAGGGTCTGTCCCGTGATGTTCCGCGCGTGTTCCGATGCCAGATACACTGCCATCGCGCCGAACTCTGGTGGAGTCTGCCAGCGCCCAAGGGGGGCTGTTTTCCCTATCTTCGCCCCGCCCCATTCCTCGTAGGACTGCCGCTCCGAGGGACTCAGACGCTCCTGGCCGGCGCGCCATACCGACTGGTTTAAGTCCGTCTGGACCATGCCCGGGGAAAGCGCGTTGACCCGTACCCCAAAGGGGGCGAGGTCTTTGGCTGCGCACTGCATGAAGTTGATCAACCCGGCTTTGGCGGCGCTGTAAGGCGGGTCGGTCGGCGAGCCTATCTGCCCCGCAACCGACGCCAGAAACAACAGCGAACCGTGTCTGCGCTCGGCCATCCGTGGAGCGAAGGCGTGTGCGACGTGTACCGCCCCCAGCAGGTTGACTTCCAACACCCGCCCCCAATCGCCCGGGGCAAGGTTCCAGAAAGGAAATCCAAACTTGCCCGAGCCGGCCCCCACACAAAACACCACGTGATCCACCGTCCCAAGCGTGTCCGCGAAACCAAGAATCTGGTCGAATACGGTGACATCGCCCAAGGCCAGGGAGGCTCCGGAAAACTGGGACTCCGGGTCGGCGGACCTGTCAAAGCCGTGAACCACGGCGCCCTCCTGCGTGAACGCCTGTGTAATCGCCGCGCCGATGCCGCGCGCGGCTCCAAACACGGCGACGGTCTGTCCTGTGAGGTTTAGATTCATATGGGGGGTGTATGCACGGGCCAAGGAGCCTGCGCTGTGCCGGTTCTATTTAGAAACGGCAAAGATACGTCGACGGAACACACGGGATCCACAGGAAATGAGATCTTTGCCAGTTTCCCAAAATCCGCCACACATGCCCCCGTTTGGGACTGCCACAGCCGTGGAGACGACACAATCTGCCTGCCGGGCTTTGGCGTGGTTTTCAGCAAGTCCTTGTGAGGAAGGTCGCATGCGTTCCAAAATGTACCCACCTCAACCAGGCCGCTGCGGGGTTCTGACTCCATGCCAACACGCCCCGGGGCCGTGCCTTAAAGTGCGCCTTCCGCGCGCTTTCGGTGCACCCCGACCATGGGTTTGGAAAAGGGCGGGCTCCCTTGAAAACCTCCACAACGGTTTCCACGCCTGCCTGAGCGGCGGCAGCCCTGCGCCCCGTTTGCCCCTTGACTCGGCTCGAGTGCGTGCCACAGCCTCCACGGATGCAGCGTCTATCTTGCCTTGCCCTTCTCTCTTTGGTTGTCGCCTGCGCAGGCTGCAAGACTCGCGCGCCGATGGTCGAAAACCATCCGGTCACCCTTCAGAAGAAGCTCCTTGCGGTGCACCACTGGAGGGTGTTGGCGGCCGAATTAGTTTCGAAACTTGAGGGGCACGAGAAGTTTGCCGGCAAAACCCTGTATGTGGACGTACTCCGCGACGAGACGGAGTTCTCTCAGGCCTTCGGCAAGCTCGTCATTTCGACCCTGACGGAGAGCGGCTTTCGAGTTGTATCCTCGGAACAGGGCGCGGACCTGCGGTTGATCATCGGAAACCAAGTGGTGTTCCACGGGAGGCGCTACGGCATCGGATTCAACGCCACCACCGGCCTGAGTGCCTTGGCCTTGGGCGTGCGAAACGTCTTGGCGGGTGATGATTCCGGCTCGGCTGGGCAAACCCGAGGAGAACTGCTGGTGACTTCCTGGATCCACCACGGAAACCGTGTGCATTACTGCGCCAACCAAATAGCGTACATCACGCCGAAGGATGCGTCCCTTTACCTTACCGAGTCGGAGTGGGAAAAGTTCCGCGGGCGTGAGGCTTCCGAGAGAGGATTTAAACACTGGTTCTCGCAGTCGGCTGCGGACGACAGTCGTTGGTAGCGCGGCCCGGGCCGCCGGTGAGGACGGAGTCCGCCTAGCCTTTCTCTTTTCGGGAAAAGTGAGCCCACCGACTGCGGCGCGCAATCGTTCCCAAACCACTCGGCACGGCGGGCGCGGAACAACCGGGGTTCGCTGATCGATGCCACGGCACCCAGAATGGCGCCCCCGGCCGCTGAGGGTTTCAAGTGGCGCACCAGAAATTCCCTGCGGAGGCGAGGTGCGTGCCGTTGCGGTCGGTGACCAACCAGTCATGGCCGTCGAAGGTGGGTTGCTTGCGCTCCGCGCCCGCACGAACACAGACGAACAGGAGACGTCTTGAAAAGTTCCTTTGAATTATGGAAGAGTACCTACACGGGTTGCTGCCGCCGACAGGCGCAGAATCTGTGTCCGGCACCCCCCTGATGAAAATCCCCCCACTCCTTCTCCTGCCCTTCGCGGCGCTCGCGCTTGTTTCGGCCGAGGCCGCCCCTAGCGCCAGTCCGGCCAAGCCGACCTCTGAATTTACGACCACGGACCTCAAGAAGGTAAAGTTGCTGGAGCGGGCTCCGGAATCCTCTGCGGCGTATCTCTGCCCGGGATTCGGCCAGTACCGGATCGTGTATCAAATGGCCGAGGGGAGGTCCTGGGTCGACGTGTTGTTTGGCGAGACGCTTGTGGCCCTTTCCACTGATACGTTCAGCGCTTGCCAGGGAGTGAATCCGTGGAAGGCGAATGCCGTTGTGCAATGGAGGGGATATCGGAAGGGGAATCAATTCGTTCCCTACGGTTTAATTTATCGGATGTATTCGGAGGGTGCGACGGCCAAAAAGCCCTATGACACCCTTGTGATTGTGAAGCTCGACGGGGCTCAAACCCGTGTGGTTGGAAAGGTTCCGGGGAGTGCGGGAAATCAGGCTGCGGAGAATCTTGCGGACAGGCTGTGCACCTCGGGGGCGGGTGATGCGGAGCCAAGTTCTGCGGCCGGGCCACGCTCTCGTGTAGGGGTGGTACCTCCGGGTGCGGGCGTCTCCGGTGAACCGCAGCAAGGGAACCTGCCGCCTCCGGACCCAAAACATGCGGTCGCGGTGAGAACAGAGGACGGGACGGTGCTGATTTTTCCGAACGGCCAGCGGTTTAGCCTGCCTCCGGGCAAGGGTTTGCTCGGGCCACCAGAGGAGCCCTCCTCGCAGGTGCCGTTTGAAATTGAGGGAGGGTGGTTTGTGGGGGTCAACGAATGTCCGGCAGTGCACTGCAGCACGGTGCATCTCTTTCTCAAGGGGAAGAACGGCCGCTGGGGAGAGGTTCCCAACGTCCAGTCACGGCTGCTCAAGATTATCAATTTACGCTCGGTGAATCCTGAGTTTCTCAGGATTTCTGCGGCTCAGGTCGGGAACAGCAACGATGCCCTGCTCTTTATCGAACATCTGAAACAAGGCGGGCGAGAGCCCATCTCTATTCCAATCGCGGTTTCCAGGGCGGGGAATCTGACCTACGGCAGTCGGGGAGAATAAGGCGGCCGGGTCTGGTTGTTTTTCCTGACCGATTGCCCGGCGTGCCCGGACCCCAAGTGTACGGGCTTTTTCGGTGTTACAACCAAGGCTACGGAGCCTGTGGGCCGGGTATAAGCCCGCTGCAATCTGGAGTCGGCGCGCAGTTCTGCAATGGACTGACCGCCCCTACCCATTCTCGCACAGGCTTTTCCGCGCAGATATGCTCGCTCCAGATCCGTTCGAACCGTTCCGCTGTTACCTCCCCGTACCAGACGCCGTCCGGATATACCGCCAACCATGGTCCGCCGGTACAAATCCGAAAACAGGCCGCCTTGGTGCGCATGACCTCCAACCCGCTCTGCCGGACCCGCTCCTTGACCCGTTCCCAAAGCCTTTCGCCCTCCTCCGCCGGACAGCACTCGGGTCCGATGCACAGAAACAGGTGGCGGCGGGCGGCGGCCACCCCGGCCTTTTCCAAGCCGCGGAGGATTTTCTCGGAGTTCATTCAGGAATCCTCTCCGGAAGCGGTGGCGGGGCTCAACCGGTAAAGCGGATTAAAAATTCGAAGTCTTGGTTCTCCATCTCGCTTTCGCTTCCTTTGAATAGTACGCGACAAACATCGTTTCCACAGAACGCCATCCTCCCTCACCTCCACCTTCTGTCATGAGCCGTCTTTTCTCTTTTATTCTTTTCGCCTCATCCGTTGCCTCCGTTTTCGCCGCGGAGTTTAAGATCCAGCCGGGTGAAGATCCACAGGCGGTTCTCGACGCGGCGGCCCCCGGCGACAAGCTCACCTTCCTGCCGGGGCTCCACCAGCACGGATTGAAAAAGCACCGCGCCATTCTCTACGTCGACAAGGCCATAGAGATCGAATTGTTGGCGGGAGCCACGCTCAAGCTGGCGGATGACTTCTGCACGCTGGAGAAAGCCGGCGAAATCACGACAGACCAGGATGCGGGCAAGAAACTCGACGACTTCGAGGTGGCTGGCGACTACGACCTCAGCGCCCCGCGCGAGTTCACGGTGATCACCGATGCCGAAGGCAAGGACGGCAAGCCCGACACCTTTTCCTGGGGTGAGCGGTTTGGCGACACCTCCCACAAGCAGAACGCAATCACCGGGGACTGGCAGGAACTCAGTCACGGCGTCAAAATCAAGTTTGGCAGCAGGACTGGCCACAATGTGCGCAGTGTCTGGTACGTGAGTTATGACGGTCCCGCGGCCTATGGCATCCGCATTGGTCACGGCCGTCAGCCGGATTACATCTCGGGCGTGCGCATCACGGGCAAGGGGACGATCGACATGAATGCCTCGCACAACGCCCAGCCGGGCTTCCTGGTAAAGGACATCAACGCATGCGTGCTTGTCCACGGGCGCGCCCGCAACGTGCTTGTCGAGGGCATCACCATGACGGACACCAACCGCTCCGTCATGGCCTACGGCGAACACACCGGGAAGTTCCTGCCCGGCGGCAGGGTCGGGCCGGGTGAATCCTTCGACGCGGAGAACATCACGGTGCAGTTCACGCGCACCATCAATCCCAGCGGGAGCGGCTACCTCCTTGGTCATCCGTCCTTCCGCGGGCACCTCCGCAACTTCCGTTGTAATTTCAACTACATGGAAACCAAGACCACCGCCATCGAGCCGAACTTCAACCTCGATGGCTACGAGGTGGTGGGCAACCTCATCAAGAGCGAGGGCGAAGCCATCCACTGCTGGCGGCGTTCCCAAAACGGTGTGATCGCGGACAACCTGCGCATCGGCGACGTTTCCTTCCGTAAGGTCGTGAGCGTCAATTCGCCCCGCGGCTGGGAGGAGCCTGCCCCGCCCTTGCTGAAAAACAACCGCAACGCGCTCGGTGACAGAGCCTCCGGTCCTGTCACCAGCCTCGAGCCGAAGCCGTTCGGCCGCCGGTTGCTCGTCAGTGACTACGTGGGCAACAAGGTCGCAATCGTCGCTGCCGACGGGCGCGTCGAATGGCAGACCCCCGCCGAAAAACCGCAGGACTGCTGGCTCCTGCCAAACGGCAACGTGCTTTTCAGCCACGTGCACGGCGCCAAAGAGGTCAGGCCAGACCAGTCTCTAGCCTGGGAATATGTGGGTGATCCGAAGGTCGAAATCCAGGGCTGCCAACCGCTTGCCAACGGCAGAGTCCTTGTCGTCGAGTGCGGCCCTGGCCGGTTGCTGGAGGTCGATCGCGAGCGCAGGATCGCCAAGGAGATCAAGGTCCCTTTGACCACGACAAAAACCCACGAACAAATGCGTGGCTGCCGGAAAACGGCCGACGGCCGTTATCTTGTGAGCGCCAAGGGCGACCGCTGCGTCCTCGAGCTTTCCGCCGAAGGCAGTCTCCTGCGCTCGCTCCCGGTCAGCGGGGACGTGCACGATGTTCGGGAACTGGCCAACGGAAACTGGTTGGTCGCGCTTGGCGAGGGGGCCGGAGTTCAGGAATACGACCGCGCCGGCAGGATGGTGTGGGGCATCGGCCGGAATGAGGTGACGGACAACCCTCTTTACCTGGCCAGCTCAGTCGAACGTCTCGCGAATGGAAACACCGTGGTGATGAACTGGCTTGGCCACGGGCATCTGGGTGCCACTGCGCAGGTCTTTGAGGTGGACGCACTAAAAAGGCCCGTCCGCGGGTTTACGGACCACCGCAACTTTGCCAGCATCAACCACGTGCAGGTGCTGGAGTAGGCGGCTGCAGGCTCAAAAGCCTTCCTTGGCAAAGGGGAGGTGGGCAGGTTGTCCGCAGGCGCCTTGGCAGCCTCGGAGGCGGGCCCCGTGCCTGTCTTCAGGGGCTGTCCTGTGGCTCTCGCGGCGTGACTGAACGCACTGAACTTTTGAAAACGGAATCAATACATCCGAAGCCTTGGAAATTTCATGAAAACAAAGACATACACGCTGACCCTCCTCTCCATTCTGCTGGCCGCGCCGCTTGCTGCGCTGCATGCCGCCGACGCGCCGCCCAAGGCGGAGAAGCCGCCTCAGGCTCCCGCCCCTTTCGTCTATGACGGCAATCCCGAGAGGCTGAAGTACGAGCTGCCCCTTAAGCCCGACGAGAACGTCTCCTACGGCCCGCACCGCATGCAGGTGATCTACTTCTGGCGCGCAAAGTCCGACCAGCCGACTCCTCTGCTGGTGTACATCCACGGAGGTGGCTGGAGTGGAGGCGACCGTTCGGTTGTGCGCAACATGCTCCAGCCGGCTCTGGATGCCGGCATTTCGGTCGCGTCGGTGGAATACCGCACCATCAAGGATTCCACCGCAGACGGAGTCGTGCCGCCGGTGAAGGGGCCCATGCTCGACTGCGCCCGCGCGCTCCAGTTCTGCCGCAGCAAGGCGGGGGAGTGGAATCTCGACAAGACCAAGGTCGGCTTGGCAGGCGGCTCTGCCGGGGCGTGCACGAGTCTCTGGCTGGCGTTTCACGACGACCTGGCCGAACCGCAAAGCGCCGACCCGGTTGCACGGGAGTCCACCCGGGTGCTTTGTGCAGCGGTCTCCGGTGCCCAGACCACGCTCGACCCGCACCAGATGCGCGAGTGGACGCCCAACAGCAAGTACGGTGCGCACGCCTTCGGCATCTCCGCGGACGCAAAGACCAAAACCTCGTCCTTCCAGATGTTCTGGGACGCGCGTGAACAGCTCCTGCCTTGGATCAAGGAATACTCGCCTTACGCGCTGGTTAGCCCCGGAGATCCGCCCGTGGGACTTTTCTACGGCACGCCGCCCAACCTTGGGCAGGAGGAGAAGGATCCGACGCACACGGCCAACTTCGGAGTGAAGCTCAAGGAACATTGCGACGCCCATCAGGTTGCCTGCGAGCTTGTCTACCCCGGTGCGCCGGAGGTGAAGCACGCCGGTGAGAGCGCCTATATCAGGGCGCACCTCCGGCCCGAATTAAAGTGAGTCCGCCGCCGGCCGCCGGCCTCCGGGGACGGGTTGAATTCTGCTAGGGCGAAACCTGTGGAAACATCCACACTGCTGGGCATCAAAGAGGTATGCGAACAACCGAAGGGCCCATGATCCAGCCGGCGACTGCTGAGATGAGCTTGAATGCCACCACAAAAGCCATGATTTTTGCGATGAAAGCGGAGCCTACGATTCCACTGATGGGCTCGTAGACGAGCCAGGAGATGGCTAGCATCCCAAGAACGAGGAGTGCAAAGAGTATGAGCATGGCGGCGGTTTTGAGGTGTGTTGTTTTTGACGATCCCTTCCTTGTTCGCGGCCCCGGCTGAAATCTCTCGCCGAGGCCCTTCTTTTTCACCTCTCACGGGATTGATCTGGCTGCAATAAGCTGCAGAAGTCAGCCGCTCCTTGGCACTCTGCGATCCGCCCTGTAGAAAGGAACCGTGCTTCACCCCGGCCAATCCCTTGACGGTTATCGGATCCTTCGCCGGATCGGCTCTGGCGGATTTGGCGAAATTTGGCTTTGCGAAACAGAGGCTCCCGGGCAGCTGTGCGCTCTTAAATTCATTCCCGCGGGTAACGATGGCCGCCTCGACAAGGAGTATCACGCCCTCGGCCTTTATCGGAACGCCGCAGGCAGGCTCCGGTCTCCTGCCTTGATGCCGATCGAGCACGCCAGCCTGCTCCCCGACGGACTCCTCTACATCATGCCTCTGGCTGATGGAGTGACCCAGGTGCCTCCCTCCTCGCCGGAATGGCAGCCCAAAACGCTCTCGGCGGCGATCGCCCAACAGAAAACCGCGTCCGCATGGTTCTCGAGACGGCAGTTAGAGGACTGGATTGATCCGATACTCACGGGGCTGCAACTGCTCTCGGACGCAGGCTTGGTGCACAGGGACGTGAAGCCAGACAACATCCTGTTCTTGAACGACTTGCCGTGTCTTTCCGACATCAGCCTCCTTGGGGTCGACGCGCAGCAGCTCACGCGCAGAGGCACGCCCGGATTTTCCGCACCGAGCTGGTTTGTGGAGAGCGGCGGGCACCCTGACATGTACGGAGCGGCCACAACTTTCTATACGATGTTGACCGGCAACGCCCCCGACAAGATGGGACGGGCAGCCTTTCGTTGGCCTCCCCAAGGCGAAGCGTCGTTTTCTCCAGTTGAAAAACTGGAATGGCTCCGCTTCCACCAGGTCATCCGTCGCGCAATCGATGACCGGCCTGCCGAGCGCTTCATAGATTTCACCACCTTTGCGCGTCGACTGCATCAGGGCGGAGCGGAGGCGGGTTCAGATCCCGGGCACGCGGCACCTATCGATGAGGCCTTTCCGCTCGATTCAACTTTGGGTTTGGAAAAAGACATCCCCGGCCAGAGGCGTCTGACCCGCAGGGCAGCCCTTCTCTCCCTGCCACTGCTAACCCTCGGGGGGTACGTCGCGCATGAAACACGCTCGGGCGACAAGGCGGCGCCCGGGGCCCAAAAGAGTTCTTTTCCTCTTGGCAGCGAGATTCCGTGGATCACGACGTCCATGGTGGTCGACTCCCTAAAAAACTGCGGTTTCAAACAGATCGCGGACGAGTCCGGCTTACTCGTCTTCAACAAGAAGATGAAGGAGGACAACCTCCCCCAGGGAGTCACAGTCGCATTGCACTATGAGGCGGCAACCAAGGCGGTTTGGACCTACCGGTGCCTGCGGATTTCCAACAACGAGACATTGAAATTCGACAACCAGGCTTTTGAAGAAGGGATCGGGTCCATCTGCGGCATTTTCGTGGCGGACAAGGAGTGGAGTGAAATTCACAAGTTCATCTACCGGCCGAAAAACGCGATGAGAGAGGTGCGGTTCAAGGAGGAGAAGATGCTGTTTCGCAACGCCCATTTAAGCGCCGACTGTGAGCTGGTTTTCGAAGCAGACGACTCCTCCACCTTGCAGCATGCCTTCGCCGTTTCATCCCGAGAATAAACTGGGACGAGGTAAGGGCGGCTTGGCGCTTTGAATGCCGGGCATCCGGTTGCGTCTGATCACCCAAATATCCTTCAAATCCAGAAGCCAAAGACCCAGATGAAGGGTGCCGGCCGCTCGCATCGCACCGGGGCCTTTAGGCGATGAGAGTGGCGCAGTCGCGGACAACCCCGTCGATGCGCCCGTAGTTATCATTGCAGTTTGGGAGCGTGAAAGCTAAATTGCTATGATGATTGCTCGTGATTACCTGCTCCAGTCTCTTCAGCACGGTTTACAGCGCTCTCCTGCCGTCGCCCTCTTGGGGCCCCGTCAAACTGGCAAGACCACCCTTGCTCATTCGTTTGCAAAATCCCAAAGCGCCCGTTTCTTTGACTTGGAAGATCCCGCGGATCGTGTGGCGCTTCAAAATCCGATGCTGACGCTGGGGCCCCTGAGGGGGCTGGTTGTTTTGGATGAGGTTCAGCGCGCTCCGGAGCTGTTCCCTGCATTAAGGGTCCTGCTTGATCGGCCCGAGATTCCAGCGCGCTTTCTGCTGCTTGGAAGTGCTTCCCCTCATCTCGTAAAGGGAGTCACGGAGTCGCTCGCAGGGCGAGTGGCCTTCTTGGAAATGCAGGGATTTCACCTGGACGAGGTGGGGGAAGGGGCGTTGACAGCCCTTTGGGAAAAGGGTGGGTTCCCCAGATCCTTTCTGGCCGCTGACACCCAACAGAGTTTTGCGTGGAGAAAAGACTTCATCCGGACCTTTATCGAGAAAGACTTTTCCTCGTTGGGACTGGGTTCAACGCCTGCATCTCTTGGCAGGCTTTGGAGCATGGCGGCCCACTACCATGGCCAGATTTTGAATGCCTCTGAGCTGGGACGCTCCCTCGGGGAGACCAACAAGACGGTGCAGCGGCATCTGGAAATGTTATCCGCTGGTTTTATGGTGCGCCTCCTTCGCCCTTGGTTTGAAAACTTGGGGAAGAGGCTGGTGAGAAGCCCTAAACTGTTTGTGCGTGACAGTGGCCTTTTGCACGCGCTCTTGGGGATCCCGGACCAGGCGGTGCTCTACGGGCACCCAAAGCTTGGAGCCAGCTGGGAGGGATATGCGCTCGAACAAATTCTTGCACGACTGCCGCACGTGGACCCCTATTTTTGGGCAACCCAAAGCGGCGCTGAGCTGGACCTGTTCCTCACGCTTGCAGGCAAGCGGGTGGGCTTTGAGTTCAAGGTTCAGGACGCCCCTCGCATGACACGCTCTATGGGGTCGGCATGTGAGGACTTAAAGCTGGAAAAACTCTTCGTGGTAACACCCGGATGCAAGGGATACCGCCTCTCCGAAGCCGTTGAAGTCATCTCGCTACACGACCTCATGGAGCGCCTTCCGAAACTGCAATGATCATTTCAAGGAGCGTCGGCGATAAATAGGCATTGAGAACGCCTCTGCCCGAATGGATGCGGTCAAACGGGAAAAATGCCCGCGCCGCCGAGGGCATCGGCGGAAAAAGCCAGCTACAAAGTCATGGGCTAGATGAGCTTCCGTGAATCGATTTCCGCAGTTTAGTGGTGAGGATGAAAAAGTTTACAGAGAGCGGTCGCCAAAACCGAACTGGCGCTCGGAGTGAAATTCGGCGCAGGTGCGTGTAGTGGAAAAGGCCCCCTTGTTTGGGAAATCCAAATCGCGGAACATGCTCCCATGTTTCTGCGTAAGCACCGCAAAAGCGCCAATGGCGAGATTTATGAATACTGGACCTTGTGCGAGACGGTACGCACTCAGATTGAAGGGGTGCTGAAAATGCGGACACGGAAAACCTAATCAGAGAGGATTAAGAATCATGTCCATAAAATCAGTCGCAGAGGTAAAATCGGAAAGGGCGAAGCGGAAGCGTTA
>JBIKSY010000122.1:0-11763 GCA_044348365.1 Chthoniobacteraceae bacterium
TCGGTAAACTTGGCCACCCGATCCCTGCTTGCCGGCATGTCCGTGCCGCCGGGATACCCAGCCACCACGGTGATGCCAGCCAGATCGCCGTCCGCCTTGGGGTTGTTAAAGAGCCGGGTGAAGGCCGGCACGTGGGAGGTGTCCAGCCCGATGATGCCAGCCTTCAGGGGCTTGAGAGGTTCGTCGGCGGTTGCCAAAGGCAGGTATACGAAAAGAGCGAAAGTGGCAAACAGGGGGGATTTCATTGGGAGAGGGAGGGGTTGAAAAAGACGTTGCCGGCTGCGGGCCGGAGTTGGTTTGGCGCGGCCCTCCCAAACAGGGACGGACACACGGCGGGCTACTTGGGCGTCTCCCCGGCAGGGATTTCGCGCACGAAAACATTGCGCCAGCGGATCTCCCCGCCGTGGGTCTGCAACATGATGGGACCCTTTTCCGGAATGGGCTGGGCACGGTCCCAATAGTTTTCCCACACCGCCCCGTCCACCACGATCTTGTCGTTTAGCCACACCCAAGTTCGTGAGCCAACCTGCCTGATCCGGAATGTGTTCCACTCTCCGAACGGCCTGTCCGCAAGTACGAGCGGGTCCCGTCCGGGCGTGTTCGGGGTGTTGTTGAAGAGGCCTCCAGAGCCGAGCCTGGGCCGGCGGTCCGGCTTTTTGGGGTCGTCCGGCTGGTGCCAGTCCCAGATCTGGATCTGGGGCGTTCCCCGCAGATAAATACCGCTGTCCGCACCGGCCACGGTCTTGTACTCGAGCAGGAGTTCGATGTCTCCAAACTCCTCCTCGGTGGTGGCGTAGGGCCCTGCACCGCCGTTCACAAGCTCGCCGCCTTCGACCCGCCAATGCTGGGCAAACTCGGCACGCTGCTTGGCTAGGTTCTCGGCCCGTTTGTCGCCCTCCAGCTTTCCGACCGCGTGCGGGTTGAGCCCGTACCAACCACCAAGGTTCTCACCATTAAAAAGCGCGCGAAATCCCGCGGGCGGAGCGGGACTGGCAAAAGCCAGAACGGGCAGGAGGTAAAACGCCATCCACAGCATAAGGGGGGAGTTGGAAGCACGCATGGTCAGGGGGGGCCAGCTAAGTTTAGTTATCAATACAAGCTACCCAAAACGGGGATCTTAGGGCGCGTTCACAACCGCTCGCGAGTAAACAAAGGATAAGGTTCCGGCGGGAAGCCCGGCAAACAGAACAACTCTGTTTGCCCTCGCGTGTGGCAACGGCCTGGAACGTGTTTATCCGGTGCACAGCCCGCTGGGACAGAGGCCGTTTTCGCTTCGGGGGGGGCTGGCGGACATCAGGTCCCTTGATTTTGCTCGTGGAGGGAGCACCCGAGCCTCACGTACCTTTCTGGCAGGGGGTTTTCCGGAGCGGGCGGCCACAGAGATTAAGCTGGAGTCCACCCCTAAGAATTGCTGATCCTAGGGCTTTTCCCTATTATGGCGCGAGTATTCCCCCTCCTCGTCGCCGTTGCCGCGCTGGCCGCCCCTCTTCAGGCAGCCCCCACGGTCGCGGCCCTCACCGCTTCCCCACAATCCGCGGCGCCCTCCACGCAGGCCGCCCCCAGGGCACAGCCCCCCTCCCAGCGCTTCAAGACCGCTCAAACCCAGTCGGAGCCAAGCTTCCGCAGGCACGTCGTCCCCATGATGAGTCGCCTCGGCTGTTCGGGCCGCGAATGTCATGGGTCCTTCCAAGGCCGCGGCGGCTTCCAACTCTCGCTCTTCGGGTACGACTTCGACAAGGACCACGAACAGATGAGCGCCGCCGACAACGGCGACGAGGGCGAGGTCCGCGTGAACCTGAAGGATCCCGCCAACAGCCTCCTCCTGCGCAAGGGCGCCGCGCTGATGAGCCACAAGGGAAAGGAACGTTTCGCCAAGGATTCATGGGAGTACAACCTGCTCCTGCGCTGGATCGGCGGCGGAGCCAGGATTGACGTGGCAGAGACCGGCGAGTTCGACCGCCTCGAGGTGTTCCCCAAGGAAATCGTGTTCCGCAGGCCGGGCGAAGTAACGCAGTTGCGCGTGATGGCCCACTGGAAGGACGGCACCGTCGAGAACGTCACAGAGATCACCCGGTTCCGCTCCAATGACGAGACGGTCGCCGCAGTTTCAGACTCGGGGCGGGTGACCAGTTCGGGCAAGGGCGACTCACACATCGTGGCCTTCTATGACAACGGCGTGGTGCCCGTGCCCGTGATGCTACCCGTGTCCGATCCGGCGGCCTATCCCAAGGTGGTCGCCGCGAGGAACAAGGTCGATGAACTCGTCAACGCCAAGCTGCGCAAGGTCGGCATCGTCCCCTCGCCGCTGTGCTCCGACTCCGAATTCTTGCGCCGCGCGAGCCTCGATGTGACGGGCACCCTCCCCACCCCACAGGAAGTGGAGACATTCCTCGCCGACAAAACCCCAGACAAGCGGGACCGCAAAATCGACGAACTCCTCGGGCGCCCGGGCTATGCGGCATGGTGGACGACAAAGCTCTGCGACTTCACCGGAAACAATCCGCTCGTACTGCGTGGAAACGGTCTTGCCGCAAACGTCGGTCAGGTCAACTTCGGGCCGCAGCTTTCCCGGCAGTGGTTTGACTGGGTGTACGCGCGCGTCCAACAAAACAAACCCTACGACGAACTCGCCGCCGGCATCGTGCTGGGAGCCATGCGCAGCCGGCCGGACCAGCCCTACTCCGAGTACGTGGAGGAAATGAGCTCCTACTTCCAAAAGGACGGCGTGGACTTTGGAAAGCGCGAGACGATGCCCTGGTTCTGGGCCCGGCAGAACGTGCAGAAGGCCGAAGACAAGGCGCTCGCATTCGCCCACACCTTCCTCGGTGTGCGCATCGAATGCGCCCAATGCCACAAGCATCCCTTCGACCAGTGGACCAAGCAGGACTTCGCACAGTTCCAAGCCTTCTTCACCAACATCTCCTTCAAGCAGGGCGACGGGAAGGGCGACAAGCCGCTGAAGGCGATGACCGCCATGACCCCCTCGGACGCCCAGCCGCAGGCACCTGCCCAGCCCGGCGAGATCAGCTACGCGGGCCTCCGCGAGAAGATCCGGAGCGAAGCGGTAGTTAAGGTCGACACCCAATACCGCGAAAAGGACCTCAAGCGTTCCGCAGAAATCCGCGACGAAAAGCTCAAGGAACTGCAACAAAAACTCGACGCTGCCGCCGGTGGACCCGAGGAGGCGTCGGTCGCCCTCGCAGCCGAAATCCAGGCCCTGAAGGAGGCGCCGCTGGAGCCGCCCGCGTTGACCGACGCCGAAAAGACCCGCCGCACCGCCGACCTGCGGGTCGCCTACCAGCGGGCCGAGGAGGTGATCGTCCGTGACCGCATCGGCAAGGGTGAGCCCCTCGCCTGGGCGGACCTTTCGGCGCAGGCGCCCAGGCAGGCAAAGCCGGCGAAACCCGCGGCCGTGCAGGCCTCGGTACAGGGCAGCAGCCGCGTAATCACGCCAAAGCTCCTCGGCGGCGAGGCGGTGATGCTCGAGACGTTCGAGGACGTACGCAAGCCGCTCATGGAATGGCTGCGCGCCCCGGAAAACCCGTACTTTGCTAAGGCATGGGTGAACCGGGTGTGGTCGAGTTACTTCGGGCGCGGCCTCGTGGAGCCGGCGGACGACCTAAACCTCGCCAACGCGCCCAGCAACTCCGCGCTCTTCGACTACCTCGCGGCCACCTTTGCCAGCAACGGCTTCGACATGAAGTGGCTGCACCGCGAGATTCTCCGCAGCAACGCCTACCAACGCAGCTGGCAGACCAACCCGACCAACAAGGTCGATGAGAAGAATTTCGCCCGCGCCCTCGTGCGCCGGCTTCCCGCCGAGGTGGTGTACGACGCGATCATGATGGCCACCGACACCCGCGAGCGCCTCCAGGAATACCCGACCGACGTCGCCGACCGCGCCATCGGCGCAGGGGGCACCACAAACTACGTCACCAAGAAGGCGGCCAAGACACCGAACAGCTATGCCCTCAACATTTTCGGAAAACCGGCACGCCAGACCAACTGCGACTGCGAGCGGGTGATGGATCCCACGCTTCTCCAAACCATCTACACCCGCAACGACCCCTCGCTTCTGGGCCGGATCGACGACAAACGTGGCACCGCCTGGATCGAGGAGGCCTTCGGCATCAAACCCGGCGACCGCAGACCACCCGAGGAAGTCAAAGAGGCCGCCAAGGCCGCCGTCGACACCGTGGTGCGCGAGATCTTCCTGCGCACCCTCAGCCGCCCCCCGTCCACAAAGGAGCTGAGCAACGCAGGCACAGACGTCCTGAGCCACGAGTCCCCGGTCACCGGTGCGCGCGAACTGCTCTGGACCATGGTCAACACCCGCGAGTTCCTCGTGAACCACTGAGCCGCCGCCTGAAATCCCCGTCGCCCATCCAAGTCTCCAGCCCCCCAAACTCCCAGCCCCCCCAAAAACACATCATGAAAAACCCACCCTTTTACTGCGATGGCGTGCCGCGCCGCGACTTCCTACGCATCGGTGCCATCAGCGGCTTCGGCATGGGGTTGACCCTCCAACATTTCCTCAGCCAGACCGCACAGGCCGCATCCCCCAGCGTGGCGGGCTCGCCGCTGCAACAGGGCGGCGACATGAAGCTTCCGGGCAAGGCCAAGGCCGCGATCTTCGTGCGCCTGGGTGGCGGGCCCAGCCACATGGACACCTTCGACCTGAAGCCGGACGCGCCCGAAACGCACCGGGGCGAGTTCAAGCCGATCGCCACCAATGCGGACGGCGTGCAGATTTGCGAGCACCTGCCGCTGCTGGCGAAGTGCGCGGACAAGTTTGCCGTCTTGCGCGGCGTCTCCCACACCCTTGCCGCGCACGAACTCGGCTCCCTCTATATGGGAACGGGCAACCGGCCCATCGCCTCGCTCAGCTTTCCGGCCTTCGGCGCGGTGGTCAGCAAGGAGCTCGGCAGCGAAAAGGAGCTCCCCGGCTTTGTCGCCGTGCCCTCTCAGGGCAACAACCCCACCGGCTACCTCGGCGTGGAGTACGGCCCGTTTGACACCGGTGCCACCCCGGTCCCGGGAAAGGCGTTGGAGGTGCGCGGTCTCGCGCTGCGCGGCGTCACTCTCACCGACGTCGACCGCCGCCAGAACATGGTCCAGAAGTACGACACCGCCTTCGGTGCCTTTGCCAAGGAGGACAAGATCCTGAGCGGCATGGATGAGTTCGGCCAGAAGGCCTACCAGATGATGCGCTCGACCAAGGCGCGCGAGGCCTTCGACCTGAGCCGCGAACCCGAAAGCATATCGGGCCTTTTTGGCGCCACGCCCTTCTCCCAGAGCTGCCTGCTCGCCACCCGCCTTGTGGAAAGCGGCGTGCGCTTCGTCACCGTACAGCTCGGCGGATGGGACACCCATGCCGACAACTTCGCCGCACTCAAGAGAAAGAACCTCCCGGACCTCGACCACGGTCTCTCCGGCCTCTTCTCGGCCCTCGCCGCCAAGGGCCTCCTCGAGACCACCGCCGTCTATGTCACCGGCGAGTTCGGACGCACCCCAAAGGTGAACGCCCGCGCGGGCCGCGATCACTATCCGCGCGCCATGTTCTGCCTGCTCGCGGGCGGGGGCATCCGCGGCGGACAGGTGCTCGGCGCCTCCGATGAGAAGGGCGAAGGTCCGAAGGACAAGGCCATCACACCGGACGATATCGCGGCCACCTTCTACGGGTTGCTCGGCATCGACGTGCGCAAGGAGTACCTCACCCCGAGCGGTCGCCCCGTGATGATCGTCCGCAACGGCGAGTTCCTCCGCGAGCTCGTGTAGGCGGCCAAATGCCACCAAAGCGAACCGGTGGAATTTTGAAGCAACCGGAGACCCCGGCTCTCGACGGGGTGTCCCTCGCCCGCAGGTCACTGAACGCGTGAAAAACAGCGGCGGGAACCTCGGGTGCGTAGTGACTTTGCTTCTCGCTCCACTCCGCGGTTCGCTCACGCCTTACTGTCGCCGGCGTACCGGGGCGTGAGCCCCTTGGGATTTCACCGATGTTCGCCCGGCGTCTTGCCGGTGTATTTGCGGAAGACTTGGCAGCAATACTGGGCGGAAGAAAAGCCCGTCGCATTGGCGACGTCTTCGAGTTTGCGGTTGGTAGAGCGGAGCAGTTCGATTGCGGATTTGACGCGGCGGCGCTGCAGCCAATCATTCGGGCTCATGCCGGTCTCGCGTTTGAAGACGAGAAAAAGGTGGGCCCGGCTGCAGCCGGCTTTTTGGGCGACCTCATTCATTTGGAGCGGTTGGGTGAAATGATTTTCCATGTGCTCCTTGGCAAGGGCCACAGCGTTGGCGGCGCCACGTTGTCGGGTGCCGCGGGTGTGACGCGCCGCTTCCAGGATGATCGAGGCAACAAGCAGGCGCATGGAGGCGATGACCTCCGCCGTGCGTGCAGCGGCGCGCTGTTGCACCAGCATCTGGTGGAGCGTCCGGGCCATGTGCCGCAGGGCCGGCGACATCACATGCATCCCGGGGGCACAGTCCTGAAACTGCGCGGCGATCCACTGCGCCTCCTCCCGGTTGAAGGGGCTGTGCCCCGCACCGGCGGCGTCCGTGTGGAAGTTCACCGCGCAGATGATAGAGGGCGTCCGCACGTCCTGAGAGGGGCGGTGCAGGTGAAGGGGCGGAACCAACAACATCTGGCCGCCGGCGAGTTCGAACTCTCGGCCGTCTGCAAACTCATAGATTGCGCCGCCGCCCAGCAGCATGAGGAGCTCGTAACCTTCATGCGTATGCCACGAGATAGTGGTCGCGTGAAAGTTTTGCGTGGCGGTGGCCGCACCGAGCATGGGCAGGCTTAATTCAGTTCCGCTGAAGGAACTCTCTTTTACCCGGAGGGAGCTTGCGTCGGGGTGGTTGGTTTTTTTGGCCGGCATGCGGTGTTTAGAAAAAGTCGTTCATCCTATTTTAAAAGACAATCCTGCAAACACCGGGTATGGCGCCTGGTATCACATAAGAGGCTCGCCCTCGAGCGCTCCCATGAACCCCGCGATTCCTCTACTCACCACCATTCTGGTCACATCACTCGCCGTAGGCTACACCGCCGAGACGCTTACAAACTCCATCGGCATGCCGCTTGTGCGCATCGCGCCCGGGACGTTTGCCATGGGTCAGGACGGGCCTCCGCTGGAGGACTATATGGGCCAGAAACGGCTCGGGGAGATGTACAAAGACATTGATCGGATCGATTTTGACGAGAAGCCCTCGCACAAAGTCACGATCACACATCCGTTCCTCATGGGGGTGACCGAGGTCACTGTGGCGCAGTACCGGCAGTTCGATCCCGCCTTCAAAACAAGCGATGCCAAATCGAAACCCGCGGATGATGACGCAGCCAGCGGCATCTCCTGGCACAAGGCGGTCGAGTTCTGCGAGTGGCTCTCGAAAAAGGAGGGCAAAACCTATCGCCTGCCGACGGAGGCGGAGTGGGAGTATGCCTGCCGTTCCGGCACGACCGGCCTGTTCCACACGGGCGACACGCTGCCGGACGGGCATCAAAAGTGGTTCGGTGATGAAAATTTCCGCGTCGCCTACTTTCCGCCCGGCCCAATGCCGCGGGAGTATGACTGGCGAAAAGCGGGACAGAAAGCCACGGATGGATTGAAGTACGGCGAACTCGTAGGTGGTTCATGGACTCCTGAGAATGCCAGACAGGATGCGGCGGGCTCTTTGCGCGTGGCGCGAAAGACGCCCAACGCCTGGGGCCTGCATGATATGCTGGGCAACCTTGCCGAGTGGTGCAGCGACTGGTACGGACCGTATGAGCGCGACGCGCAGACGGACCCGCTCGGCCGCGTTGATGGCGACTTCCGGGTGTTCCGCGGTGGGCATCACACCCAGCTTATCCGCTTCCTGCGTTCTGCGAACCGGGGTTCACGGGTGCCATACGATGCGCATGATCGCATGGGGTTTCGCGTCGTGCAGGGTGACCTTCCAAAAGGAACGCTGCTCCCGAAACCACCGCCGCCGCTGAATGCGCAAAACGTGAAGCAGACCGTGCCGCGCATCACACCGCAGCCCCCTGATGTGCCGTTTTTTGAGGGACCGAGGCTGTTGGTGCACGTGGCAGATGACGCTGCCGGGCCCGTGTACAGCAGCGAGAACCATTGCATGACAATCACCGAATGCCCGAATGGTGACCTGCTTGCGGCATGGGTTTCGACTCCCGCCGAAACGGACCTTACCTGCTCGACGGCAGCGTCTCGATTGCGCTTTGGTGCGAAAGAATGGGAGCCCGCCTCACCATTCTACGATGCGGCCGATGTGCTGGATGGCGCGCCGCAGCTCTGGTGGGACGGGGACAAGACGCTCTATCACCTTGATGACGTGTATTACAGGTCCGGCTGTCAAAGCCTGCGTCATTCCACCGACAATGGAGCCACTTGGTCGATGCCACAGTTCTTCCGGACCGCGGGAGACTACGCCAACCAACTACTGCGCACCAAAGACGGCGTGCTGGCCATCCCATATGACCTCTTTGAGGTCATGGTCAGCGAGGACGGGGGCAAGAGCTGGCAACAGCATGGGCGCAGGATGCGAGGCAGTGACGATGTCAGGCCTGGGAACAGCGGCTCTTTCATCGCCGGCTACCATCCCGCCATGGTGGATCTCGCCGATGGACGTTGGATGGCCTTCGGACGGCTTGACGGCGTGCAAGAGCAGGCCCGGTTCGAGAACCGGATGCCCGTGAGCTATTCGAGCGATCGCGGCAAGACGTGGCAGTGGGCCATGAGCGAGTTCCCGGTCGTGAGCAGCGCGCAAAAGCACGTCCTGCTACGTCTCAAGGAAGGCCCGCTTCTGCTTTGTTCCTTCACCGACCAGTGGCGGGACTGGAAGAATCGCAAAGGTCTCGCCTTCAAATCCACAGGGGCCGACTACACCGGCTACGGCCTCTTTGCAGCCGTGAGCTACGACGAGGGCAAGACCTGGCCCGACCGACGTCTCATCACCCCCGGTGGCCCAGAGCGGAAGTGGATCACCAAGGAACGAACGCCCTTTGTCATCAGCGACACACTCGCCGAACCCGCCAGCTACCTCACCGCCACACAGAGCCGCGATGGAAACATCCAGCTCCTCAGCAGCCGGAACCACTACGTCTTCAATTTTGCGTGGGTCAAAGACCTGCCGGGCGCGCCAAACAAGTGAGGACAGCCGCGCATCACCCTCCCCACCATGAACACCGCCCAAGCCTTGAAGACTCTGCTCACCGGAGAAACACTCGTGATGGCCCCGGGCGCCGCCGATGCGCTCACGGCTCGGTTGATCGAGAGTGCAGGGTTCCCGGCAGTTTACATGACCGGCTTTGGTGCAACGGCAAGCCTGACAGGATGTCCTGATGTGGGGATTTTGACGCAGAGCGAGATGACGACGCATGCGCGGAACATGGTTCGTGCGGTGAAGGTGCCGGTGATCGCGGATGCGGATACGGGCTATGGTGGACCGGCGAACATCGAGCGCACGGTGCGCGAGTATTTGCAGGCGGGAGTGGCCGCGATTCACATCGAAGATCAAGCGGCGCCAAAACGCTGCGGGCACATGGCAGGCGCCAAGCTGGTGTCGGAGGAGGAGATGACGGGGCGCCTGAAAGGGGCCATCGAGGCGCGGGGCGATGCGGATCTGCTCATCATCGGACGCACCGATGCTTTGGCGGCGGTGGGTCGCGATGAAGCGATTCGCAGAGCCTCGCGCTACCGCGAGGCCGGTGTGGATCTGGTCTTTGTCGATGCAATGAAGACGATCGCCGAGGCCGAGGCCGTGGCTCGGGAGGTGCCCGGGCCGCTCATGATCAGCATCGTTGAGGGTCATGAGACGACTCGTCTCCTCCCGCAGGATTTGAAGAGCCTGGGCTATGCCCTCGCGCTGTATCCGCTTTCGCCGCTCTTTGCGGCGACCCGGGCCGTGAGCGAGGTTTTACGGAGCCTACGGCGCGACGGCTCCACGCTCGCTGAGGCAGGCCGGATGGCTACTTACGCCGAGTTCTCCGATTGGGTTCGCCTCGATCATTTCCGCTCGCTCGATGACCGTTTCGGCGTCGCTGATGCCTCCCAACCCAAGCCACACCCAACCAACAATGCATGAAAGCCGTCGTGAAAACCCGCCCGGAGCCGGGCAATGTCGAGTACATAGAAATGCCTGAACCGCAGGCCACGCCGGGGCATGTGCTCATCGAGATTCGCAACGCGGGCGTGTGCGGTACGGACATCCACATTTTCAAAAGCGAGTATGTCATCAAGCCGCCGGTGATCCTCGGCCATGAGGTGAGCGGCACCATCGTGGAGACTGGCGCCGGCGTGACGCGCTGGAATGTGGGCGACCGGGTGACGGTGAATCCCTCTGCAGGCCGCCTTTGCGGAAAATGCCGCTATTGCCAGGTCGGCGCGCCCTTCATGTGCATCGACCGCGCGGCGGTGGGCAGCGGCATGAACGGAGGATTCGCCAGGTATCTCAGCGTGCGGCAGGAGATCGTGCTGCCGCTGCCAGAGAGCCTTGATTTTGAAACGGGCGCGCTGTGCGAGCCTTTCGCCTGCGCGGTGCAGGCCGTGTTGGAGCTCACGATCATCCGCCCGGGCGAAGTGGTCGCCGTGTCCGGTCCCGGCCCCATTGGCCTGATGTGTGCGATGCTGGCAAAGGCCCACGGAGCACGTGTGGTGCTGCTCGGTACGGCGAAGGACGCGGGGCGCATGGAGCTGAGTAAAACACTTGGCACCGACGTCACGGTAAATGTGGAGGACGGCCACGCGCTGGACACGGTCAAGGACCTCACACACGGTTACGGCGCGGATGTGGTGCTCGAATGCGCGGGCGCTCCCGCCTCCGCGGCGCTGTGCCTCGACCTGGTGCGCAAGATGGGACGCTACACGCAGGTCGGCATCTTTGGTGCGCCGTTTCAGCTCGAATTGGACAAGGTCATTCTCAAGCAACTGCACTTTCAGGGCTCCATCTGCCACTCTTGGCAGACTTGGGACACCACGCTCCGTCTGCTCGGCGACGGCGTCTTTGACTTGCGACCGCTTATTTCGAATTGTCTGCCCCTCAGTCGTTGGGAAGATGCTTTCCAAGGTGTTATCCACAAGAGCGAAACCAAGGTCCTGCTGCAACCCGAGTAAAGCCCATGCCGTCTGACAAAACCTCTCCACCGCCGGCGAAGTCCCCGCGTCTCCAACGGGTGCACTGCACCTCGCTTGTGCTCCTCGGGCTCACCCGTGCGATCGTCTACATAGTTCGTGCTGCGCTCGCGCTCACGAATCCGCTAATCCCCGAGGAACTGGGCCTGCTGCTGTCATCCTTCCTCGGTCCGTTTGCGCTCGCACAGTCAGCCGCCGGCCCGATCCTGGATTGTTCCAGACCGTGGCATTCCGAATGCGTTAAACCCCAATAACGTTCTTCAACTTAACACCCCCACACCCGTGAATCCTCATTGTCCCCACATCCGCCCCAACTCCGCACTCTATGGGCGGACTGACCTCCATTCAGTCGGCTTTCACCGGGGCGCTTCTGCCGCCACACCTTCCGCATCAGCGGGGCATCAGACCTTGCTTCGCTCCGGCTTCAGCGTGCCGAGGCCACTCGCGTTTTGTGATTCCCTTCTCTTGATCGGGGCTCTCCTCACTGTCCTGCTGCTCGCCCCCTTCCTCACGCTGGAGGCCGCTGAGGACATCGGCGCGGGCAGACCCGCCTCGCCGAACTTTTCACCGGGCAGAGAATACGGCGAGGAGGGGCGCATGTGGCAAGGCATTCCCAGCATCGAGCGGGCGCGAAATG
>JBIKSY010000359.1:0-3537 GCA_044348365.1 Chthoniobacteraceae bacterium
TTAATGGTGATACGATGGGTGAAAAAGCGGTGACTGCAACAAGTGGAGCCTGGGACCGGGATTGAACCGGCGACCTCATCCTTACCAAGGATGTGCTCTACCAACTGAGCTACCCAGGCACTTGCCACATTCGCGCAAGGCTGCGCTCCTCTGTCTTTCGATGAAAGGCACCGGAGTGCCGCACAAGGAATTTCAAAAAGCGGAGGCGCAACCTACCAAAGGGGGGAGGGGTGTCAACAGATTCCTCCGATTTGATGCCTGTTTCTTTGATCTTTGGAGTACATGCGGGGACTCACTCTCAGGGGCAAAGCACTTTCCGGTTTGCTCAAATGCATCCGCCCGCTCACTTTCACATGGCCACCCATGGATCTCCAAGCCTACCTGACCCAAACCACCCTCAGGGTGGATCAAGCACTCGGAGTGTTTCTCCCCAAGCCCACCGAAAAGCCCGCAACCATCCACAAGGCAATGCGCTACAGCATGTTTGCAGGGGGGAAACGCTTGCGTCCCGTCCTGGCCCTCTGCGCCGCGGATCTTTGTGGTGGCACGGGCGAAACAGGCATCCATGCAGCGTGCGCCGTAGAGTGCGTCCACACGTACTCACTGATTCACGACGACCTCCCCTGCATGGACGACGACGACCTGCGCAGGGGCAGGCCGACAAACCACAAGGTTTTTGGCGAAGGCATCGCCGTTCTGGCTGGAGACGCGCTCTTAACCGCCGCGTTCGAAATTCTAGCCCTGGCTCCCAACACGCCCCGCTACTCAACGGCTGACTACATCCGAGAGTTGGCGCACACCGCTGGCAGCAGACGTCTGATCGCGGGCCAGGTGATGGACATCGAGGGAGAAGGCCAGGCGGTGTCCAAACCTAAGCTGCGGTTCATTCACCTCGCAAAGACGGCGGCGCTCCTCACCACATCTCTCCGACTGGGGGCGATGAGCGCGAACGCCACTGGGGCAAAACTCGGGGCACTCACCAGTTTTGGCGACTCCCTAGGGCTCGCATTTCAAGTAATTGACGACATTCTCGACGTCACCCAAACCACAGAAAAGCTTGGCAAGACAGCGGGAAAGGATGTCGTCGCAACCAAGGCCACCTATCCGGCGCTCTTTGGCCTTGAGGGAGCACGTAAAATTGCGGCCAGACACACCTCACATGCGCTTGCCTCGCTTAAAACATTTGGAGGGCGTGCTGACAGGATTCGCAGCCTCGCTGAATCACTCTTAATTAGGGAGTTCTAGCATCTGCCAACCCCTCTCCGCCGAGGACTCCGCCCAGCGCGTACCAACATTTTTGCAAATCATGGATTCTCGATTAGTGCTGGCTATCTTTTTGTGGACCGCGCTGGGCTGTATCGCTGTTTACCCGGCGCTTAAAAAGGACCCGCTGTCAGAAGCCGGTTGGCTAAAGTTTTTTTTGCTTTTCTCCGTTGCTTTAGCTTTTGCGCTTCCCGTGTGGCGCTTCAGGAGCCTTTCGTACAACGGTGAGATCAACGTGGATGAAAGTTCCATTTTGGCGCAGGCGATGCGGTATCTGGAAGACCCTGTGCCGTGGCGGTCGGTAAACGGAGGCTCAGGGGGTCCACTAAACACTTGGGTGCTTCTTTGGGCTCCCCTCGCCGGTCTCAAGCTCAGTTATTCGGCAGCCAGGATCACAGGCCTTGCCTGTACGTTTTTAATCGTCGTGCCCACTGCCCTAGGCATTCGCGAAATGGTGGGAAACAGGTTTTCGCTTTTGCTCACGCTTCCGATGACCCTCCTCCTTTGCTGCACGCTTAACCTAGATTTTGTGCACTTCTCGTCGGAGCAACTTCCCTCCGCCATGTCTGCATGGGCCGTCTGGCTTATTCTGCTTCAACTGAGACAGGCATCACTCCCTCGGGCTTTTGTTCTCGGCCTAATTACCGGAGCCATGCCGTTTACAAAACTACAGGTCGCACCCGCCGGGATCGCCCTGTTTGTTGCCGCACTCCTCACCACCACGATCCCGATTGGACTGCGTTCGGCGAAGATTCGCGCAGGACTACTGCTGGCCGCCGGAGGACTTACTGTTCCGGCCGCTATTCTCGTTCCGGTCGCCGTGTGTGGAGCGTGGAGTGACTTCATAGAGTTTTATATCATGGAGGGGCTTCGGTACAGGAACACATTGGCACCGACAGCGCCATCGGCGATCGACTTTCTCCTCCGCGGAAGCGAGGATTTCAAAGTCTATTGGACCGCTTTCGGTGCTATGGCGCTTGCCTGTTTGTGTTTCCGGCTCTTCAGGTCCGCGGGAGCGTGGACCCAAAGAGCAAACCGTTGGGTTGTGGCAGTGATTTGCATCACCGGCTACTTGCTTCTTATGAGCCACTTGGCAACGCGGACGGGCATGGGCTTCCCACACTACCTCATGCTCCTCATCGCCCCAGTCTCAATGTGGGCTGCCTCCTGCGTCGCAGACCCGGAACACTTTCTTGCTCGTCCCATTACAGGGCAAGCGGAAAACCTTTCTCCAAGAGGCCATTCCCCCTGGCTGCTGACTGCGGTTCTCTTCGTGCTAGGGCTGCAAACACTCACCTTCAGGACCATTTACAAGGCCAATCCACAGTTTGTCCGAGACTGGGGAAATTCGGTGCATCCGCTCGTTTCTGTGATTTTGGAATTCGCCGGCCCGAAGGATCACATGTTTGTCTGGGGCTGGGCACCCAAATTCCACGTTTTAACGGGTATTCCTCCTGCCACAAGGTTTGCCTCGAACGGTTTGATGACAGGCTCAGGCGACGTGCCTGAGCTTTACCACAGAAGGCTTCGAGAAGACTTGGAGAAATCGAAGCCTCGGCTGATTTTGGACGCGACAGAAGAATTCCGCTGGCCAACTTGGCCCCCTGGTTTTTTGGCAGGGCATCAAGCGATGCCTGAACTCGCTCGCATCACTTTCAGCGAGTATCGCCAAGTCAAACGAATTGATATACGTCCGGGTGGGCAGCCCTTCATCATATTTGAGAGAAAATAAAGATAATCAGCAACTTACACCACGCTCGTCCGTGGCTGAACGCACCTCAACCCTGGGAAAAATCACACTCCTACTTCACCATCGTGAACTGGACCTTGCGTTCCTGACCAACCACAAAAACGACATCGCAAAATTAAATTAACATAGTCGAAGCAAGCCACGGGTTCTGAAAAAGACAACGTGCACAGCTTTTCTTTCAGTCATAATAACATTTTTAAATGAGCGACAGAAGCATACAAGAGAGACGCAAGATTAGCGTGGTTATTTTGGCCTTCAACGAGGAAGGCAATATGCCGCACGTATTTGATAGGCTCACTAAACAGGCCACAGACTTGTGTGCCACCTATGACTTCGAGTTTATAATCCTTGACAACAGCAGCACCGACGGAACGCGCGAAATTTCGCTCGCCCAGTGTAAATCCAAGACAGAATGGAAATACATCCGCTACTCTAGAAATTTCGGAGCAGAAGCCTCCCTCCAGGCGGGTCTAGACCATTGCACCGGTGATGCCGCGATCATTTTTTGCGCCGACCTCCAGGAT
>JBIKSY010000360.1:0-3522 GCA_044348365.1 Chthoniobacteraceae bacterium
CGGATCGCGTAGGAGCAATCGGACTGCAATGTAATCTTGCGGGATTCCGGATCCACGGAGCGCACCCGTGCACGACTGTTCCACCAGTTGTAGCGGGGGAAAACACTCAACTCGACCTGCGCGGGCTTTGCCCAAACACGCCAGTCCCCTGCACCCACCTCCAAAGTGCGTTTGTCCTCGCCCGGAATGTCCGCATACATGGGCCAGGCCTTGCCCGCTGCAAAAGCCCACCCGCCGGCAACCGGATCCTGCGCATCGGCGTTGGGATACCGGGCGAGTGTCTGCCTCGCCCCGCCGAGGAGCACCTGCCTCACGCCCCCCTTTACCTTGGCGGCCGTCCCGAGCGGGGCGCGCTGGATCTCGCCCTTCCACGCGGTCCACCCCTCGAGGGACACCGCCCCGGAGATGACCGGCTTTTCCCCCTCAAAGGCGCGCCAAGTCACCGGTGCGGAGGCACTGCCGGAGTCCTGAACTTCCAGGCGGAAAACATCAGAAAAACGGTACACACCCTCGCGCACGTGCACGGTCTGCGGTCCGGAATCGCCCGCCATGCGCGCCGCGCGGATCGCGCCTCGCGCCTTTTCCAGGGTAGCAAAAGGCCCGTCGCTGCGCCCTGCGTCCGCCGCGGAAACGCGACCAGACCACTGGTCACTTCCCCCTGGGGAAACGTACCAATCCGCCGCAGTTGCCCGGAGGCCGGAGGTGGCGAGAAGCAGCAGCAACAAACGGGTGGGGGTTTTCATCCGAAAACTTTGCGCTGCGCGTTCCGGCAAGGAAACCCAATTTGCAGGCACACCCCACGGGTGCACATTTGCAATCCGGGGACGGTTCTGTTGCCATTGCGCGGTGGAACACTTTCTGAGAATCGGCATCGGGTTGCTTCTGGCGACTGGAATCCAATGGACCTGCGGGTAGCGCGCCCTTCCCCCATTCCGGATCGGAACGCATCCGCGGACGCTCAGAAGTTCGGCTACCTTGCTGACAGAACCTTTCTCGGCGCCTGCTTTTTATACGCAGCCAACAGGTTCTGGGGAAAGCCGTTACTCGGAGACTCGCTACTTTTTTTGCGCAACCACCTCGACGATTGCCTGCTGATTCCGGCGGCGCTGCCTCCACTGCTGTACCTGTTTCGCAAGCTGGGCCTCCGTTACGATGACTCGCCCCCAATGCTTCGGGAGATCGCTTGGTGGACCCTCCTGTGGTCCATCGCTTTTGAATGGGCGTTCCCCCGCTTCCTGCACAAAGGAGTCGCCGACTGGCGCGACGTGCTAGCGTACGCGGCGGGTGCCACGGTATCCTGGCTGCTGTGGCGGGACGGCAAAGGTGCATCAAACCCGCGCACTCAGGCCAGCGCCAAGAGCGCCAACATCCGGCCGGTGCGCCCCTTTTCCATCCGGTAAGAGTAGTAGTTGCGGGTGTCGGCACCGGTGCAAACGCCGGGGTCCGTGATGAACCCCACCCCCGCGCCAGCAAGTTGGCGGCGGATTTCGGCGGCAAAGTTCCATTCATAGTGGGGCGGCCGGATGCACGGACTCAGCAGCGCCCGGATACCGCCCATCTCGCACCCGAACTCCTCCCGCATGCAGCGGAGGGTGGCCGGAACCACACCCAGTCGCGTGCCCTTCGCGCCGGCATGGGCGAGGGCGATCACCCTCCTCAAGGGGTCGGCCAAAAATATGGCGCAACAGTCCGCCGTGTAAATGCCAAGGCATACGCGGTCGCTTGCCGTCACCAGACTATCCACCCCAAGGTGAACCGCCGGAACGGCGCCCGTCACGACGGAAACGCCCGCCCCGTGAACCTGTTCCGCGGAACAGAATTCTCGCTCTGCCAAGCCGAGCCCGGCTCGCAACGCAGTGTGGGCCGGGCCCAGCCGGCCCACCGCCTCGGCCCGCTCCAGCTCCACCTCCACACCGGGCTGGCGCACGGCGAAAGCATGCACCACCCCAAGGCTTCGCCAGGCCGGACAGTGCTCCGCAGGAACCACGCTCCCTACAGAAACCCATCCCCCGGGAGAAGGAGCGGGCGTGCTCACGGCTTGAACAAATCCGCAGCACTCGGGGCCTTGCCCTTGTGCAGTGCCTTCTTCTCGAGCGCCGCCAGAGGATCCTTAAAGAGCTCCACGTAGACAGTGTCGGTTGCGGTGGCCCGGTCGAAATCAGCCAGCGAGCGCACATAGTCCGCACGCGCCTGCAACTCGATGGTGCGGGCGCGGGTCAGCGCCACGCGCGCATCGAGCACTTCCAACTGTGTGCCCGCGCCCGCACCCAGCCGTTCCTGGGACAGTCGCAGCGCCTCCCTTGCTTGTTCCACATTCTTTTGCTGGCTCTCCACCGTCTCCCGGTACTGCTGCAAATCTGCAAACGTCTTCTGCACCTCCAGTTCGACGCTTTGGAGTGACTCCTCGTAGGTCACAATTGCGGATTCGATCTTGGCCTTGGCCTGGGCGACCTGCCCGTAGGTTTCCAAGCCGTCAAAAATGTTCCACGAACCGCGGAGCCCTAAAAAATAGCCCGTCACCGCATCGCTGAAATCCAACCCGACGTTGGAGCTCGATCTTCTGTAACCCACATCCGCCGAGACCTGTGGTTTGTAACCCGCCCGGGCGACGGTGAGGCGCTGCCGCTCGACCAGGATCTGCTGCCGTTGGGCTTTGAGCGAAGGGCGGCGGGCCCTGCCGAGACTGATGGCGTCCACCAGAGGCATGGGACGGTAGCTAATCTGCAACTCACCCACGCATTCAAAAGAGGGCTTTCCATCCGGAGAGGCGTTGATCCCGAGAGTCTTGGCCAGCTGCAACTGAGAGATGAGGTAGTCGTTTTTGGCGCGGATCAGGCCGGGCTTGACGCTGGCGAGTTCCACCTCGGCGCGCAGCACGTTAAACCGGGGCACCGTGCCCGCCTCAAAGCGGTTGGTTGCATCGCGCAACTGCTGGCCGGCCAGTTCCACGGACTCCTCGGCCACCCCAATCAGCCCGCGCGTCGCAAGCACGCTGGAAAACTGCTGCCTGACCTGGCTGACCACCTTGTCCAGCGTGTCGCGCAGCGAATAATACAAGGCATCCGAGGCAAGACGTTCCGCCTCGATCGAGGCGCTGATTTTTCCGCCGGAATACAACACCTGTCTCACTTCCAAAGAGATGCTCCACGACTTATTTTGGGTGGCGATCCGCTGGGCCCCACCCAAGAACAACTTCATATCGAGCTGATCGTAGCCCGAGCTGAGCGCGAGATGCGGGAGCGCCTGCGCCCGCACTTCGATCACCCGTCCCCGGGCCCGCTCGATTTCCCGCAACGCCCGGAGCACATCGGGATTCTGGCGCAAAGCCAGATTGACCGCCTCGGCAAGGGTCAATTGCCCGGTGAGCTGCCGGACCCGAGCGGCTGTCCCAAATTCGGAGGAAAGAGTTGCACCGCCCTGAACCGACGTCGTGCTTTGAGTGGAGGCAGCAGGCGCTGGTGCGGCATCTACACAGGAAAGGACCGCTCCACAAAAGAGCGTACAAGTCACCAAGGGGTGGGG
>JBIKSY010000361.1:0-3519 GCA_044348365.1 Chthoniobacteraceae bacterium
GCATCCGGCCGGTGTGGGGAGTGGCGCGCACGAGGGCAAACCGGCGGGCAAGCGGCGCGGGTTCCTGCAGCCGTGCTAGGACTTCAAACCGGGTCTGGGCGCTGCTGCCCTCCGGATGGACGCACTGCTTGAGCCAGATAGGTGAAGGCCGGTGCAACCCCTGGCGCAGCAGCGGAGCGTCCACCTCCCAGCGATCCTGTTCCGGCCACCCGAACACGATTGCTGTGTAGTTTTTTTGGATGCGGCGCGCCTCCATCTGCTGGCAGAGGGAGCGGGCGGCGGCCCGCGTTTTGGCCACAAGGGTCAGTCCGCTCGTCTCGCGGTCAAGCCGGTTGATGATGGACACTCCGCCGCCATTGACCCGCTCGAAGGCCAGCAGCTCGCAAAGATAGTGCCAGAGCGTGTTGGGATCTCCTGGCTTGCTCGGGTGAACCTGCATCAGGGCGGGTTTCTCCACCACAAGCCACTCCTCGAACTCTTCGACAATCCTCGGCCGGCAGCGGGCCACCAGACGGGTGCCCTGCAAAACTTCCATGGGTTTCCCTCCAAAAGGCAAAGGATCCGCCCCCCGCTCTCCGGGGGCGAATCCTTGCGCGTATTTTCTAATAAACGGACGGCTTCCTACTTGGCAGTGCCGGCCTTGGCGGTGCCGTCAGGGTTGAGCTTGTCGGTTGCCCAGAGCACGCCGCGCGTCACCAAGTCCAGGTAGCGGTCGTCTTCCACCGTTGCGTTGTTGTGGCCGATGGTCGTGCTAAAGACCCGAGTCTTGGACTTGTGCATGTTGGTCCATGCCACCACAACATCGTTTTCCTTCTCTGTACCGTCCTTGGCCTTGGTGATCTGTTTGCCGCGGGCCACCGGGGTGGCGGTGTCAAATACCCGGATGTTGTTGTAGAGCTCCTCTTTCACCGTGGACCAGTCGGGAAGGTTCTTGGAGAGGGCTGCGTTCTTGTCGATGTGGGTGATGGCGATGGGCTCCTGGGGGCCGTGACCGGTGGACTGGAGTCCCAGGTACTCAAACCACAGGCCGTGCGGGGTTCCCAGTTCGACGGGATCCCCGGCGTTTCCGATGCGGTAGCAGTGCATTGCGCAGTGCAGGTTGACGCCCGGGGTGCCTTCGTCATGGGGCTTGAGTACGCCCCGCACAACGGCCTCGTCGTTGATGCCTGCTGCGCATTCATCGTGAATGACCAGATCGAAACCCTTTGCGTACTCCGGATTTCCATAGATGGCGAGGGGCGGCTTTACGCTCTTGTCGTCGGTGTGCACCTGGACGACCTCGGCGTGAAGACGTTTTTCGATGCCTTCCTTGAGGATATCCTTCTGCTTGGCGTAATCGTGGCAGCAGCCGCCCGTGATGAGAAGGATGCGGAGGGGTTTGGGAGACTGTGCTTGCGCGGAGGCGGTGAAGAGGCCCACGCAGAGCAGCAGAGAGGGGAGAAGTTTCATGGTTTTTTGGGGGTTGGAGAGACTGGTGTGGACAGGAGGAACAAGCGGAAGGTGGCCGGCTTTCTTTGGAATCACCTGCCTGTCTTTGCCTAGTGGTTTTCTTCGATGGCTTTGTTCCACGCGGCGATGAGCTTCTTTTCGGACTCAAAAAGTTCATCCGTCGAATCGAGGATCTCAATGGACTCGATGGTGTCGCCCTGCTTGATCGCGTCGACAATATCCTGCCCCTTGGTGACTTCGCCAAACACGGCGTGCTTTCCGTCCAGATGCGGGGTGGGGACGTGTGTGATGAAAAACTGGCTTCCGTTGGTGTTGGGACCTGCGTTGGCCATCGAAAAGAGGCCGGGCTTGGTGTGCTTGAGTTCCTTGTGGATTTCATCAGGGAAGCGGTAGCCCGGGCCGCCGCGGCCTGTGCCGGTGGGGTCGCCGCCCTGGATCATGAAGTCGGGAATGACGCGGTGGAAAGTCACCCCGTCGTAGAAGCCGACGTGGGCTAGGTTGAGAAAGTTGGCGGCGGTGATGGGCACCTTGGAGGCAAACAGGGTGCCCTCGATTGCGCCGCGGGAGGTGTGCAGAATGATACGGATGTCTTCCATCCCTTGATCTATAAACAGGAATGGTCCGTGAGGGGAATCATTGCGTGAGGGAACCTAATTGTGGAAGTTATGCGCCTGTATGACCAAACGCTCCCTCCTTATCTACTCCGCCTGGCTTCTGCTCGGCGGGTTCGTCACCGCCCAAGCCCAGAACGCGCCCGCTCCAGCGGAGGTTCCGGCGACTCCCGCCGCTCCTGCCCCGGCGCCAGCTCCCGTCCCGGCCAGGGAACAGGCTGTGATCAAAACCAGTAAGGGCGAAATGACCGTCGAGTTTTGGGACGACGTCGCTCCCAAAACCGTGGCCAACTTCAAGAAGCTCGCAAAGGAAGGCTTCTATAACGGCACCGCATTCCACCGCATCATCAAGGGCTTCATGATCCAGGGCGGCGATCCAAACACGAAGGATCCTTCCAAGGAAGGAATCTACGGCATGGGCGACCCCGGCTATAAAATCAAAGCCGAGTTCAACGACAAAAAGCACGAGCGTGGCGTGCTTTCCATGGCCCGCAGCATGGACCCCGATTCCGCCGGTTCGCAGTTTTTCATCTGTTTGGATCCTGCTCCCTTTTTGGACCGCCAGTATACCGGCTTTGGCCGTGTGGTGAAGGGCGAGGACGTTTTACTGAAAATCGGCGACACTCCGGTGGCCTCCAACGGTCGCGAACGGAGCAAGCCCACGGAGCGGGTGACCGTCGAGGGCGTTAAAATCATTTCCCTCTCTGAGACCGCGGCACCGGCACCCGCCGCAGCCGCACCGGTTGCCAAGTAGCTCGGTGCTGCCAGCCTCCGACACCGGATTGTTGCACAGAACGCCGGGGGTTCGCATGGACTCCCGGCGTTTGCTTTGGAAAGCTCCTCCCTGCCGGTTTTCTTCCGTACGATTTCATGAAGTCCCACCCTAAATCCGTTAAGATTGGCCTGATTCAGGACCAGTGCAGCGCCACGCCTGCCGAAAACCTCTCCAAGGCGGTTGCCCACATCCGCGCCGCCGCCGCTCAGGGAGCGCAAATCATCTGCCTGCAGGAGCTTTTTACCTCGCTCTACTTTTGCCAGGTGGAGGATCACAAGTACTTTGCCCTGGCAGAGGAAATTCCCGGGCCAAGCACCCAGGCGCTTTGTCCTCTCGCAAAAGAACTGGGGGTGGTCCTGGTAGCCTCCCTGTTTGAGCGGCGCGCCGCCGGACTTTACCACAACACTGCGGTCGTTATTGATGCAGACGGCACGCTTCTGGGGAAGTACCGCAAGATGCACATCCCCGACGACCCACTGTTTTACGAGAAGTTCTATTTCACCCCCGGCGACCTCGGCTTCCGGGCTTGGGACACCCGTTTTGGCCGGATCGGGGTGTGCGTTTGCTGGGACCAGTGGTATCCAGAGGCGGCGCGACTCACGGCACTGCACGGCGCGCAGATCCTGTTTTATCCGACCGCGATCGGCTGGCATCCCTCTGAAAAGGCCCAGTATGGAGAGCGTC
>JBIKSY010000123.1:0-11653 GCA_044348365.1 Chthoniobacteraceae bacterium
TGAACCGGTTTTTGTCGGTGGCCTTCATGAAGGCTTCCTCCGCCCCGACAATTCCGTTTTTGAGCGCGTCGAAAATGGCGTCGTCCATAAACTGCATGCCCTCGGCCTTTCCTCCCACGAGCACGTCCTGAAGCTTTTGGGTGGCACCCTCACGGATGATCGCACTGGCAGCCGGGTTGACGATGAGGATCTCGTTGATGGCCTTGCGTCCGGGTTTGTCGACCCGGCGCATGAGGACTTGGGCCACCACGCCCCGCAGGGAGTTGGAAAGCATGGTGCGCACTTGGGACTGTTGGTCGGCGGGGAAGACGTCAATGAGCCGGTCGACTGTTTTGCGGGCGTTGTTCGTGTGGAGGGTGCCGAAGACCAGCATCCCGGTTTCAGCCGCTGTGAGGGCGAGACTAATGGTCTCGAGGTCGCGCATTTCACCGACCAAAATGATGTCGGCGTCTTCGCGGAGTGCCGCCTTGAGGGCAACGGGAAAGGAGGGGGCGTGTTCGGGCACTTCGCGCTGGGTGATGATGGAGCGCTTGTTCGGGTGCACGAATTCGATCGGCTCCTCGATGGTGACGATGTGTCTGGCGTAGTTGGTGTTGATGAAGTCGATCAGCGCCGCCAGGGTGGTGGACTTTCCCGAACCGGTCGGTCCGGTGACCAGGACGATGCCGCCCCGCAGTCTGCCAAATTCCTTGACCACCTCGGGAATTCCAAGCTGTTCGAGGGTCATCAGCTTCGTCGGGATGATGCGGAAGACACAGCCGTATCCGTGCGCCTGCTTCAAGTAGTTGCACCGAAAGCGTGAGCTGGCGTCCATCTGGTAGGCAAAGTCCAGGTCGCCCAGTTCGAGGTACTTTGCCCAGCGCTCCGGCCCGCTGATTTCGCTCATCATGTAGGCCATCTCTTCCTCCGAAAGCGGTTCGGGACGGATGGGGACCATGCCGCCGTGCTGCCTGATCTTGGGAGGGGATCCCTGGGCCATGTGCAAGTCCGAGGCTCCCGCGCTCACGAGTACCTGAAAAAACTGGTCAATGTATGCCATACAAAAAGGAAAGGAAAAAAGAGGTCAGGCCTTGAGGTATTGACGGAAGAGCGCCTTCTGCTCGCAGCGGGCATAGGCTTCCTCGGCGGTGATAATGCCCGCCTGCAGGAGTTCCAGAAGGGAGTCATCCAGCAGTTTCATCCCCTGGCGGCGGCCGGTTTGGATCACGCCGGGCAGCATGAAGGTTTTCCCATCGCGGATCAGGTTGCCGACGGCTGCATTGTTGGTGAGCACTTCCAGCGCGAGGACGCGCCCCTGTCCGTCCGCCCGGGGAACGAGTTGCTGGGAGACGATGCCGCGCAGCGATTCGGACACCATGACGCGGATCTGGTCACGTTGGTCCGTGGGAAAGACGTCCAGCACGCGGTCCAGTGTCCGTGCTGCGTTGCCTGTGTGGAGGGTGCCCAGTACCAGATGCCCGGTTTCGGAGGCGCTGATGGCCAGTTGGATGGTTTCCAAATCACGCATTTCGCCCACCATGATCACATCCGGATCTTCGCGGAGTGCTCCGCGCAAGGCCGCGGCGAAACTCTTGGTGTGGGTCCTCACTTCGCGCTGGGTGACGTGGCTGAGGGCAGAGGGGATCAGATACTCGATCGGGTCCTCCAGGGTGATGATATGGTCGGAGCGGTTCTGGTTGATGGTGTCGATCAGTGCGGCAAGGGTCGTGGATTTGCCGGAGCCGACCGGGCCTGTGACCAGCACGAGACCGTTGTGGAATTCAGTCAGTGACTTGAGGCTCTCGGGAAGGCCCAACTCGGCTAGGGAACGGAGGCCTGCGTGGATCACCCGGAACACCAGATCCGTTCCGACCCGGTGGCGGACGACGGAACTGCGGAAGCGCCCGTAACCGGAATCGTAAGCGAAGTCGACGTCCCCGCGGGAATCAAGTTGTTGGATTTGGTCGGGGTTCAGAAAGCTTTGCGCGAGCATGCGGGCATGCGTGGCCCGTAGCAGGGGGGCATCAGGGAAAATTGGTTCCAGGTTGCCGTGACGCCTCCAGGAGGGCTGGGCATCGCTACAGAGGTGTACGTCAGAGGCGCCCGCGGTTTGGGCGTACTGCAGGAACTGGTCAACGTGGGTGATTTGTACCCCGTTGTAGAGGTACTCGTCAGAGGTTTCTGGATCCATAGAAAGGCTATCGCAGGACGCTGCACAAAAAGAAGCGGCCCCTCCAGAACCAATCTGAGGCGCAGGGCCGATTTAGGAAATTCCTGTTGGCGATTTGACGGGAAAAAGAGTAGCGGTCAACATGTTGAATTGAAGATCCAACATCCCTCCGCCGCTCAAGCGGTGGGACGGGTTTTTGGTTCATCCGGAGGTTCACTTCCAATCGTGTTTAAATCGGTTCAGTTCCAATTGCAGTTCCCGTTCGATGGCTGGGGCAGAGAGAGGGGCCGAAGGAGCTCGGTTTGATCAAGGAGGAAGGAGGATTCCGGACTCCGTGCCGGAGGATTTTGGCTTAGTTTATCTCCCCAGTCGTTCACCTTAGCAGTTCCACAGATGCCCAACGAACTTTCAGGCAGCGCAAGCGCCCCGTCCACCGAAGGCTTTGATCCGGAGTACCTCCGGGTAGGCCAGCGGATCGCAGAGACTTTTACCCTGAGGAGCGTCATTCCAACGGCCCTTGGCGAGTTTCCTGTGTGGTTGGCTGAGGACGATGTCATGGGCCGGCAGGTGTGTCTCCATTTCGTTCCCGCAGAGGTCGCAGCAGATCGGGATCTGCGTGGAATCCTGAAAGAAGAGGTGCGCAAAACCCGCCAACTGATTCATCCGAACATTCTCCGGGTGCACGAACTGCTCGAAGGCCCTGATTGGGCTGCGGTCGTGACCGACGCCTATGAGGGCGAGTCTCTCGCCCGGCAGTTGCAGGAGGCGCCCGCCGGTTTCTTTGAATCCAACGAGATCCAGTCCTGGGTGCAAACTGTTCTGGACACCCTCAAGGACGTGCACAGCGTCCCCGTCCTGCACCGGAACCTGAGTCCGGCGGACTTGATCCTTTCCGCGGATGGTCGGTTGATGCTTTCGAACTTTGGAACCCGGCGCGCGATCGTCGACGCAATGCGGAAGGCGGGTGTCAAAGAGGGGAAGTACCTTGCGTACACCAGCCCACAGGTGCTGGACGGAGCGGCCTCGACGGTCAGCGACGACATCTACTCACTGGCAGCCACCGTTTTTCAACTGCTCACCGGCAAGCGGATTGTAGAGGGAGTGGATGTGGAGTCGCAGGTTCGCTCGGAACGCCCCCCCGGGGTCATTGAGTTGCGCCACAAGTTAAACAGGGACGGGCAGGCGCTTTTCAAAAACTGGGAGCGTACCGTTGCGTTAAGCCTTTCCAAGGACCCGTCTCAACGGCCTGTGAGCATCGCCGACCTCGAGCAGAGGCTTGGCATGGGAGGTGGTGCGGAGCCTGAGAAGGAAGTTTCCCCCCGCGCGGCGGCTGCAGCTGCGGCTGCCGCAGTGGCGTCCCAGGCCCCTGATGCCAAGGTTCCTGAAAAGGTGGAGCTTCCTCCAGAGCACATGGGGGTGGCCGAAGAGGACCCGGATGAGGAAGAGGTGCCGGCTCCCTCCAATGAGCGGGTCTCTGCTCCAGGCTCCCGCCCCCTACTGACCTCCTTTCCGCCAGAACGACCGCAAGGATCCAGAAAAACAGTGCTTGTCGCGCTGCTGGTGGCCGCAGGGGTCGTGGGCTCGTGGTTTGGTGCGAGTTTCTTTTTGGAAACCCCCTCGGCAGACCTAGACGAAGACGAACCCGTTCTCTCGAAGCCCATGCCTGTGCAGACTGCCGACGCAGATTCGGACCTGAAATTTCTGGCACCCCCCGCTCCGGGGACGCCTGAGCTCACGGCGCTTCGTCCGGGCGCCCCTGCAAAAACGAAGGTGGCTCCCGCTGACGCACTGGATGCAGACCTTCTGAACGCCCCGGCGCCCCTTGCAGTTGAGCCGGGAGCGAAAACGCCGCCTGCTTCCACCGGTCCGGTGGCGATGAATACGCCACCGCCGAGCGCGGTGCCACCCGCAGCACCTCCGGCACCGGTTCCACCGGTGGAGGATCCTGATTTCGCGGCAAAGCAAGCGTTGGAGGCTGCCAGAAAAAAGGCGGAATCGATCAAGCAGCAGGAAGCGCTTGCCAAGAAGGAATTGGAGGAAATCGAGCGGATTAAGGCTGAGAAAGCGGAGAAAGCGGCAACTGCTCTGGCCGCTGTTCCCCCCCCGGCACCGGTGGCGCCTCCCGCCCCTCCAGTGCCGGCGCCTCCGGTTGCAACGGCACCGCCGAAGCAACCGCCAGTGGCCGCGGCCAAGCCCGAGCCACCTACTGCCGCTGCTGCGCCCGTTCCGGAGGCGCCCAAGGCGACGAAGCCTGCAACATTTGAAAACAGTCTTGGCATGAAGTTCGTGCCCGTGGGCGATGTGCACTTCTCCACGAATGTGACCCGGGTGAAGGATTACGCGCAGTTCATCAAGGAGACCGGCTATCCCAAGAGCAGTTGGAACAACCCCGGGTTTGCACAGGGACCGGATCATCCCGTGGTCAAGGTCAGTTGGACGGACGCGCTTTCGTTCTGCAAGTGGCTGACGGACAAGGAGCAGGCGGCCGGCCTTCTGGGGCCCAATGAACATTACCGCCTGCCCACCGACTTGGAGTGGAGCAAGGCTGTAGGTCTTCCCGCCGAGCGAGGCCCGACCCCCGAAATGAGGGACATGAGTGTTCAGGATCAGTACCCTTGGGGTAAGCAGTGGCCCCCGCCCAAGGGAGCCGGCAACTACACCGGGCGCGAAAGCGGTGCCGAGGTGGCCGTGCCAGGTTACGAGGACGGCTTTGCGCAAACCTCGCCGGTGGGTTCCTTCCAGCCAAACGGCGAAGGCCTCTATGACATGGGTGGCAACGTCTGGCAGTGGTGCATGGACACTTGGAACCCAAAGGCACGCTCCCGCGTCTTGCGCGGCGCCTCCTTTTCTCAAGGCGCCCTCCAGATGAGCCTGCTTTCCTCCTGCCGGATCCACTCGATGCCGGACCGCGAAAGCGACAACTATGGTTTCCGCGTGATCAAGGTCAGCGGACCACAGAAGGGGCGCTGATAAAGGCGCTCCGGGGATTCAAGGCCCGTTCATCCGAACAGTCCCGCAGGGGAGGTGTTTTACCCCGCTGGATTTTAGTTTTACAAAATGAGCCTTTCTCCCTTTCTTGACGAACCCATCACTGACCCCCTTCCTCTCTACCGGTTGCGTGACGGCCTGATGGCTGTGGATCTGTTGGCGGCGGCCGTGTCGCACCTCAACTTCTTCACCTGGCTGGCCGACCATCCCTCCACCTTGGGGGCGATCTGTGTGCAGTTTAAGATCCATACCCGACCGGCTGACGTGCTGCTGACTCTGTGTTCCGCCATGGGTCTCGTCACCCAGGCAGGAGGGGTCTATCACTTGGGGCCCAGGGCGAGGGAGCACCTGGTGGACGGCTCTCCCTGGTGCCTGCGGCCCTACTACGAGACGCTCAAAAAAAGGCCACAGACGCAGGAGTTTTTGCAGGTATTACAAACGGGAAAGCCGGCAAACTGGGGGAGCAACCACCTTGCCTCGTGGGCAAAGGCGATGGAGTCGAAGGCTTTTGCCGACGAGTTCACCGCGGCGATGGACTGCCGGGGTGTTTTATTGGCGCCAGCTCTGGCCAGAAAGGTCGACCTCTCCAAGCATCGCGCAGTGCTGGACGTGGCCGGGGGATCAGGGATTTACGCGTGCGCTCTGACGACGATTCACCCGCACCTGCGCTCGACGGTGTATGAGCGTCCGCCTGTCGACGGGATTGCCCGCCGTTGCGTCGAAAAGCGGGGGTGTTCGGGGCGTGTGTCGGTGCTGGCGGGGGACATGTTTGAAAGTGACCTTCCCGAGGGTTTTGACGTGATTCTGCTCTCCAACGTGCTCCACGACTGGGACGATCCGGTGGCCGCCGCGCTTCTTGCGAAATCGGCAAAAGCGCTCCCTCCCGGCGGACTCCTCCTCCTTCACGACGCCTTCCTCGACGCTGACAAGCGCGGCCCGCTCCCCGTGGCTCAGTATTCCGCTCTCCTAATGCACTCGACCGAGGGACGGTGCTTCTCCGTGGGCGAGATCCGCGTCTGGCTTGAAAAAAACGGCTTGGAATGGCGAGGCCAGCACCCCACCGCGGTGGACCGGAGTGTGATTATCGCGGCGAAGGCTGGCTAGGCTTGGTGGAACCGGGCGAGTCCAAAGCCGGCTTGGCTTCCCGGTGGCCGTCCTTGGAGCCCTCTTTGACGGGGAGGACCAGTTGAGGCCCACTGCTAAGCGGCAGGTACACCCGCTCAGCGCCCTTGATGTTTTCCGCCTGCAGAAACTCGATGTACAGAGGATCGAGTACCGCACTCAGTTCCGAGATGGCCTTCGCCTGTTCTCTCGATTGGGCTGCAAACCGCGCCCCTGCTGCCTCCCCGTTCTTTCGCTCAATGGCGATGTTCTTTTCGGCGATCTGTTCCTCCACGGCCTTCATTTCGAGGGTTTGGTTGAGCGCCACCTTCGCCGAAATGGCAACGATGACGGCTTGCGGAGGGGAAGAGTTCCCCATCACCACGGACATTACCTCGAACGGCGTCTTTTCCAGAAGCGTCTTCACCTGGATCTCGATCTCGCGGGAAATTACCGGGAGGGACTCGTTGACGTCCAGTCCGTTGTATTGGGCCACCACGGAGCGGGTGATTGTCCGGAAGGGCTCCCGGATGAACTGGTCGTAGGATTCCTTGGCGATTTTGTCCGGATCCGCCGAGCTTTCCCAACCGCCAAACTCCTCCATAAAGCGCTGCACTGACTCCACTTCAGGTTTCAGCCTCCAGACAATGTGCGCCTGGCTGGAGAGTGGAAGCTTGTCTTTGCCGAGAATGGCGTTTTCAGACTCAAATTTTTCAGAGTACGTAAACGGCGTGGTGGATACTCTTTGGCCATCCAGCCTCCAGCTCAATCCGGTTGAGGCCGGGCCGAAAATCACCTGTTTGAACTTGCTCCGCCCCACGATGGGTTTTGAGTAGACGTAACTTGCGTACCCGGCGGATACCCGGACATTTGACAGGTTGGGCAGCGCAAACATGAGGGCGGCCACAGTGCCAAACGCCAGCACGACAAGAAGGAAAGGGGATCGAACCATGGTATGAATCCTAATCTGCGCCGCAGTTGACTCAAGCTGAGACCGTCTCACTTTAGGCGGGAGAGCCCCCCGCCTTGGAAAACAGAGGCAATTCCTCCAAGGGAACCGTTGCCTCTGCGTGGGAATCGCAAATTTGGGCGGGCTTCGTGGGTTTTTTCATCGGAAGGGCAAAAAAAAACTGCAGTGGCATTGAATTAGTTTGCAAAGGATAGACGAGCCTCCATGCTACACGACCCGTTAGCTCGGGTCCCGCAGGAGGCGCTGGCATGAAGCCTGTGCCGACCGCACTGCAAGAACCTTATGGCAATTCACAGATCAAAACGTTACCGCGCAGCCGCCGAGAAAGTGGTCGCGCTCAAACCTTACGCACTCGCCGAGGCCTTGAGCACACTCAAGACGCTCCCCGCGCCGAAATTCGACCAGACTGTGACGCTCTCCTTCCGGTTAGGGGTGGATCCACGGCAGTCTGACCAGATGGTCCGCGGCACCTGCCCGCTGCCCCACGGGTCGGGGAAGTCCGTCCGCGTTCTGGTGTTCGCCGAAGGCGCCTCCGCGGAGGCCGCCCGTGAAGCTGGCGCCGAATACGTCGGCTACAAAGACCTGATTGAAAAGTGTGTGGGTGGCTTTCAGGATTTCGATGTGGCGATTGCGACTCCAGCCTGCATGACCGAAGTCCGTAAGCTCGGAAAGGTCCTAGGGCCACGCGGGCTGATGCCCAACCCCAAAACCGGCACAGTGACAGACGACACGGCCAAGGCAGTGCGCGAAGTGAAGGCAGGACGGGTTGAGTTCAAGCTGGACAAAAATGGCAATATTTCCGTGCCGGTTGGCAAGCTCTCCTTTTCGGAGGCTGCTCTGCTGGACAACGGCGTGGCGGTGATTGATGCGGTGGTCAAATCGCGTCCTGCGTCCGCAAAGGGCCGTTTTGTCGAAAACCTTACTCTCGCGGCTACGATGTCTCCCGGTCTCCGGGTCGATGCGACGCCTTACTTGAAATTCTAACGGAGACCTTTTAAATGCATCCCGCAAAAGCCACTATTGTTGAAGACATCGCAGGGCGCCTCAACAGCTCGCCGTTTCTCTTCGTCGCCGATTATACGGGCCTCAAGGTGCCCCAGTTTGCTGAACTCCGCAACCGCCTCCACGCGGTGGGTGCTGAGTTTCATGTCGTCAAGAACACCTTCCTGCGCCGCGCTCTCTCCAACGCCGGGTTGCCCGAGTTGAGCGATTTGCGCGGCCAGACGGCGATCGTTACCGGCCACCAGGACGTCGCCGCCGCCGCAAAGGTGGTGAAGACCTTTGCTACGGAGGTCAAGAAGCCAGCCCTCCGCGCCGGCATCGTCGATCGGTTGGTGGTCTCCACCGACCAAATCAACGCGATTGCCGATCTTCCATCCCGGGACGTGTTGCTCGCAACTCTTCTTGGAGTGTTGCAGGCACCCGCCACGCAGTTGGTTCGCGTTCTCAACGAACCCGCGGCCTCACTGGCGCGTGTTCTTCAGGCGAAGGTCGATCAAGCCAACGCCGGACAACCCGAAGTGTCTGCCGACCAGGAAGGCGGCGAATCGGAGGCTGTCGAACCTGCAGCCTAGTTCGCGACCTTGTCAATTTCCAGGCGGGAGCGTTTGTTGGAGCTCCCGCCGGTCTGAATTTTCGCCAGCTTGCGCTGGTGGAAGAACCGGGGTCGAAAGGCCCCGCTTAAACCAAAAACAAACCGGTTCCTCGTCGGGCGAAGGGCCCTTCGCCTTAATTATTCCGGAGCTCCGGAAAGCGACGATACCAATAGCATAATATGTCCGATACAAACGCACTCGTAGATCAGTTGAGCAGTCTGACCGTCCTCCAGGTCGCAGACTTGGTGAAGCAGTTGGAAGAAAAGTGGGGCGTTAGCGCCGCCGCTCCTGTCGCTGTCGCCGCCGGTCCCGCTGCCGCTGCCGCCGCTCCTGTAGAAGAGAAGACCGCCTTTGATGTGATCCTCAAGGAGGCAGGCACCAACAAGATTGCCGTGATTAAGGAAGTTCGCGCTGCTGTGGCAGGCCTCGGCTTGGCGGAAGCCAAGGCTCTGGTTGAAAGCGCACCGAAGGCCCTTAAGGAAGGTGTCACCAAGGAAGAAGCTGAAGAGATCAAGAAGAAGATCGAAGCAGCAGGCGCCAAGGTCGAAATCAAGTAGTTTTTCCAGTGAAGCCCGGGATCTTTTTCCCGGGCTCCGCATCTTCGGCGTCCGGCAGGCTCACTTTTTGCTTGTCGGGCGCCGGCCTCTCTCAGAAGGTCACCCACCTCCGTCTCTGTCTTACCAATCTACAACCGCAGAGTCGCGCGCACTGAGTCTCCCGCCTGGGGGGATCTCCTCAATGTGCCCGCGCCTCTGCGGTTTTTTGCCCGCAGTTTCCGCATCCACCGAACCCACTCATGTCTGAGCGCATCAACTTCGGCAAAATCAAGGAAGGCGCCGAGCCGCCAAACCTTATCGAAATCCAGCTGAACTCCTACGTGGAGTTTCTTCAGAAGGACCTCCCCCTCAACCGGCGCAAGAGCACCGGTCTGCAGGCGGTCTTTTCCGAGGTGTTTCCGATTTCGAGTTACGACGAAAAAGTCGTGCTTCAATTCGATTCCTACGAGATCGGCGATCCCAAGATGACCGTGCGGGAGTGCATGCGGGAGGGGCAGACCTTCTCCGCTCCTCTCTATGTCACCTTCTCCTTAAAGGAGGAGCGCGCCACAAAGGAGGAAAAGGTCTACATGGGCGAAATCCCGCTCATGACCCCTCAGGGAACATTTGTGGTCAACGGCGCGGAACGCGTTGTTGTCTCACAGCTTCACCGCTCCCCGGGGATTGCGTTTGAGTCCAGCATCCACCTCAACGGAAAGGTGCTCTACTCTTTCCGGATCATTCCCGACCGCGGTTCCTGGCTCGAAGTCCAGTACGACACGAACGATCTGCTCTATGTCTATCTAGACCGCCGCAAGCGCCGTCGCAAGTTTCTGGCCACCACATTGCTGCGGGCTCTTGGTTACGGAACCGACGAGGCGATCATCAGCCTTTTCTACGACCTAGAGTCGCTTAAACTCAGCGATTCCCTCGACGAAACCGAGCTTGCCAGCAAGGTTCTCGTCCACCCGGTAATGGACGGCGAGGTCAACGTCGCCCGCGCATTTGAACCCTTGACCAAGGCGACCGTCGCCCAGATCCAGGCGCTCGGACACAAGACCGTTTCGGTGGTCGACTTGAAGGGGGACGACACCATCATCAAGGCCCTGAAGAAGGATCCGGTTGATTCGGAGGAAGAAGCACTCAAGGAAATCTACCGCAGGCTCCGTCCTGGCGATCCGCCGTCCGTGCCCAATGCACGTAACTTGCTCAAGAGGCTGTTCTTCGATCCAAAGAAGTACGATTTGGGCCGTGTGGGACGCCACAAGATCAACACAAAGTTGTCGATCGACGTCAGTTCCAGTGAACGCGTCCTGACCAAGGACGACTTCGTGGGGGCCATGAAGTACCTCATTCAGCTACGGGCAGGCGAAGGGCGTCTTGATGACATTGACCATTTGGGCTCCCGCCGTGTGAGAACCGTGGGCGAGTTGCTAGCCAACCAGTGCCGCGTGGGGCTCGCCCGCACCGAGCGTCTGGTCAAGGAGCGCATGGCACTCTTCGACATGAACGTGGACGGGATGACCCCGCAGAAGCTGATCAATCCCAAGGCGCTTTCCGCGGTCATCCGGGATTTCTTCGGCCGTTCCCAGTTGAGCCAGTTCATGGACCAAACCAACCCGCTCGCGGAGTTGACGCACAAGCGCCGTCTGTCCGCCCTCGGGCCAGGTGGGTTGAGCCGGGACCGTGCAGGGTTCGAGGTGCGTGACGTTCACCCGTCTCACTACGGACGTATCTGTCCGATTGAAACCCCGGAAGGGCCCAACATCGGTCTGATTTCGTCGCTCTCTAGCTACGCAAGAATCAATGACTTCGGTTTCATCGAGACCCCCTACAGGAAGGTTACCGGTGGACATGTCACCGGCAAGGTCGAGTACCTCACGGGCGACCAGGAGGAGAACTTCCTCGTGGCGCAGGCCAACGTCCCCATCGATGAGAAGGGCAAGTTCCTGACAGACAAGGTGGCCGTCCGCTCAGGCGGCGACTTCCTTGAGGTCGAGCCTGACAAGGTTCACTACATGGACATCTCGCCCAAGCAGCTGGTGTCGGTGGCCGCCTCGTTGATTCCCTTCCTCGAGCACGACGATGCCAACCGTGCCTTGATGGGTTCGAACATGCAACGCCAGGGCGTGCCTTTGCTCATCTCCGAAGCCCCGCTTGTCGGGACTGGGATGGAAGGAAAAGTGGCCCGTGACTCCCGCGCGGTGATCGTCGCTGAAGGCAGCGGCAAGGTTGCCAGCGTGACTGCTGAGCAGATCATCATCACCGCAGACGGCGAGATGCCTGAGAGCAAGAAGCGGCTCCGTCATGACCC
>JBIKSY010000362.1:0-3513 GCA_044348365.1 Chthoniobacteraceae bacterium
GATGTTCATAGCCCGCCGCGGCCTTTCGCCGCCCTCCATTGGTTCCCCACTCTGACAGTTGCCCACTTCAGGGCTTTGTCCCGTCTCCATGGTCCCGTTTCTTTTCAAAATTTTTACTCCCTCAAAAAAGTCATGAACTTCCGAAAGCATTCCCTCCACGTCGCCTCTTTAGGGGTCGCCGTCTTTGCCGTCCAGGCCGCTCCCCAGAAACCAGAGGCAGAATCCGCTGTCCAGGAACTTGGCGAACTGGTTATCACCGCGACCCGCGAGCCCGAACCCATCAAGGAAACGCCTGCGTCGGTGAGCGTCCTGAAAGCCGACACCATCAAGTTTGCCGCACCCTCCCACCCGCAACAAATCCTCGGACAGGTTCCTGGCGTGGCGATTTCCGTGACCAACGGAGAAGGGCACCAGACGGCCATCCGCCAGCCGATTTCGACCAACCCGCTGTACCTGTTTCTGGAGGACGGCATTGGGGTGCGGCCCACGGGATTCTTCAATCACAACGCCCTCTACGAGCTAAACCTTCCGATGGCCGGCGGGATCGAAGTCACGCGCGGACCCGGATCGGCCTTGTACGGTTCCGACGCAATCGGTGGGGTGATCAACGTGTTGAGCAGGGCGTCCGGTCCCCGCCCTGAACTCTCGCTTTCAAGCGAGGCCGGCAGCTTTGGGTGGCTGCGGGAACTGGCCTCCTTCAGCAGCGGGGAGACCAGGTTTGGCGGGCTGCACGGGGATCTCAACCTTACCCACACCGACGGTTGGCGGAGCCAGACGGGGTACGACCGCCAGAGCGGCAATCTCCGTTGGGACTGGAGGTTGGACGAGGACACAAAGCTCAAGACCATTGTAGGGTACACCCGCATCGACCAGCAGACCGGGGCGAATTCCGCGCTGCCCTGGGACCTGTACCAGAACACGCCAAAGACCAATCTGTTTTCGGCGGCGTACCGGAAGGTGGAGGCGCTGCGCATTTCCTCCGAGTTTGAGCGCAGGATCGGCGACGGACTGCTTTCGTTGACGCCCTACTTCCGGGACAACCGGATGGACCTCAACGGGTCCTACAATTTCAATTCGGGGGATGCGCGGATTGAAAAGACGCAGAGCCAGTCTTTCGGGTTGCTGAGCAAGTGGAGGCAGGACTTCCCCGGGTTTAAGCGGGCGCGGGTGATTGTTGGGCTGGACATGGAAAGCAGCCCCGGAACGAGAAGTGAGGACGCGCTGAATTTTACAGACGGCGTGAACCGGACTGACATCCGTGGCCGCAGTTACGTCCGTTCCGGGCCAAATGCGACTGGGGCTTACACCAACTACACCGGGTACAACGTGGGCAAACGGATTTACGACTATGAGGTGACCTTCAGAAGTTTCTCCCCCTACGTGCACACGGAGATTTCGCCCGTCGAAAGGCTCCGGGTGACCGCCGGGGCGCGGTACGACATCCTAGGGTACGATTTCCATAACAACATCGGAGTTGGGGCCAGCACCAATGGATCCGGAGCAGCCACCGCTTATTACGGTCAAAGCGGTTCCACGGATCGGTCCTTCTCTCGGCTCAGCCCCAAACTCGGGGCCACCTACGAGCTGACGAAAAACTCCAGCATTTACGCCTCCTACAACCGGGGGTTCCGCGTGCCCTCGGAGGGACAGTTGTTCCGTCCGGGTACCGGTGCAAATGCCACGTTGGCACAGGAACGGGCGGCCGTTGCGTTGGGGCTCAAGCCGATCAAGGCCGACCAGTTTGAGCTGGGGACCCGCGGCAAAGGGCTGGGAGTGGACTACTCCCTGGCGGCCTACCGCCTCGTAAAACGCGACGACATTGTGAGCCTGCGAAACACGTTCACGAATCTGAGCTACAGCGAGAATGCGGGAAAAACTGAGAGCCGCGGCGTCGAGGCGTCCCTCGGGCGCGATTTGCCGGGGGGACTTCGGTTGGAGACCGCCCTTTCATACGCAAAACACGAGTACAGGGAGTGGCGCGCCGCGACTGATTTCTCCGGCAAAGAGATGCCCGCGGCGCCCCGGTTTATCGGTAACACACGCTTGTCTTGGAAGCCGGCGGAAGCGTTTTCCGCGCAGTTGGAGTGGGTGCGCTTGGGCGGGTACTACCTGCAGGATTCCAATGCAGGCACCACAAGCAGCGCCGATCCCCGAAAAGGCGTCGCCAAGTACGACGGGCACCATCTGTTTAACTTTCGCACCAGCTACGACGTGTGCCGCAACGCCAGCGTGTACGCCCGCGTGCTCAACCTTGCGGACCGCCGTTACGCTGACAGCGCTTCAGTCGCCTCCAATACCGCTGTCTATGCCCCTGGCCTACCGCGCACCTTTTACGCCGGCGTGGAACTGAAATGGTAGTGCGCAGGCGAGCGAATGCTGGTTTGCTGCATGCGCCCTCATCCCCACCATGATTGAACTGTTTTACAAAGGCGGCCCCATTATGTGGCCCATCCTGTGTGCCTCCGTGGTGGCGTTGACTGTGGCACTCGAGCGGCTGACTTTTGCGCTGCTGGAGGCGGCCAGGCGCAACCCTCGCCAGTTGGCGGAAGTGCTCTCGCTCGTCGGCCAAGGCGATGCGGACGGCGCCCGGAAGGCGGGCGGGGTCACCGGCGATTTTGTGGTGAGAGCACTGGTCACGGCGCTCGGCCACGAGAAGGCTTTTGGCGAGGCGATGCTGCACGCGGCCAACCAAGAGCTTCGGCGCTATTCGCGGGGGCTGGCCTTGCTGGACACCATCATCACCCTTGCACCGCTACTGGGGCTGTTGGGGACGGTGACCGGGATGATCAACAGCTTTGGGATGCTCGGCGGCGCGGAGTTGGGTGCCCCGGCCGCCATCACCGGGGGGATCGCCGAGGCGCTCATTGCGACCGCCTTCGGCCTGCTCGTCGCCATCACCGCGCTGCTGCCCTTTAACTATCTCAACGCACTGGAGGAAAAGGCGCGCCTTGCGCTTCAGGACGCGGCTTCCGAGGTGGAGCTGCTCCACAAAAAATAGCGGCCATGGAAATCCCCAGTTCCCGCTCCAAGCGTCGTGCCCGGATTGAGATCGTGCCTCTCATCGACATCATGTTCTTTCTGTTGGCGACCTTTGTGATGGTCTCCCTTTCCATGGTGAAAAGCAGGGGCATTTCGGTGGTCTTGCCTCAGGCGAGCACGGGCCAGCCCCAGGAACAATCCGACCATGTCTCCGTGAGCGTGACCGAAAACGGGCAGCTGTATCTGGACAAGCGGGAGCTTTCCCTGCCGCAGTTGGTCGAAACCCTCCAGCAACTGAAGGACCGCAACCCCGACCTACGGGTTCACCTCAACGGCGATCAGAACGCCCGCCTCGGCCTGGCCATCTCTGTGCTCGACGAGGTACGCAAACTGGGAATCAGCAAAATTGCGTTCGAAACACGGGCCCCCACAGGCCGTTGACGCCATGGAACCAGAAACTTCACAAGCAACGAAGGGCGCGTCAGGCGCCCTCGGTTGGAGCGCCCTCGCAGCGGTGGCAGTCCACGCAGGACT
>JBIKSY010000363.1:0-3499 GCA_044348365.1 Chthoniobacteraceae bacterium
CGCCTCCTTCCAGCCCTTCCATCCCAAATGAGCTCTGACACCCCTGCTTCCAAGCCACTAGCCGCGAACGAAAACATCAAATCAGCCTCCAACTTTTTGCGGGGCAGCCTGGTGGCCGACCTACAGGACACCACCACCGGGGCGATTTCCGAGGATAACGGCCAGCTCACCAAGTTCCACGGGCTTTACATGCAGGACGACCGTGACCTGCGGAACGCCCTCAAAAAGGAGGGCAAGGAGAAGGCCTTCTCCTTCATGCTCCGAGTCCGTCTGCCCGCGGGCGTGGCAACACCCGCCCAGTGGTTGGTGCTCGACACCCTGGCCGGAGAACTGGCCTCCCCTTCCCTTCGGTTGACCACCCGTCAGACCTTCCAATTCCACGGGATTCTCAAGGGCAACGTCAAGCCGCTGGTCCAACGGATGCACCAGGCGCTGCTCGACTCCATCGCGGCCTGCGGCGACGTAAACCGCAACGTGATGGCGCCGCCCAATCCAGAGCAGTCTGCCCATTTGCAGCGCGTTTATGACGACGCGCGCAGCTGGAGTGAATTTGCCCTGCCCCGCACGCGCGCCTACCACGAAATCTGGCTGGACGACGAACTGGTTGCCGGCGGTGAACCGGAGTCCGAGCCGATGTACGGGCCAACCTACCTGCCCCGGAAGTTCAAGACCGGTTTTGTGCTGCCCCCGTCCAACGACGTGGACGTGTACTCGCAGGACCTCGGCTATATCGCGATTGTCGAAAACGGCGCGGTGGTCGGATACAATGTCACCGTCGGAGGTGGACTTGGCATGAGTCACGGCAACGCGGAAACCTTCCCGCGCCTTGCGGACACGCTCGGGTTCATCGCGGCTGAGCACGTGAATGTTATCGGCCAAGCCGTGTTGGAAACGCAGCGCGACTACGGCGACCGCACCAACCGGAAACACGCGCGCCTCAAGTATACGATCGAGGACCGCGGAGTGGAATGGTTCAAGGGGGAGGTGGAGCGCAGGGCAGCAATCCAGTTTGGCCCCGCCCGGGAGGTTCACTTCAACACCATCGAGGACGCCCACGGCTGGCACCACTGCGCCGATGGAAACTGGTTCTACGGTCTCCACATCTTGAGCGGCCGCATCAAGGACGAGGCCGGTTGGCCGATGAAAACCGCCTTGCGCGAGATCGCACAGATCCACACGGGCGACTTCCGGTTGACGCCTTCCCAGAACGTGACCATCTCGGGGATCACGCCCGCACAGAAGCCGCTCATCGAGGCCATTCTGGCCAAGCACGGACTGGCTGCGGAAAACGACCGCTCCCGGTTGCGCCTCAACGCGCTTTCGTGCGTGGCGCTTCCCACCTGCGGGCTCGCCCTCGCCGAGAGCGAGCGCATGCTGCCCGACCTGCTTGCGCGGCTGGAGCCCATCTTTGCCGAGGTGGGCCTGCGCAACGATGCGGTTAGCCTGCGTGTTACAGGATGTCCGAACGGGTGCGCCCGCCCGTATCTCGCAGAGATCGGATTTGTGGGCCGCGCGCCAAACAAGTACGCGCTTTATCTCGGTGCAAAGTACGACGGCAGCCGTCTCAACCGGCTTGTGTCGCCGAGTATCAATGTGGAAGACGCCGTCAAGTTGCTGACCCCGATCATCCACAGGTACGCGGCGGAACGCCATTCGGGCGAGGGCTTCGGAGACTTCTGCGACCGGGCGGTGCTACCTGCGGACGCGACCTTCCACAGCGTCGGTACGGCGTCGGGGGCCACGGCCCCTGCATAGCGCGCGGAAGCCTCCGCGCGGACCGATCCCGAGAGCAACAGCGACAGCCAGATTTCCATGAGCCAGCCCCAATCCGCAATCAGCCCTGACCGAGCCACAGACTTTTCCGAATGGTACCAGCAGGTGGTGAAGGCCGCCGAACTGGCCGAGGCCTCTGACGTCCGGGGTTGCATGGTGATCCGGCCGTGGGGCTACGGGATCTGGGAAAACATGCAGCGCGCCTTGGACTCGATGTTCAAGGCTACCGGGCACAAAAACGCGTACTTCCCGCTGTTCATCCCGCTCTCCTATCTGGCTAAGGAGGCTCAGCACGTGGAGGGATTTGCGAAGGAATGCGCGGTGGTAACCCACCACCGGCTGGAAGCTGCTCCCGGAGGGGGACTGCGTCCGGCTCCCAGCGCGGAGCTCGCCGAACCTCTGGTGATCCGGCCCACGAGCGAAACCATCATTGGAGCAACTTACGCCAAGTGGGTACAGAGCTACCGGGACCTCCCGATCCTCATTAACCAATGGGCGAACGTCGTGCGCTGGGAGATGCGGCCGCGGGTGTTTTTGCGCACGGCGGAATTTCTGTGGCAGGAGGGGCACACCGCACACGAGACCGAGGCCGAAGCGTTGGAGGAAACCCACAAGATGCTTGGGGTCTACGCAACCTTTGCGCGCGAACACTTGGCGCTGCCCGTTTACACGGGGGAAAAGAGTGCAGGCGAGCGTTTCCCCGGGGCGGTGCAGACCCTTTGCATCGAGGCCATGGTGCAGGACCGCAAGGCCATCCAGGCAGGCACCTCGCATTTTCTGGGACAGAACTTTGCGAAGGCCAGTGGCATTAAGTTTTTGTCGCGCACCAACACGCAGGAGTTTGCGTGGACCACCAGCTGGGGGGTAAGCACCCGGCTGATCGGCACGCTGATCATGGCGCACGGGGACGACGACGGGGTGATCCTGCCGCCGCGCGTCGCCACGGCGCACGTGGTGATTCTGCCCGTGGTTCCGAAAGAGGAGACCCGGGCGGCGGTGCTGGACGCGGCCCACAAGCTCGCCGCCGAGCTGCGCGCCTTGCGTTACCATGGAGAACCAGTCCGGGTGGAAGTAGACACGCGCGACCTCAACGGCGGCACTAAAAACTGGGAGTGGATCAAAAAGGGCGTGCCGCTGCGCGTGGAACTCGGACCGCGGGATCTGGAAAAAGGCAGCGTGGCGGTGGCGCGGCGCGACCGGGGTCACAAGGACCGGCAGTTTCCGGCGGCGGCAGACTTCGTGGTGGGCGCCTGCACCTTGCTCGACGAGATTCAGGCGGAATTGCTGGCCAGAGCTACGGCGTACCGCGACGAGCACACGGTGCGGATTGATTCGAAGGAGGCGTTTTACGCCTTCTTCACCCCAAAGAATTCTGAGAAGCCCGAGATCCACGGGGGATTTGCCCTTGCGCATTGGAACGGTTCAGCCGAGGTGGAGCAGCAGATCAAGGAGGAGCTCAAGGTCACGATTCGTTGCATACCAACGCCGGGGCAGATCCCTGGGGCCGACGAACCCGGCCAATGCGTGATCACCGGTGAGCCGAGCGCCCGGCGCGTATTGTTTGCAAAGTCATACTAGCAGCCCCAGTTCCTATTTCACGAGCGACGCCAGTGCGACCGCCCTCCCCAGCCCAAATCCGTCATGAGCACTTTTTCCATCGAACATTCCGACCCGGTTAACTCGCAGATCCTCGCCATTTCCGAGGACAAAATCCAAGGGTTCGTCC
>JBIKSY010000124.1:0-11572 GCA_044348365.1 Chthoniobacteraceae bacterium
TCGCGTTGACTGGCGCGACGATAGCCGTGACGAGCGGTACGGGAGCAGTGACTGGCGGATCAGGAGCATCGACAGGCGGTCCGGGACTGCTGACGGGCGGGACAGGAACAGTTACCGGCGGAACGGGAACAGTGACGGGCGGGACGGTAACGCTCGTTGCGTTGCAGGCTACCTCCGTGGGGGATTCAGGTGGCGGGGCGGCAGGGACCTTCAGCATCAATACGAGTTTCAAAGTGGGTGCGACCGTGTTTCAGGGGGCGCCGCCTGCAGTGGGGACCCCGTTGGTAATCCGTTTTTTTGATGGTAAGAAGGTGAGCACTTCGACCCATTACAATGTGGTTTCGGGAGGCTCAAACTGGCAGTGGAAGGCGCCGGCTGAGGCGCCTGGCGCATTCGTGATTTTGTCGTTGGCAGACCCAGGACTCGTGTGGCAGGGGGGCGCCGCCAGCAGCTTTAAGACCTCCATTCAGGGGCAACCGCCCGAGATTAGTACCGGAGGAGGAGGGGGCGGAGGCGGTGAGGAAGAGGTGCAGGCGATCATCGGCGCGGCGTTGGCGCTGAGCGTGCCGGAGGGAAGTGGGACGTCCTTCCGGACGACGTATCTACCACCCGGGCTCCGCCTGAACACAGCCACGGGAGGGGTCAGTGGGGTGCCCACCGTTGCGGGAAGTTACCGAGTGCTGGTGACTCCTTCCAACTCCTCGGGCGTCGAACAGGCTGCGGTGGAATTTAAGATCAATGTGGCCGCCCTTTCCAAAGGGGTGGTGGGCAAGTTCAGCGGCTTGGTGGAGCGTTCGCAGGCGATGAATTCCAACTTGGGTGCCTCTCTTCAGCTGACCACCACGGCGGCGGGCCTCTATTCCGGGCGACTGCTCGTGGGCACCCGTTCCTACACGCTGAGAGGGCGGCTTGGACTCGACCCTGCGCGACCCAGCGAGGCCAATCTTTCAGTCCAACTGCCTCAGCTGGGCGCAAATGTGGCGCTCGCTTTGGAGTTTGACGGGGACGCCCAGACCTTCACCGGAACCCTCACCCAGAACGGAACCGCAGCGGCCGTTAGCGGTTGGCAGACGCCTTGGACGCCCGCCGCTCCTGCATCCAGCCTTCAGGGGGCCTACACCTACCGACTCAGTCTTCCGGCCAACGCCGAAGCCACGCTTCCTCAAGGCTACGGCTACGGCTCGCTTAAGGTGAGCGCCAGCACGGGCCTTGTGGCGCTGATCTCGATTCTGGCGGACGGAACGCGTGTCACTGGGAGTGCTGCGCTGGGCAAGGCCGGCGAGGTCGCGGTGTACTCCTCTTCGGTAAACGCCTCGATTGCCGGCCAATTCGCCCTCACGGCGGGCACCTCGGCGCTGAGCTTAAATGCGCTGGTGGGGACCCTTTCTTGGCTCAAACCCGCCGTGGCGGGAACCGTATACTCGGCCGGTTTTGACCCCGTGAATCTGGAGGTGGCCGGCGGCGCCCCCTTGGCCGTGCCCAAGGGAAGCCTGGTCCTGAATCTAGACCCGGTCAGCGTTGCAGAGCCGCATAACGCGCTGCTCAGCTTTGCCGAGGGCGGGCTTGACACCCCCGGAGCTGCGTTCACGCGCGCTGTGGCCGTCAAACCCACAACATCGGTGGCCAAGAACACCGTGACCATCCCAGTGGGCACGCCAACAACATCAATGCCCACCCTCAACCCTTCGACGGGCGCCTTCGGCGGGACCTTCCTGATTGCGGGAAGTTCCTCCGCGACAAACCGCACCGTGCGCTTTCAGGGGCAGGTGGTCACCATTGACGGCGAGACCCAAGGTTACGGCTACTTCCTCATGCCGACGCTTCCCTCCGGCACACTCACGCTCACGACCTCTCCCAAACTCTCCGGCAGCGTTCTTTTCTCCAAGCCCTAGCCGCCCCGCCCAGCCGAAAATTTCCCACCACGCCGATGCAAAAACAGATTCCCTTTGAGGTGCGCCACCGCGCCAGCAGCCTTGTTGCTTGCTGCTGCGCGGTGTTTTTCCTGTGCGTGGGAAGCCTCATGGCTTTTCCTCCGGCCCCCTATTACACGATCTTCGGCGACGTCCGCGACGAGTTCGGTTCGCTTGTCCCGTCCGGAGCGACGGTGGTCTTCTACTACCAGTCGAAGGAGATGGCGCGCTACCCCATCACCCCGGTCGCAGGCCAGGACTACAATTACCAGATCCGGATGCGGCTCGACATGAACTCGGCGGGGACGGCCGTGTACAACTCCATCGCGGTGCAGACCGGGATGGCTTACACGCTCAAGGTCGACATTGGAGGCGTGACCTATCTGCCCATCGAACTCTCGGCCAAGGCGCCCCTGGTGGGCGCGGCCGCGGACAGAAAGCGGCTGGATTTGACCCTAGGGGAGGACACTGATCTGGATGGGTTGCCGGATGCCTGGGAACGAGCGCTGCTCCAGCGTCTGGGCCTGCCGCTGAGCGACCTGGCGCGGGTGACGCCCAGTGGTGTGCTGGAGGCGGATGGACTCACAAACCTGCAGAAGTACATCTCCGGAACCTACTCAGGGGACACCTCTCAGTCGTTCTACCTCAAAATCAAGGAGGTGACGGATACAGACGTGGGTGTGGAGTTCTACACGCTCACCAACAAGGTCTACAGCGTGGAGAAAAGCGCGGACCTGGCGGTTTGGACTCCCGTGACCTTCACCGTCGGAATTGGCAGCGAAGTGTCCGTGTACACAGCCACCGGCACGGAAGTGGTCACCGCACGCATCCCCTGGGTGAGCGGGGAGGAAAAAGCCTTTTACCGTTTGAAAGTACGATGAATCGATTATTTGCAATCTTGTTGGCGACCAGCGCGTTCGGGCAGGTAGCGCAGGCGCAGTGGTACACGAAAACCTACAACCTGGCGGCGGGTTGGAACGGCATCTGGCTTTCGGGAGACGCCTCCTACACCACTGTAGGGGAGCTTTTTGGCGGGACGCTCGCATCGGGCAGCCTCGCGGTGAGCGAGGTGTGGCGTTGGAACCCCAATCCGGACCAGACCCAGTTTATCCAAAACCCGTCCACGCCGACGACCACCAGTGACGAGTGGACGGTTTGGAAGCGCGATGGATCTGAGTCAAAGCTCACCCGGATGGTGGGGAACTCCTCCTACCTGATCCGCACCAACGGGGCGACCAGTGTGTCGATTCCAATGCGAGCGATTGCTCCGTCCACTAACTGGCTTCTTTCCGGGGCGAACTTTCTGGGCTTTCCCGCGCTGAGCGGCGGCGGGGTCATGAGTGCGTTTTTCTCGAGTATGATCTCGGGCGGAAACAAGGGACTGCCAACGGGCACGAAAGTGTACAAGTACGTTGGGGGCGAGTTAAGTGCGACCAACCCGGTGCAGGTGGCGGTGGCCAGCGAACGTTTGAATCCCGACACCGCGTACTGGTTCAACTACGCGACGGTGAGTGATTTTGAAGGCCCCGTGGAGTATGAACTTCCGAGCGGAAACGGCCTTGCCTTTGGAAGGACGCTGCCGACGCAGTTGCTCGGGGTCACCAACCGCTCGACCAGCGCGGTCACGCTGAACTTCAGCCTCGAGGCGTCCAATGCGGCGCCACCGGGGCAACCGTCCGTGCTGGGGGCAGTGGCTTTGGTGCAGCGGACGTTTTCGACTGCCTCCAACGCGTATGTTGAGACCCCGATCGGGGCGCTGGGTTCCTTTGCTGTGGCGGTGCCGGCCTCGGGGCGGGTGACTCTTGAGTTTGGGGTAAACCGCGCAGGGTTTACCGAGGGCGGCGTATACGCCTCTATTCTGCGGGTGAAGGACTCTTTGAATCTAAGCGATGTGCGCCTGCCTGTGACGGCTCTCGCCGCTTCTCCTGCCGGATTGTGGGTTTGCGAGGTACTGGTTGATTCAGTGAGTTCCACTCCAGCTGTTGCCCCCAGCACCATCAGTGCTGGGACGGGTTCGACTTCTCAAGCGGCCTCACAGAACCTTCCTCAGGCCACCCGCCAGGCTTTCCCCCTGTACTACCTGCTTCACATTGACGGCGCCGGAGTGACACGGGTGCTGCGCCAGGCTTTCGTCGGAAAACTGACCTCGGCCGGGAACGCCCTTGGGATCACGGTGAATGAGTCTCTGATTCAAAAGGCGGCCGTGAGCGACGTGAAACCTGCGCGCTACTTCTCGCCGACCCTGCCTTACGCCAATCCGGTCGTGACCGCGACGGGAACTGCGCCGGGAGCGCTGCAGTGGACCCTCACCCACGGGTACGACGATCCTGCGAACCCCTTTGTGCACACCTACCATCCGGACCACGACAATCGGGACGCCAAGTTTGCAACCAAACTGCCTGCGGGCGTAGAGAGCTACACTGTGGTACGCACCTGTGCGTTGAGTTTTACTGCAACGCCCCCAGACGGTTCCACGGTGGCGGGCTGGGGCTCAATGATCTTCGGCGGCAACTACACCGAGAGTCTTTCGGGACTCAATAAGTTTCCGCTCCAGACTGGCGGCACCTTCAGGATGCGCCGGCTTTCCGAGATTTCGGAAATCAATACGACCACCCCCTGACAAACTTCTGTTTTGTAACGGCTCTTCTAACCTATGAAAATCCACCCACTCTCGCTCCTGCTTGCCAGTGGGCTGCTCCTGTCACCGGCCCTCGCGTTGGGACAGGCTTCCTACGTTCCCACTTTGGTGAGTTATCAGGGGCGCGTCACAGACAGCACGGGCGCTTTGATTGGAAACACAGCGCCGGTGAACCGGACTGTGGAGTTTAGGCTCTACACCCTCAGCTCGGGTGGCGTTCCCATTTGGGCGGAATCCCAAGTGGTGACCATCTCCGCCGGTGAATTCAGCGTGTTGATTGGAAACGGCGCTGGCATCACCGGCCTGACCGGGCCGAGCGCACCAGCGGCAACGCCTTTTAGGACCTTTGCATCTGCTTTAAATAGCTCGGGCTCAGCAGCTCTCTATCTTGGAGTGACGGTCGACGATGGAAATGCTTCCACCACTGACGTGGAAATTTCGCCCAGGCAGCAGCTGGTCGCGGGACCCTTCGCTCTGCGTGCCGGGGTGGCGGAATCCGTGGCGAGCGCGGCCATTACCTCCGGTATGATAGGGGACCTGCAGATCGCCAGTGGCGCGCTCCAAACCAGCGCCGTGACAACAACCAAGGTTGCAGACGCCGCGATCACCTCCGCCAAGATCGCAGACGGAGCGATTTTAGCTGTCGATCTGGCGTCCGCCGCGGTGACCGCGGACAAGATTGATTCCTCCACCGTCGGACTGTGGAGCGTGACTGGTGGGAGTGTGTTCCGTGCTGGAGGAAATGTGGGGATCCAGACAAACACGCCGGGGTTTCCCCTGAGTTTTTCGGATGCAGCCGGAGACAAGATTTCGTTTTACGGCCAATCCGGCGCGCACTATGGCGTGGGACTTGGCTCGGCCCTGCTGCAGATCCACACGGGCAGGAGCAATGAAGATGTGGCCTTCGGGTACGGAACATCCGCGAGTTTTTCAGAAACGGTGCGGATCAAGGGCAATGGGAACGTAGGCATCGGCACAAGCACGCCCGGTTTCCCTCTCAACTTTGCAAACGCGCTGGGTGACAAAATCTCGCTCTTCGGCAACTCTGGCGCACACTACGGCTTTGGGATCCAAAATAGTGTGTTGCAAATCCACACGGACGCCAGCGTTGCGGATGTGGCGTTCGGGTACGGCACCTCTGCGGGCTTCACCGAAACCATGCGGATCAAGGGCAACGGCCGGCTTGGGATCGGGACAAACTCGCCTGCCAGCGTTTTGTCCATCTACGAACCGGTTGGGACCTCGGTTGGTCCCAATGCAGGTTCCATCACCCTCGACCATGGAAACAGCGGGGGGGCAAGCAGCATCGTGTTTCGCAGCTGTGTGAATGCCACGAGTGATTTTGGCTACATCCAGTATCAAGATGCGAGTGGCTTGGGCGGGGGTGGAGAGTCGGCTCGGCTCTACATCGGCACTTCCAATGACGGGGACGACCATTTGATCTTAAACCCCTCCGGGTTTGTCGGGATCAAAAACAACAACCCGGCTGCGCCCCTTCACGTTTCCGGGGCGCAGGCAAATTACTTTGTCCTCGAAGCCTACATCGACGGCAATGGTGCAAACAACACGAGCCAGGGGCGTTCGGACCTGGGCCATTCCATTATTTCCGACGGCCGGATCCGGGCGGGTGCGCTGGATGTTATTTCTGATTCGCGGATCAAGACCCAGCAGCGGCCATCTGACGGCGCTTCAGACTTGGCTGTGCTCCGGAGGATCCAGATCACCGACTACCGCCACATCGACGTGCCCGGCAACGGCGGGCGTCCTCAGAAAAAGGTGATCGCGCAGCAGGTTGAACAGGTTTATCCGCAGGCGGTGGGACGGGGCAGGGGGGGGGTGCCGGACATCTACAAGCCGGCCGCGCTTAAAGGCGGTTGGGTGCAACTGGCCACGGATCTCAAGCAGGGCGAGCGCGTGCGCCTGATCACCGAAAAGGGCGACGACGTGTACGCTGTCCTGGAGGTGGGTGTCGGCAGTTTTCGCACTTCGCTCGACGAGGACACCGAGAGGCTCTTTGTCTACGGGCGGGAAGTCGACGACTTCCGCTTCGTCGACTACGACGCCATTTCCATGTTGAACGTGTCCGCGACCCAGGCGCTGGACCGCAGGCTGGAGCTGGAGCATAAGGAGAACGTAGCGCTCAAGGAAAAGGTGGCTGGTCTTGAAGCCCGGCTTACGGCGCTGGAGAAGTTGCTCAAGGTTTCCAAGTAGGGCAACCGGCAAGCCCAAATCCTATGGAACGCTCTGAGCGCGAGTCCGATCAGCTTCGTCTCCGAAGCGTGCTGCTTTTCCTGTTTGTGCTGCTGCTCGGGATGCCTTTCCGGGCGGAAGCACAGTATGAAATAAAGAGCGGCGTGTACAACCGGCTGAGCGGCCGGGTGCCGTTTCCCAATCCGCTGGGGATCCCGCCTCTTGGGGGTGTAGCCGTGCCGCTTGGGTCTCCCACGATCACCCCGCAGTTCGCCAACTTTGCGGAAGCCGCCTCCGGCACGGGGGTCCTTGCCGGTACACTTGCGTTGGTCTACCCCTCCAGCGTCTACTCCGCAAGCGGAGTCACCGGCGGGGTGCACCTGACCCGCTCGAGTGTTGGCACGGGCTTTGCCTCCGGCATCCCTCGCTACGGGTTGGGGGACCAGATCCTTCCCCCCTCCTCTATCCTGAGCGTATCGGGCTCCCTTCGGAGCGTGAGCGCCACCAGCTTTTGGCGCGTCAAGCCGCTCGCTCCGGGTGAGCAGTTGGTAAATCCAAGCGGCGTACCGCCCGAGGATTTCCGGGATGCCAGCAACCCGCTGCTGCCCGCTTTGGCGGAGGGGGTCCTGCCCGCCTATTATTACAGCCCCCACGCCAGGGCGGTGTTCGCCAACACGGCCGGCACGGTTTCGGTCACCTGGGTTTCCAACATCCCGGATCCAGCGACCAACGCCTACGTCTTCTACAAGGAAACCTTCGCCGTATCTAGCGACACGAAGGCGGCCGTGCGCAACCTTTACTGGACGGAACGCAGCTACAGCGGGCCGCAGGTGGTCATTCCCACGGGCCAGATCACGAGGGCAAACCCCGTCTTTAGCAACGCGTTCCCGGAGATGGTTGCTTCGGAAATTGTAATCGCGGGCGACTCGACCAGAAGCACCAGTACCAGCCAGCAGAACGTCGCGTTGCAGGACCAGACCCAGATCCTGCGCACCGTCTGGTTTGACAAGTTCAACGGGGTCGGCAGGCTCCATGCCTACAACATCACGGGCCGGATTTTGCTCGAGTATCTCGGGCTTGAGCGCGGGGACGGCACTTTCGAGTTTCTGGGTTTGGATGTCATCAACGTGGACCGGTCTTTGCGCTCGGTGACCCAGAATGTGGAGCTCGGCAAGGAGATCCGCCCGTTCGACGGCTCCAATTCGGACACAAACACCAGTCTGATAGCGGCTCCGGTAGGGACCGACAGCAGTGCGGACCAGACTGGCTACTTCGGCAGCACCCCGCGGCCGGACGGTTCCCTTAACTATTACGCGGAGCGCACCAACGATATTCCTGAGCGGGTGCAGCTCTTCTGGCTAGAGCCGCTGCCCATCGGCAGCGCCACGGCCCTGGCGGCGACGACCTCCAATGCACTCATCAACTGGCCCAAGTATCTCAACCAGTACACGCTAAGCTGGCCCTCGCTGTCCTCCTCCTACGTTCAGTACACGGTGGATCCCGCAGGCAGCTCGGTAGCCTCGGGCACTGGCCTCCAATTTCAAGGGGGCAACCTGCCACAGCTTGTGTTTCAGGACTCCACCGAGGGAGACCTCGGGCTCGACACGCTCACCCAGCGGCTGTTGGTAAATTTCTCAGGAGAGGCCGATCAGCTCAACCGCTCGCTTTTAAAGTTCACCGGTACAAACGGTGCAGTCTGGTATGTGCCGATGATGACCCAGGGCATGGGGCGCGCCGGGTACATTGAGGGAGACGGAGCGCCGGCTGTGACCGGTACCGTGTACGTGGGTGAGCGTCTTACTCCTCCTTCTCCGGAATATTCCACCGCCGCCTATGTAGCATCGGGGAACTGCTATGCCGCCCAAGCCTACATCAACCCCTTTGTCAGTGGGGTGCCTGCTGCGGAACTCGGCGCGGTGATCCCGGTCAACGCCCTCCCTGCGGGCCAATCGGAACTTACGGTGTGGTGGTTCAAACGCATCCCAGCGAAGTCAGCCGAGTTCAGCGATTTCTACACCCCCGCGAAAATCGGCAGATACACGGTGGCTTACCGGGACAGCACGACGACGGGCGAAACATTCGAGCAAACACCCGTGCAGGGCTGGTCGGATAGCCGGGTCTCCTCGTTGGTGCCTCCCACCGCCACAGGGTTGGCGGAGACAAACGTGCTCGGTCCCTTTAGCACCTACTTTGTGGGCGGGGCAGCGAACTCCCTTCAGAGCGGTCCGGCCACAAGCAAAACCTTCTTTCCGGGTGCCCAAGGAGCCAGCGGGGTTTCGATTTCATTCAACCTCTACCGGCTTGATTCTTGGGCGGCCAAAACCTTCCGGGTTTTCACCCAGACGGCGGGTGCCACCACTCCCAACGTGGTCCTGTCCCAGGTGTTCTCAAGCGGCGCTCCGGTCACCACGGTCAGCTCGGGAACCGTCTCCGCTGCCGGCGTCTCGTACGCCTGGAGCGTGACTCCTGTGGGGGGATCCTATGCTGATTTTGCTGCCGCCGGCGCGGTTTCGGTGAGCGACCAGATCTTTCAGGTGACGGTCTCGGCGACTCCAACCACCGTGGCTGGTGCCGACTCCCTTTCGGCGCTGACGCTCGGTTTCGGTTCAAACCTGGATTCTTCCGCCGGCAGCTTTGCCATCGACGAGGTGAGTCTTTCGCTTCCCACCCCCAAGATCATTCTCGCCTCCAACCAGGGCTCGGGTCCGCTCCCGTCCTATGTCGCCGACGGCTTCATCTACAACCAGCCCAACCCGAACACGGTGGGTTACAACCCCAACGAAGAACACGCCCTGCTCCTCGATGGCCGCGCGTACGCCTTGCGGGACGATTTGAATGTTGTCACGGGTAACTTTACAGGCTCCGAGCCCCGTTACACGTCGCAGCGGCGGGTGCTTATTCAGTACACGGATCCGACGGATTTGCGGCCGGCCATGGCCGTGTACGCGGTGGAGCGCGAGAGTCTTTTTTACAAGTTTGATTACAACGTGACGGCGGGGACCGTTCTCAACGGGCTTTCGCCCATGCCTCTGCCCCTGCTTCCGCTGCCGCTTTCCGCCACTGGTGTCTCCCAGAACACCGAGGTGGGCCTCGGGGCAGACTATGCGGACAGTGTTCCGTTCAACGGTTCCCCCGCGGTGTATTCCGGGTTCACCTACAAGGACCGCAAAGGTTACGACTGGATCTACCGGGGTCCCCACTCCGCGGATAAAAGTCCCGCATTGGGGATGCAGTTTTACTACACCATGCGGCCGGACTTTGTCTTCCCCGGGCTGACGGTGCAGCCGACTGAGGGAACCGTGCTTCCCTATTTGCGTCCGCTCAATCCTGCGGGTGGATTTGTGGGCGATCCGGTGACGGGCACCTCCTTGGCCGTGGTGTACCGGCCGGTGTGGCCGGTCTTTCCGCCGACCTTGAGCGTGGGAGAGACCCTGGCCCTCCCCAAAGCCGGTTTGCCTGCGGTGCGGGGCCAGACGAGCGCGCAGGTGCTTTACCAACAGTCCATCGCGCTTGGTGGAGCGGGAGCGGTGAGCGCCACGCTCTTTGATCCGACCCGCGCCAAGACAGTCCTCTTAAATGCGGCGGGGGTCGGACTCTCCGCGCTTCCAGCGTCGCTGAAGACGACCAGCGAGCAGGGAAAGACGTATTTTCAACTCGCGCAGCCACACATTCAAAAACGCTTCTATTTCAGTCCCCTCCTCGGGGACAAGGGGGGGCTGGTTTTGGTTGGGGAGTTTCACGACCAGGTTGCCGGCGAGGACTATCTGGACCTCAACACGCTGAGCAACGAGGACGTGGCCGCACTCAAGGGACTCGTGGCCACCACGGACGCGGATTACGCCAAGTGGGGCAGGGCCATCGACTCGCTTTCCACAAAGGTGCAGACCTTTGTGCAAAACCCAGCCAAGCCGGGAACCTACGTCGTGGACGCAAATCAGGATGTGGTCGCAAATGGAGTCACGCTTGCACAGGTTTCCAGCTCCAACACGGCCGTGGACAGCTACGCCCTCACGGGTCAGGGGAAGGGGAGCGGTTATGTGACATTGCTCTTCGGCGACGGCGCGGCCTTCACTCCCGCCGGTGAGCCCGTTTCGATGCAGGTCGTCAAGGTCGTCAACAGTTTGTACAAGGGGGATCTGAAGGCGATTTTCGCCGCCAATCCGCTCGACGAACAGTCCACGCTCCGGCACAGCGGGGACTTTGCCGCCCACCCCGAGTACTTCGATTTCCAGTGGCGGTATTACACCGCAGCGCTGGCGCCCGCAGTGTATTCCTTTGGAGTCGAGCGGGTATTGGGGGGGGCGACTACGAGCCAGTGGAGTATAATCGACCAACCGACGGCGACTCCCTCCTCGAATGCGCCGCTGGTTTATCCAGTGAGTGCGAACACGCTGCCGTATTCCTTGAGCATCAACAGTGGCAGCTACAGCAGTGGTTCCGGGCTCCCTGGGAAAGTCCTCCTGTGTGCCGGCTCGCTGGCCTTCAGCAAGGCCGTCCCCTCCCAGGTTTTGTTCAGCGCCACGCTCTCGGATGCAGACGGCTTTGTGGTGTACGTAAACAAAACGCCCGCGCTTGCCTACAACCTGCCGGTCGGCACACCCATCCCCGCGGACCTGCTGCCCACCACCGCCCGCATCGGGTTGGTGGGGGGTGACGACGGGCTCGCCCGGCAGTTTGAGATCGATCCGAAATATTTCCAGGTCGGGGTAAACCGCCTGGAGGTGGCGCTGTATTCCGCCGAGCCGGCACCCAGCACACCAAGCATCGTCGACTTCCGCATCCATACTCCTTCGAAAACGGATCTGGTGACTGCCACGGGCTCGCAGTGGCAGGA
>JBIKSY010000364.1:0-3472 GCA_044348365.1 Chthoniobacteraceae bacterium
AGATGGGATAAGTTCAACGCTAAAATAGAGGGCGCACCGGGCCTGAACCGTTGCCGGACACAGCTCTATGAAGCAGGATCATATAAGCAACCGTAATAAATTTATTCTCCTGCTTGCATTCAAAACGCCCTTCAAGCATTGGTTAGCAATGCACCGATTCCGGACATCACTCACGCAGCTCATTCAAGAGCAAGGTTGGACGCAACAGGGCTTCGCCCACAGGCTAGGGACCGACCCGGCGAACGTTTCCCGTTGGCTCAGCGGCAAGTCCTCGCCAGACTCCTCAACTGTCGGAAAAATTCTCGAATCCCTTCCCGAGGAGTACCAAAGCGACCTGCTCTCAGCTTATCTTAAGGATCAGATCCCCCAGCGTTTTGATTCCGTGGTCCGGATTGAGTCCATCGAGGGTGGCAAACTCCGCTCGCCCGACGAGGAACCAGAATTGCCGGAGGCACTCAGTCCTGAACTCAAAAAGCAGGTGGTTTACTTTGCCCGTCTGGCACTGCGCTGGCCGGAAGTTCGCCGCATCCTAGACCTCTTCTACCAAGTCGCCCACCGTAGCAAGTCCGGCAAGTGGGACCCCCGCCGCGACAGCCTGGAGGCGCACTAAATTCCATCTCGAAGGAGGGGTCACCGCCCCTCTTTCTTTCCAGTAAGCCAACCGCGTCCCCCGCTCTGCGGGTGGTCGCGGTTTTGGTTTTGGGAGTACGCTTACTCTTCCCCAAGGCCATTGCTCAAAGGTGCAATAGAAGCGGCTTCTGATATGCCCCTTCTGCCCCCACCAGTTCTTTTCCTGCAGTGGCTTGCCGCTACACTCCCGAAATGCTTTCTCCTTCCACAACCGCAGCCATTCCGCTGCTGGGAATTGAAATCGGCGGCACCAAGTTGCAACTGGCCGCTGGCGACTCCCACGGCCGGATCCAACATCGCATCCGACTCGCGGTGGACCGGGCGGCCGGTGCTGAAGGCATCCGCGCCCAGATTGCGGGCGCCCTGCCGGAACTGCTTGCACGCGGCACTCCCGCCGCCATCGGGGTTGGCTACGGCGGCCCTGTGGCTTGGCGCACAGGCAAAGTCGCGTGCTCCCACCACATCGCCGGCTGGAGCGACTTCCCGCTGGCGTCCTGGCTCTCTGAGTGCTCGGGATTGCAGGCTTTTATTGAAAACGACGCCAACACCGCAGCGTTGGGCGAGGCGCTCTTTGGCGCCGGCAAAGGGGCGGACCCGGTCCTGTGGATGAACTCTGGAAGCGGCGTGGGCGGAGGGCTCATTACCGAAGGCCGGATTTATCACGGAGCACCTCCGGGCGAGGTGGAGTTGGGCCACCTGCGACTGGACAGGAAGGGAACCATCACCGAAGACCTCTGCTCCGGCTGGACGCTCGACCGAATGGTCCGAGCTGCCGCTGAGGCGGCTCCGGGGGGAGCGCTTTCGCGGGAACTCTTCACCAGGGAGACCGAGGGGGGAGAGGCGCGCGCGCTGGGGCCGGCCTTGGCAGAGGGCGATCCCCTTGCGCTTCGAATCCTGCAGGAAGTCGCCGATTCGATGGCCTATGCCCTTTCCCACGCCGTGCACCTGCTCCATCCGGAGGTCATCGTCCTTGGGGGGGGAGTCGCGTTGCTGGGAGAACCCTTGCGCGCACGGATCGCTGCGTCCTTGCCCAAATGGCTCATGGAGGCATTCCGTCCCGGACCAGCGATCCGCCTTGCGGCCCTCATGGAGGACGCCGTACTCATTGGAGCGCTTGCCGTCGCCGCCCATCGGCTTACGCCCCAACCCAATTCTTCCTTATGAAATCCTGGATCCAAGACTACATTACCGCCCAGCATGCCGCGCTCGACTCCATTTCCCAACCCGCCGTCGAAAGGCTGATCCACACGCTGCAAGCAGCCTGGCGGGAGGACCGGCAGGTTTTTATTGCGGGCAACGGCGGCAGTGCATCCAACGCCTCGCACTTCGCAACCGACCTAGGCAAGGGGTCCTCCGACAAGCTAGGCAAGCGCTTCCGGGTCCTCTCGCTCACCGACAACATCTCCTGGATTACCGCCCTCGGCAACGACTATGCCTACGAGGAGATCTTCAGCCGGCAACTGGCCAACTACGGGCGCCCAGGCGACCTCCTGCTGGTTGTGAGCGTTAGCGGCAATTCCCCCAACCTGCTCAAAGCTGTGGAGTGGGCTAACGCAAACGGGCTGGAAACCGCCGCACTGGTCGGCGCCAAACGCGGCCGACTTGCTGAGATCGCCCACCAAGCCCTCGTCGTTGGCGACACCCATTACGGACGGGTCGAGGACGTCCAAATGCACGTCCTCCACATGCTTTGCTACTGCTTTATGGAACTTCCTGAAATGGCCCGCTAAAGCTCCGCATCGACAGCGCAAAACTTGGTCTCCGAAAGGCCCACGGTATTACCGTGGGCCTTTGCTTTGGCGGCCCTTTTTTTCGCAGGGCGCTTCAGGCCCCTCCTACCCTTGGGCGATCAACTGTCTCAGGACGAAAGGCAGGATTCCCCCGTGGCGGTAGTAGTCGACCTCAATGGCCGTGTCGATGCGGCTGCGCAAGTCCACCGTCTCCGTCGTTCCATTGGCCCGATGAATGTGCAGGGCGACGGTACTCATCGGTTTGAGCGAGTCGTCCAACCCGGTGAAGTCAAACCGTTCGGTGCCGTCCAACTGCAGTGACTGCGCACTGACTCCATCGGGAAACTGAAGGGGCAAAACCCCCATCCCGACAAGATTCGAACGGTGAATGCGCTCAAAACTCTGCGCCACCACGGCCTTCACCCCCAGCAACCGCGTGCCCTTTGCCGCCCAGTCCCGCGACGAGCCCGTGCCGTATTCCTGGCCCGCAAAAACCACCAGAGGAGTGCCTTCCTTCTGGTAACGCTCGGCGGCGTCGAAAATCGCCAACTGTTCGCCACTAGGCTGGTGGAGGGTCACGCCGCCTTCGGTGCCCGGAGCCATCAGGTTCTTGATGCGCACATTTGCGAAAGTCCCCCGGGTCATGATCCTGTCATTCCCCCGGCGGGAACCGTAGCTGTTGAAATCCTCAAATGCCACCCCGTGCTCGCTCAGGAAGCGCCCCGCCGGGGAGGTCTTCTTGATGGCGCCTGCGGGAGAGATATGGTCCGTTGTCACCGAATCCCCGAAAATACCCAGGGGCCGGGCACCCTTGATTTCGTGAATGTGGCCGGGTTCCATGGAGAAGTCAGCGAAGAAGGGCGGTTCCTGAATGTAGGTGCTCAGATCGTCCCAGTGATAGATCTCGCCGGTGGACGAGGGCACTTCGTTCCACTTGGGATTCTGGTCAGCAAAGTTGGAGTACAATCTGCGGAAGGCATCGGGAGAAAGGGCCCCGGCCATGACTTCACGCACCTCGGCCAGCGAGGGCCAGATCTCCTTGAGAAACACGGGGCGCCCTTCAGCGTCGGTACCGATGGGATCGAGGGCAAAGTCAATGTCGACGGTGCCGG
>JBIKSY010000455.1:0-3462 GCA_044348365.1 Chthoniobacteraceae bacterium
TTGATGGAACTGGCACTACCCTTCCGCCAGACCAGGCAGTATTCTGTAAGGTTTCGTCTGGAAAAATTATAGATCCATTCGCACCAAATGTCCAAACATTGTTATTTGCAGTGACTTGCAAGTCGGGATTTAATCCGGACTCAACTCTAAAGTAACTGTTATTTCCGCCTATTGTTAAATTCGACTCACTATCATCTTCCATTCCGCCAGCACGGATACGAATATCATTCGGTCTTACTGCATCTACGATTACATAATGATCGTTAGAACCTGAGTCTACTGTTGGAAACAGCCCTATAGTATAGAACGGCCCGGTGTTTGCTGCAACGTTTACTGTGTTTGCAGGAACGACGTTAAATGTAATTGAAGAATAGTCAGTTCTTATACTTACAGGCGCGCCGTTGGCTTCGTAATTTTCTTCGTCAAGTTCTTCACCTCTCATAAATATTGTATTTACATACAGCGAATGCCATTGAAATTCAGGAGATCCTAAATCCCGCACAAAGTCGATATCCGGTATTAAATCGGCGTTGATTATTCCTGGAGTAACATATCCAGCTAGTGCGTGGTCACCCCAAGAATATGTGGTGTTCCAATTACTTACATCTGTAGTTGTGATAGAACCTGCTGGTGTTCTTGGGAAATCGTAACCCGCATAGCTATAAGAAACTGCGTAGGTTCTATTTGCGACCCAGTTTCCTGTAATCGACAATCCGCCAACCATTACCTCGTAACCGAGAACTCCTTCGAGTTCTCCATCAGATTTTTGAATATCTCCATCAGAGCCGAGCGTACCAGAGAAGTAGACGCTGCTTATGTCGGCATCTTTTGCGACCATTGAGAAGATAGAGTCTTTATATAATGCAACATAACTGCTTGCAGACCCAAACGCCGTGTTTCCTGTTCCTGATGACGGAACACGATTACCATCATTGTAGTCTACTTCCAAGGACAGGTTCGTGTTTATTATGTTACCAGTCGAATTATACTGACCCGCGCCGCCGTTAAGTATGCTACTAGTTGGCCATACATTCACCGCTGTTCCAGACACCGTATACGCAACGATCGTACCGCTTCCATTAACTCCTGAAACTAGAATACTAACATTGTTGTTACTAGTTCCCCCAAGCTGTGTTCCTGATATTGTTAGAACGTTGCCGACATTGTAGTTAATACCGCCATTTAGAAGACTTCCGTTTCTCCAGGATTCTCCTTCATATCGACCTGGCAGAAGACTGAATGATGCCCCTGTACCCGATCCACCGGTCACAATACCAGAGCTTGCAGTGATAGCCGTGTTAGAATAAAAATGAAAGTCTGGGTAAAGAACTGGAACTTTTGACTTTAAAGATTCGATGTTCTGATAGAATCTTGTCTTTATCGTAGCTGTGCTGTTCTCTGTCTCTCCAGTGTACAGAACTACATCAACGTATTCTTTAAAGAATTCCCAAAGTTGGCCTCTTCCAATCGGATCATCAGATCCTCTAAAGATAGTCACTACGGCCACCGTCTCAGAACCGTTTATGCCTGAAACTTCAAAATCGTCATCAAGATCTTGCGACGTAGATGTTGTAGGATTTGTATCTTCTGTCGTAATCACAATTTGGTTTATACTGTTTCTACCGCCCTTATATATGGTTGCAAAGGATGCGCCAAAACCGCGATAGCTGTTTGAGTCTGTAGGTATGTGGTCAACCTCTTTCGTAAAGAAAACTTCATCGTTTCCTTGGAAATCAGTAATGAACATTTCAAGCGCTTGCTTGTTATAAATCATACTTTCAAATAGAGTAGAAAAAGATCCGTTATTTGAAGATTCGGTGCTGAAGTTTAAAACTCTCGTATCTTCGGTATTGCTTACATAGTTTGAATTAAAATCCTGTGGTATAAGTTCTCCACTCGCGATATCTCCTGCCGCCTTATTCTTAACAGTATAATCTTTTCTTATTATACTATATTTTCCCTCTATGATTCGCGCTGTGTCCGTTAGATCCGACACGTCGCTTGGCACAGTTGGTGCATTTTCCAGATCTTCATAATCGCCAGAAAAAGCAGTACTTACTAACTGATACAAGTTTAAGTTCGGCTTATTCGTAAGATCGTTATAGCTTCCAGAAAAATCTGTAGCATCTTTATTATACAATTCAGTAAAGTTCTGATTGACTTTTGTAAAAGCCGTTCTTAACGGATCACCGGATCTATCGTTTGCGACGGTACCAATATTGATAGTTTGCTTTGCCATGTCTTCCTCTTATATGGTATCTGCTGTTATCTGTGTAGTGTCAGCAGTGATTTTGTTACTATCAGCAGTTACAGCGTAGTTAGTTGGTCTTACAACAATCTCGCTAAATGGATCTATCTCAGTGAAGTCGATAATATCATCGCCCTCTTCTTCAAAGTATATGTTCTTTGCGATAGGATCTTTTTCAAGAAGTCTATCAAGAGAGTTAACTCCAGGATATTCGGTGTTTATACTATCGAAATATGTATCTATCTCTTGTATTCCGGTGTTGAACATTTCGTTCGAATATTCGAAGAGCTCGCACTTAAGATCAAAAACTTGAAGTGCGCCACTCTGATAGAAAACACTCTCGTGTTCAACGTGCATGATCTTAAAGAATTTATCATTAAGAGGAAGATATACAAGGTCACCTTCCTTTGGTCTTATGAGAGTAGTATTCAATCGAGTCGCATATCTTTCGAATGTTCTCATCGCAACAGTGAAAGTAACTTGGTCACGGATCTGTAGACCAAACTTACTAAGAAAGTCTCCATCTCCCTGAAAGCCGTCTACACTCTTTACATATACTTCCATCGAATAAGCTGCATTAAAGATTGAGAGATCGTCTTCGTTAAGTATCTGATCTGTAGCTTCTAGCTTTCGAGTGAGATAGTAAGTGTCAACACCATAGATCTGTATTGCTTCAATCACTAGGTCGTCAATGAGCTGCTGTTCATTGAAGTATCCGTAGTTCTGAAAGAAAACATTCGTTGCCATCTATTATCCAACAAAATTATAAACAAGCGGTTGAAGAGACGTCTTTGCGTTATCTTCCATCTCTTTGCGGTCTGCCTTTGCTTCTGAGAGGATCTGTTCGCCGTTGAACTGAACTCCTCCTATGAGCTGCATATTTGTAAACTTTGTAAGGTTTACACCCCACTGTTCGCGTATTAGAATTGAAGCATAGTTCTGTAGGAATCGATCACTCCAGACGTCAGAGTACGTATTTCCGTCAATGATGTCATAGCCTTCTATGATGATATACGAACCAGGATTTAAGATGTTCTTATTTACATCGAGGTATAAGTGATTTATATGGCGGTTATATCTTATAAGAGGTTTACCCACGAGAATTTCCTGAAGAAATTGTAGGTGTGATAGAGCCATGTAGTAATGCTGAATGTTATATCCGGTTATGTCTTCGAGGTTATTCAAAACGAACTGATACTGAACGTTAAAGAAAC
>JBIKSY010000125.1:0-11470 GCA_044348365.1 Chthoniobacteraceae bacterium
AGCTGAAGAAGGCCGAGCGGGTGACCGCGTTGTAGTTGTGGGGGAAGTGCTCTCCGCGGTGCAGCAAGAGGGCGTCTTTTTTCCCAAAAAGGGAATACAGGGATTGGAGCTCTGGAAAGCCCTTGGTCGCCAGCTCTTTGGTCCAGTCGTTGGCGGTGTTCATACCCTGCGGTTTGGGCGCGAAGAGGGCGGCGAACTCCACGTTGCCCGTGTCAATGCGCAGGAGGGAGGCGTTCTCGCAGGTGCAACCGCCCTGCATGGCGGTGCTGACCATGACCACTGGAAAGGAGAGTTTGATGCGCTCGTCGATGGCCGCGAGCAGCATCGTCTGCGTTCCCCCCCCGCTGGCGCCGGTGATCGCGGTGCGCTCGGGGTCCACCTCGGGCAGGCTCAACAAAAAGTCCAGGCTGCGGACGGCGTTCCACGTCTGGAGCCCCATGACGCTTTGGGCGTGCGCCTCGGCCTGAGGGCTGTAGAGGCCCCAGTTTTGGGCCGTGTTCATTTCCGGGCGCTGCTTGGCGAACCCGTGGATCACCGCGCTTGAAAACTGGGTCGCATCGGAATCGCTCAGCATGTCCCACTGCCAGACCGCGCATCCCATGCGGGCCAGTTGCACGCAAAGCGACTGAAACCGGCTGCGGCCCCCTTTTTCAAACCGCTCCTGGCCGCCGGCGATTTCCTGCCGGACTTTCTCGGGGGCGTTGTCGGAGAGGCGGGCGTCCTTCCAGTGACCGTGGGCAAAAAGCACGCCAGGAACTTTGCCCTTGGGGTTTTTGGGACGGTACAGGTTGCCGGTGACAAAAAAGCCGGGGGCGCTTTCAAAATAGGCTTTCTCCACCACGTAATCGCCGCAATCCACCCGGCCGTGGATGACGGCGTTGAGGGGGGGCTTGGTGGGCATGGGCCACAAGCCTTCGGCCACGAGAATCCTGCGCCGGACCTCCTCCCTGCGCACGTCCCATTCGGAGAGGGACTGAGGGGGGCTGAACGGGAAATAGCCGTTTAGGTCTTTGAGGGGTGCGGTGCGCACATCTTCCGCCCGGGCCGTGGGCGACGGGAGCGAAGAAAGGGCACAGCACAGGGAGAGCAAGCCGGCAGCGAGGGGGGGGCGCATGCATTTCATAGGCTTGCCTCCCTACACCAATTCCCGGCGGGGAGGGAGCATTAAGATCCACCAAATCGGTGGTGCAAAAATTCTTTTCGCCGGGAGGCTTACGCGAAGAAAACCTGCTCCGCCGTCTTGCGCAGCATCCACTCCTTGTCCTCCGCGCTGAGAAACTCCAGCCGGTCCCGGACCAGGCCGATGGAATCCGCGTAGTGGTGTCCCGGTTGAACCTGATAGGGACAGTCGCTGGCCCACATGAGCCGGCGCGCGCCGAAGGCCGAGTGGAGGGTGCGGATCATCGGCGCGAGGTCGGCGTAGGGCGGAGTCTTGGCGCCCAGCGCATAGAAGGCGGAGGTCTTCACAAAGGTGTTCTCAAAATCCGAGAGCCGGCTGAGTTGCTCGAGCTCTTCCGGGAGCACGGAGCCGATGACGCCGATGCGCGCAAAGTGGTCGACGACCACCCGCGTCTTGGGGAACTCCTTGCACATGGCTTGGATGGCGGGTAGCGCATCCGGATCGGCAAGGGGACAGATGGCGAGCCCTGTTTCCGCCGCGTGGGTCCACATCTTCCGCATTCCCTGAGAGGTCTTCCATGCGTCGGCCAGCTCACGGCTGGCGCGTACCCGGAAGCCCCGGACCCCGCGCAGGGCGAGGGCCTTCATTTCGGAGACTACGTCCGGCTTGGTTTCGTCAACGACCGCCACGCCGCTGAACACGCCCGGTTGGGCTGCCATGACGTCCAGCATGTAGCTGTTGTCGAACCTGTAGAAGCTCATCTGAATCAGAACAATCCGCGCGACACCCTGGGAGCGGCAGTGGGCAAAAAGCTCGGTCGGCGTGAAACTTGTGGGAACCATGTCTTTCTCCCGGAGGAAACCCTCTGCGAGCGGATAGCGCTGGGTATCGGGCGTCCAGACATGGACGTGGGCGTCGATGAATCCGGGGGTGGGGCGGGGTCTGGAAACGCAACCCGAAGTGGCGAGGACGGAGAGTGCGGAGGCTTGGAGGAACGTCCGGCGGTTGATGGAGCGCGGGGTTTGCATGGGCTTTTGTGGGGGAGGGTGGAGCAAAGGCGTGGATGAGCTAGGAAAAACTGAGGATGAATTCGCGATAGAAAGCGGCTGCCTGGGCGACCTGGTCCAACTCCACATATTCATCCACCGAGTGCGCCTGGTCGATGCTGCCCGGGCCAAAGAGGATGGTCGGGATGCCGGCGCGCGAGAGCTTGCTTGCATCGCTGCCGAAGGGGACGCCGCACACCCCGGGATTCAAACCGAGCATGCGCAGCACCTGCTGCGCGTTTGTGACGACAGCGGCGGCTGCGGGCGTGTCGAGGGCCTCGTCCACCAGCAGGGGCGGCTCCTCGATTTCGGCGTAAAACCCGGGATGTTCACGGGCGAGTTTCTTGAGCAAACTCTGGTATTCCTCCACGACGCCCGAAGCTGCCTCCCCCGGGAGGAGGCGGCGGTCCAGTTCGATTGCGCAGTGGTCGGGCACAAGGTTGACCTGCACCCCGCCCTGGATGACCCCCACGTTGAGCGTTGGAGAACCGAGCAGGGGATGGGTCACCCGGGCGAGTCGCTGGTGCTCCTCCTCGAGCGCGAGGACCAGCCGGGCCATGCGCGAGATCGCGTTGTTTCCAAGGTGCGGCTTTGCGCTGTGGGCGGCCTTGCCCCGGGTGTGCAGGCGGAGGCGCAACACCCCCTTGCTGGCGATGACCACGCGCATCTCTGTCGGTTCGGCCACGATGGCGGCATCGGCGCGGAGGCCCTCGCAAAGTTTTACGACGCCCCTGTAGCTGAATTCCTCGTCCACCACGGCCGCCAGCAAGACCTCGCAGGGAGGGGTGATGCCATCGGCGTGTATGGAGGCCACGGCGTGGAGCATCGCCGCCAGACCGGCCTTGTCGTCCACCGCACCCCTGCCGTACATGCGCCCTTCGCGCACTGCGGGTTCAAAGGGAGGGATGCTCATGCCCTTGATCGAGACCGTGTCGGTGTGCGCCTCGAGCACAAGCCTCCGCTGGGTCCGCCCCGGCAACCGGGCCAACAGGTTGTGGCGGCCCGCGAAAACCTCCTGCTCGGTTGTTTCAATGCCCCGTTGGCGGAAGAAATCGCGCAGCAGGGGAAGGGCGTTCGCCTCGGTGCCACCGTCTCCGTATGCGGGGTTGACCGTGTTGAGGCGGATCAGATCGGCAAGGGTGTCGTTTAACGCACTCATGGCAGAAGGGACGTGGAGTGGGTCGGTCTTTAGAGGAGCTCGCCGAGGACCTCGAGGAAACGGTGGATGTCCGCCCCCGTGTTGTAGCCGTGCACCGCGATGCGGATGCGTCCTGCGTTGTGCATGACGTGGATGTTCCGGCTTTCGAGTGCGGCGTGGATCTCCACGCTCCGGGGGTGCGTGAAGGCGACGATGCCCGTGCCGTTCCAGCGGCAAAGCGGCTGGATGCCGAGCGCGCGGATGCCGGCCTCTGCAGCAGCAACCAGCGGGTCTGCGTGTGCCGCGATGGCGGGGATCCCAATCTGGTCGAGGTAACGCAGCGAGGCGTTGAGCGCGTAGAGTGCGACAAAGTTGGGCATGCCCACCGAGAAGCTCGCCGCGCCGGTGCGGGTGTCGGCGCGCTCGAAGCGGTCGGAGTCGAAGGCGTTCTTCAAGTGGAGCCACCCGCCCGCACGCGTGGTGAGGCGCTCGGCGCCCGCCGCAGGGACGCCGATGATGCAGCCGCCGTGGATGGCCAGCGTCCACTTGTGTGTGCTGGAAACGAGGATGTCCGCGTCCTGACAGTCGAGCACGACCCGTCCGATGGCCTGGGTGATGTCCGCCGAAATGAGCGCATTGGGGGCCAACCGGCGCACCGTGTCCCGGAAGGCCTGCCATGCAATGCGGTGTCCGTTGTAGAAGCTGACCAGCGAGACCTGCACCAACCGGGTGCGTTCATTAAGCAGCGGGACAAGGTGTGCCGGGTCCAGTGCGCCTTCGACCGCCTTCCAGAGCTTCAAGCGGGGCGGGTTTGAAGCGCGGAGCCACGGAGAAACCCCCGCGGGAAAGTCGAGGTCAGTGACGACCACCTCGTCCTCCCCGCCCAGTTGTAGGGCGGTGGCCAGAAGGTTGTAGGCTTCCGAGGTGCAGGAGCAAAAGGCCACCTCCGAGGGGAGAAGTCCCAGCATGCGGGCGCTGATTTCGCGGCAGGCCTCCACCTGGGCGAAGTGGCCGTCCCGCCCTTTCATGCCGCGGAGCTTGTCCTGCCAGTAGGCCTCGATCGCTGCGCCCGTGCAGAGGGGCGGGATGCTTTCGGCGGCTGTATTGAGGTAGGTCTGGTTGGTCAGGACCGGAAAATCCCGGAGGCGTGAAGCATCGGTGAGCATGGTGTTATGGGTTGGTGGGCGGGGCCGGCACCTTGGATTGCGGCCACAAAAGTTTTAGGGCGAAGACCCCCAGCCAGGGAGCCAGCCCTGCCACGAGCAGCCCGGAGTCGTAGCTGTGGGTGCGGTCGACGAGCAGTCCAAAGGCGCTGTGCAGGGGGGAGGTGACGCTCCACACCCAGAGGCTCAGCAGTCCGGTAAGCTTGCCGACATGTGCGGAGGAAAGCTCTTGGACAAAACTGTAGTAGCAGGGAAACAGGGCAAGCGCGCCCGCGCCGATAAGGAGCAGCAAAGCCATCAGCGGCCATCCCTTGTCCAGCCAGGGAAGCAGCACACTCAGCGAGGTGAGGAGGCAGGCGCCCGTATAGACGGTCCGTTTGGCCCCATGGGCTGATGCACCCCAGCGGCGCACCAGCCACAGCGAAACTGCGCCCGCCAAAAGGCAGCCGATGTCCGTGGCCAGGAAGTAGACCGAATTGAAGTTGAGCGCCTCCTGCTGTTCGTAGCCGCGGCCGGTGACGAGGAACTTCATCAACCAAACCCGGTAGATATGCCAGACGGTCTGTGCCCCCAGGATGAGCAGGGCCACCGCCCAGAAACGGCCGCTGACAAGAATCGCAGCGAGGCCGGCCGGCTTGTCCTGCGCGGCGGAGGGGCGATGGTCATCAGCGGAAGCCGCGAGGTCCCCTGACCGGAGGCATGCAAACCAGAGCACCACCCAAAGAATCCCCACCGCGCCCACCGCTACAAACGCGGTGCGCCACGAACCGGGCTGGTCGGTCATCAGCATCCTCAGGATTTGGGGGGTGAGTACGGCTCCAAGCGAGGCGCCGCTTTGGAGAACGCTGTTGCCCATGGTCCGGTCCTTTTCACTAAGCAGCGCAAAGGTGGTTTTGAGCGCGCAGGGCCAGTGGCCGGCCTCGAAAAAACCGAGCAGGCACCGGAACAGAAGCAGCCCCTCAAACCCGCTCGCCCAGCCCGACGCGATCCCCATGAGCGACCAGGCGAGAAGCACGGCGGGATAGAGGTAGTAGACGCGGATCCGGTCGGCGAGAAAGCCGAACACCAACGAACCCGCGGCAAAAGCCCAGCCGAAAGCCAGTTCCAAATGGCCGTACTGCAGTTCGCTCAGCCCCAGTTCGCTGGTGACACGGACCGAGGCGCCCGAAAGCGTCACCCGGTCCATGTAGTTGATCATCGTGGCGAGCAGGAGCAGGCCGGTGATCCACCATTTCCAGGCGGCCGAACGCCGGTCCTTTCGGAGAAAGGTTGCCGGAGGGGGCGCGGTTGGGTGGGTACTGTTCATCGGGGGGCGGGGGGCTTCCTGCTCAGGCGAGGATCTCTTTTACGACGTGCCCACTCACGTCCGTGAGCCGGAAGTCGCGGCCCGCGTACCGGTGGGTGAGCTTTTCGTGGTCGAGTCCAAGCAGGTGCAGGATGGTGGCGTGCAGATCATGGATGTGCACCTTGTCCTCCTGCGCGAAGTAGCCGTAGTCGTCCGTGGTGCCGTAGGCGACGCCTTTCTTGACGCCGCCGCCGGCTAGCCACATGGAGAAGCCGTAGGGGTTGTGGTCCCTGCCATCGGTGCCCTGTGCGGTCGGAGTTCGGCCGAACTCACCGCCCCAGATGACGAGGGTGTCCTCCAGGAGCCCCCGCTGCTTGAGGTCCGTGAGGAGCCCCGAGATGGGCTTGTCTACTTCGAGGGCGTTTTTGGTGTGGCCCTTGAACAGGTTGCCGTGCTGGTCCCACTGCACCTCTCCGTCGCTGTGGGTCACCTGCACAAAACGCACCCCGCGTTCAAGGAAGCGTCGGGCCATGAGGCACTGGCGCCCGAAGTTGGAGGTGATGGGCTGGTCCATGCCGTAGAGGCTTTTGGTGGCCTCGCTTTCCCCACTCAAATCCTGCGCCTCAGGCATGGTGCTCTGCATCCGGTAGGCCAGTTCAAACGAGTTGATGCGCCCCTCGAGCGCGAGGTCCGGGCCGGACAGGTCCTGGTGGCCGCGGTTGAGTCTGGCAAGGAAATCCAGTTGCTTGCGCTGGACGGCCCCCGCGGTCTGGGTGTTGACGATGTGCTGCACCAGAGCCTGGTCGGAGGGAATGCTGGCGTTGCCGATGGGGGTGCCCTGGCAGTGCGCGGGGAGAAACGCGGCGCCCCAGTTGTTGACGCCGCCGTGGGCGAAGGTCGGGCAGATGGTGATGAACCCGGGCAGGTTCTGGTTTTCAGTGCCAAGGCCGTACATCAGCCAGGAGCCCATGCTGGGGCGCACCTGCGTGTCGCTGCCGGTGTGGAGTTTGAGGCAGGCGCCGCCGTGGGCGGTATTGGTGCCGTGGAGGGATCGCAGCACGCAAAGTTCATCCACGTGCCGTGCCACGTTCGGGAACAGCTCGCTCACAGACAGACCGCTTTGGCCGTACTGCTTGAAGCTCCAGGGCGATTTTAAAAGTTTGCCAGTCGCGGCAAACTGCACGCGGGGCTGCGCGAACGGATAGGGCTTGCCGTCGTCCCGTTGCAGCAGGGGCTTGGGGTCGAACGTGTCCACGTGGCTCGGGCCGCCCTTCATAAAGAGGAATACCACCCGCTTGGCGCGTGCGGGGAAGGGCACGGTGCGCGGCGACAGCGGGTTTGCCGCGGCGGCGCGGACGGATTCCCCTGCGAGCAGGGCTTGGAGCGCAACGTAACCGAATCCGCCCGCGCTGCGTTCAAGCAGGGAGCGGCGGGACAGCGGCTGAAATTTGGGAAGGGGGCTCATGAACGGTTACCTCAAATAGACGAACTCGTTGGCGGCATACAGCGCGTGGCAGAAAAGGGCCCAGGCGCGTTCGGGTTTTTCGGTCTGCACAAACTCCTCCACGCAGCGCAGCGCCTCCCAGAGTTCCTCGGGTTGAGGCGGCCTGCCGTACAGGAGCGCGTAGGCTTGGGCGACGCGGTCTTCCGGGGAGGGAAGCCTACCCAGGCGTTGCGCCAGGCGCTTGCTGGCCTCGAGGACGATCGGCGCGTTCATCATGAGGAGGGCCTGCGGTGCGATCACCGTGCTGTTCCGGCTGCCTGTGGGCATGGTTGGGTCCGGATAATCGAACTGCTCGAGCATGTCGTAGAGGTGGTTGCGGATGATGGGCAGATACAGCGTTCGGCGAGGGCTTTCGTAGGTGGTGGCATCCTTGCTGGTGTGGTTGAACACAAACTCCCGGTTGCGCAGGGGGATCGTCTTGCCGCCCATTTCAGGACTGAGCCATCCGCTGGTGGCCAGCATTGCGTCGCGGATCTGTTCCGCCTCGAGGCGCTGGATGTGGGCGCGCCAGAGCAGCTTGTTTTCGGGGTCCACCAACCGAGGATCCTCCTTGTCAGAGGGAAAGGAAGGCAGGTTGCTGCTCTGCTGGTAGACTGCGGAAAGCATGATCTGCCGGTGGAGGTCCTTGATGGACCAACCGGATTCAACAAACCGGCGGGCCAGCCAGTCGAGCAGTTCCGGATGGGAGGGCCTTGCGCCCATGGTGCCGAAGTTGTCCGTGGTGCTGACAATGCCCTGCCCGAAATGCCACCGCCACACCCGGTTGACGAGCACGCGCGCAGTCAGCGGATTTTCGCTGGAGGCAAGCCAGCGCGCTAGTTCCAAGCGCCCGCTTTGCTTCTCGGGTAGGATCGGATTGCTGAAGCTGGTCCGCAACACTTCGGGAAAGCCCCGTTCCACCGGCTTTCCCAGGGTGAGGTGGCTGCCGCGGATGTGGACGGGAAGCGTCTGTAAAATCTTGGCCTCGCCCACCCCCATGGCTGCGGGCAGTTCGGGACGGGCGGCCTCGATTTGTGCGATGTCCTTGCGCAATGCGGCGAGGGATTCGAGCGCCGGCGGGTCGAGCACCTCGGCGTCCTTGACTGGGAGGGCGAGAAAGCCCTTCGGATCGGTCAGCGCCGCAAATGCCGGCCCCGCCTTGGTTTTGAGCGCTTCAGCAAAGAGGGGTGCGTAGTGGCTGCGCACCGCATGGGGATCCCGCTTCGGAAAGAGTGCCCACCATTCCTGAAACAGCGGGTGCTCGCGCTGCCCCTCGAGGTGTTTGCGGCAGGAAAGGAGGATTTCCGCCCGCAAACCGTACGGCTTCGCTGCGGCCGTGGCGTCTTTGAGTTGCGCCTCCGCATTGAGCTGGGAGGCCGCTGCGAGGTAACCCGCCGCGAGGGCCTCCGTCTTGCGCTTCACTTCGCTGCGCGCCTTGGAAAGAAAGGACGCGACCTGCGCCTGCTTTTCCTTGAGGACCTCGTCGGTTTGTTTCTTTGTTTCACGCTGGGAGGGGCTCGCCAGCGAGTGCTCGTACCAGAACTTGATCGCTCCCATCTTTTCCTGGGAGAGGCTGCGGGTGCTCCGGAAGATCGCAGCAAGTCCGTAATAGTCGTCCTGCGAAATCGGGTCGAACTTGTGGTCGTGACAGCGCACGCAGCCGAGCGTCATCCCAAGAAAGGCTTTGCCGAGGGTGTCGATCTGCTCGTCGATGATGTCCATTTCCAGCTTTTGCACATCCGGTTCGGCCAGCACCCGGGCGCCCAGCGCGAGAAAGCCCGTGGCGACAACAGAATCCTCCCCGCGGGGGAGGAGGTCCCCGGCGATTTGTTCGATAAGAAACTCGTTGAACGGCTTGTCCTCGTTGAATGCGCGCACGACGTAGTCGCGGTAACGCCACGCATGACCGAACGCCACGTTCTCATCCATCCCGTTTGAATCCGCGTAGCGAACCACGTCGAGCCAGTGGCGGCCCCAGCGCTCCCCGTATTGGGGCGAGGCGAGGAGGGCCTCGACCACGCGTTGGAATGCCTCCGGGGAGGTGTCGGCCACGAAGACCTCGGTTTCCTGGGGGGTAGGAGGCAGGCCGGTCAGGTCAAAGGTGGCGCGTCTGAGAAGTGTGCGCTTGTCGGTGGGCGGGGCCGAGGGAAGGCGCTGCCCGCGGAGCTTTGCCTGTACAAAGGCGTCGATGGGGGTTTCGGTTCCGGGCACAGCGGGCGGTTGGCTGCGGGAGAGCGGGGCAAAACTCCAGAACTTGCGCCCCTCCTTCACATCAATGACCCTGCCCGCCTTCGCGGCAACCGGTCCTGTGCGCGGGTCGGGCGCCCCCATTTTGACCCAGGTCTCCAGCGTCCGGATCTCGGCGTCGGAGAGACGTTTTTTCGGGGGCATCTGGAGGTCGTGGTTCTTGTACCTGACGGCCTCGATGAGCAGGCTTTTTTCCGGGTCACCGGCGGTGAGAACCGCTCCGGAATCGCCCCCTTTGAGGGTGCCTTCCCGGGTGTCGAGGGAGAGACCGCCCTTTGTTTTTGTCTCCGCGCTGTGGCAGTCGTAGCAGCGTTCCACCAGAATGGGCCGAACCTGTTTTTCAAAAAAGTCAGTCCCGTCGCCGCCTGTCTGGACCGCACAAAGCGCTCGGGCGGAGGCGTTCAGAAACAGCGCACCGGCGGCGAGGCGGCGGAGGGTTGGTTTCATAGGGGTGGATTTCTCTGGCTGTGGGTGGGTGGGGGGGGACGGATCAGAGTCCGCCGAGAAGTGCGGCCGCTTTCTGTTCGAACAGAGACTGCCACTGCGGGGCGACCAGTGAGTCGCAGTCCTCCTGTGCGTAGCCGGTGTTGGTGCGCTGCGCGGCGGTTGGAGCGTAATAGATGTACCCGTTTGTGTAGCCGGCGACGAAGACGTTGGGTTGCTTGGCGGCGCGCTTGATGTTGAGACCCACCTCCACGGTGAGTTCGCCGGGGAAGGTCACCAGTCTGAAGTCCCCGATGCGCAGGCCGACGATTTCCACCGGGAGTGTGGGGTTCGCGGCCGCCTGGTTTTGCACGAGGTGCTTCTTAAGCAGGGCGAGGTTGGTGTTAAGCCGGGTGAGGTGCTCCATGGTCTGGATGTTCTTCTGGTAGGCGTCCACTTGCAGGCGATTTTCGGCGTCCAGCTTCGCGAGGGTGTCCCGGTTCAAGGACCGTTCGTGGAGGTAGCCCTGGGCGCTGTGCGAGGGGTAATCCGGTGACAGGCTTTGTTGGAGCAGCAGCGGGAGAAAGGTTTTAAAGTTGATGTTCGTGGGCTTCAGCGAGTCCAGGAGCCGGGCCTGTTCTTTCTGGATGGCATCGATGCGCCGCTCCAGATCGTCCCCCCTCGGGAGCAGGATGCGTTCGTTGAGGATCTTGAGCTCCGCGCCTTCCTTGGTTTGGATTTTGTCCACGGCGTTGCGGACGCTCAGCCCAAGTAGGTTGCCAAGCGGCTCCGCGTCCGGGGGGCGGTTGACCTCCTTGTAATGCACCGGGTTGATGTCGCCCGCGCAGCCCTGCACAAAAAACGCGACGGCCCCGCCGCCCAGCGTGTCCTCAATCAACCGCGACGCGAAACCCGGAAAGTCCGCGGAGTTTCCCTTGCCCGGAGGATTCATGATTGGGTGACAGGCGAAGTTGTAGAGAACGGCGAGCGGGACTCCGCTTTCGCGGTCGATGCGAAGCACGCCTACCTCCGGGTCGATGGGGCCGACGCCCGCGACCTCCTGGTCCCACGGGAGGGCGTAGGCGCGGCGCATGTCGACTTCGCTGCCATCCTTCATCCGGAGCCGGCGGTTCTCGCTAATGCGGTCTTCCCGGCCCGTGCCTGTGCCCGCCCTGACCTCGACCATGTCGCGAACCGCCTCCCGGACCGCCTGCACGGCAAGTGCCGCAGTGTCTGTCCGCACCACGCCGTGGCAGTGGCTCGCGTTTATCACAACGCTGGCGGGCGGGATGCCCAACTCGGTCTGCAGTTGGGCCCGCACCGCCGTCAAAAACCCGTCGCCGATGCGTCCGATTTCACCAATGGCGACGGCGTCCAGCGTGATGAGCACGATGGTGGTACCGCCGTTTCTGAGCACTAACGCCTTGGCATACAGGGGATCGTTGACCGGACCGGCCGCCCGGTCGGTGATTTCGATCTTGGCGACACCAGCGCGGAGTGGAGGCGTCCGGGCCGCCTCGGCACATAGAGCGAAGAGACAGCAGAACAAGACTAGCAGAAGGGGA
>JBIKSY010000365.1:0-3427 GCA_044348365.1 Chthoniobacteraceae bacterium
GTGGCGGGCAGAACGGGTTAGGGCCGCGGAATGGCAGGCTGAAACGTGTGGTGAGGTGGTACGCGACAAAAGAAAACCGCACAGGTCGGGTAGTACGATTCCCTAGGGATGAATGAGATTGTCCCCAGTAAGAAACGAGGGTCCAGCCAGAGGCAGGTGGTGCGGTACAGCCCGGAGTTGATGGCGGTTATCTGTGAACGGATCAGCCTCGGGGAATCGTTGCGGGCGATTTGCGTCAGCCCCGGGATGCCGAGTGAGGCGGCGGTGCGCTATTGGGTGGGACAGGACCACGAAGGTTGCAAAGCGGGCTTTGAGGCGGCGCGTGAAGTACAGGCACACCGGTTTGCGGAAGAGCTTGTGGCGATGTGTGATGAAAAGCCCCCCCTGTTGCCGGACGGCCGCGTGGATCAAGGCTGGGTGACGTGGCAGAAGATGCGAATCGACACCCGCAAATGGACTGCAAGCCGCATCCTACCGAAGGAGTACGGAGAACATGTTGCACTCAAGGGCGACACGGCTGGAGGCGGTCTCAACATCAGGATCGACCTCTCTTAGGGGCCACAGGCCCCATTTGATTCGCTTCGCTCAATGACAAATTACAAACCAGCCGGCCCTGTGGCGAAGGCGTTCATGATGGACGACTCGTTCTTCCGGGGAATCATGGGACCGTTCGGCAGCGGCAAATCGACGGTCTGTATCATGGAGATTCTCCGGCGCGCGTCGTTGCAGGAGCCGGGCAAGGACAAGATTCGTCGAAGCCGTTGGGCGGTTATCAGAAATACTTATCCAGAGTTACGCACCACCACGATCAAGTCGTGGCATCAGTGGGTGAGCCCGGAACTCGGCCGTTGGGTGGACGAAGGGCCACCGTTCCACCACATCAAGATGGGTGACATGGACTTGGAAGTCCTGTTTGTGGCGCTCGACCGGCCCCAGGACATATCGAAGCTGCTCTCGATGGAGTTGACGGGAGCCTGGGTGAACGAAGCCCGTGAGGTGCCGAAGCCTGTCATCGACGGGCTGACCGGACGTGTGGGTCGTTATCCGAGCATGGCCATGGGCGGCACCGGTTGGAGCGGCATCATTGCCGATACAAACCCACCGGATTCAGACCACTGGTGGTACAAGCTGGCAGAGGAAGACCAGCCACAAGGCTGGAGGTTCTTCAAACAACCGGGCGGTCTAAGCGAACACGCAGAGAACCGTGAGCATCTGCCTGACCAGTACTACGAACGGCAGGTGGCGGGTAAAGACCCCGATTGGGTGAAGGTGTACGTCCATGGCGAGTACGGGTATGTGCGCGATGGCAAGCCGGTGTACCCGGAGTTCAAAGACTCGGTGCACGTGGCCGAGTTCGAGGTGACAGAGAGGTGGCCTCTGTATGTGGGCATCGACTTCGGACTGACACCGGCGGCGACCATCGCGCAACGCACACCAATGGGACAGTGGCGCGTTCACAGCGAGTTGGTGACCGAAGACATGGGAGCCGTGCGCTTCAGCGAGGTGCTGCGTCGCGTGATGAACGAGCGTTACAAGGGCTTCACGTTTGCGAAGATCACAGGTGATCCGGCTGGCGATGTTCGTGCCCAGACGGACGAAGTGACACCGTTTCAGATTCTGCGAAAAGCTGGCATTCCAGCGCAACCGGCAGCGACCAACGACTTCATCAAGCGCAGGGAATCCGTGGCAGGAGCCTTGTCCAGGCTCATTGACGGCGCCCCCGGACTGATCGTGCATCCGCAGTGTGCGGTGCTACGAAAGGCGATGGCGGGTGGGTATGCGCTCAAACGTGTGCAGGTTGGAGGCGCGGCGAAGTACCGGGACATGCCGGACAAGAACGACTACTCGCATGTGGCCGAGAGCTTGCAGTACCTGTTGGTGGGCGGTGGTGAGGCGCGGCTCTTGGTGAAGCGTACCCAAAGCGGTCCACGACCAGAGTTGGCGGTGATGGAGTGAATGAATGCCCTTCGCAATTGTGATGGCGGTATAAATTTATTCTTGCGGCATGAAGCCAGCACTCCAGGCTGATGGTGTTATGTCCGAGCAAGCTGCATCAAATCGGCCTAAACCCTGTCGTTATGTGGACTCCATAAGCCCAGAGCGTTGGACTGATACTCCTTTGTATTTTGATGTTTTCCAGTTGCTTCCTTCTGGTAACTGGCAAGTAGCGTTGATCGCAGAACGAAACGGCAATCGAAATCGCCTTTCACAACTGCGAGCAGCAGCATCGTTTTTGAAGCGTTACCGATGGATTCTCCCAAGTGATTCTGTCGTTGGCCTTGGCGTTTCGAGGACAGCCGTTGTTTATCAGAGGGAATATGGTCAGCAGTTGGACGATCCCTCGGGTATTATTGAAGCAAAGAGGTTAGTTTCGGGAGTGTTAGATGACCCAGGTTGGGAAGCAGTTTTTGCTGTTCCGTGACAAAATGTCGGGTTGTCGACTGTTTGGCGTGGCGGTCTAGGTGGACGTGAGGCCAGCGGCCTTTGCCTTGGTCCCGGGGGGCCTGAGCCGGGGCCGCTGCGGCCTGCGAGCGGCAGCGAGCACCCGAGCGCGCTGGACGTGGCGTTACAAGCTGGGGCTGCACGCGATGGGACGGCGTAATGGCCGGGGCGGGCGGGGGCCACGCGGCGGTTCTACCCGCGGGGCTGGGGTCGGAGGCCCGAAGGGCGGCGGGGCTGGGGGTGAGGCCGGAGACCGCCGCCGAGGCCACCGGACGCCCCCCGGGCAAATCACTGGGGGCGCTTTGGGGCTGCCATACACTGGAGGCTCTCAAACCTCTGTGGAGCGGAGAGGGACATGGCGTGGGCTGGAGACGTGGCAGGCTGGGAGTGGCCATACACTGGTGGCTTCCAAATCACTGTTGAGTGGAGAGGGACGTGGCACACACTCAAACGGTGGCGGGCTGGGAGCAGCCATACACTGGAGGCTCCCAAAGCTGTGTGGTTCGGGGGCGGTGTTGCGTGGCTTCACCTTTTTTTGGAAGCCGCAGTGGAGCTACTCATTTCTGGGAGCCGCGCCGTGACTCCGCTTGTCTTTCTGGGGGCGCACTCGTTCACCCGTTACCGCACTTCGTACCCCACCCTCCCCCTTTTTCCCGTTTTTAGGAAGTTGATCCCCCCCTCAGACATTTTTGAGGTGAAAATTTAGGGGATCAACTGCAGTGATGTTCGAGATTTTCTAATTTATCAAGCCTGTAAATCAGATCTGTAAACTACGGCGCTTTAATTATAGAGTCGATAATGTCTTGAGTTAAATTGATGTTTTGTGGGCACGCAGAAACGTCAAAAAAATGCGTTAAATATTTTAGCGCAGCTTGAATACTTGGATCATTGAAAGTCAATTTTCCGATGTACCCTTGTCCAGCCCAACAGCATGTTGCTTGAGATGATGAAAAACGTGGGTCTGCGCTAACAGTGCAAGGCTGAC
>JBIKSY010000126.1:0-11377 GCA_044348365.1 Chthoniobacteraceae bacterium
ACGGCCAGCAGCAGGGAGAGGAGAGCCGTGACCGTGCAGGTGAGCAGGGAGAGCTGGATAGAGTGTTGGATTTCCCGCGACTTGAGCGTGCTCACCAAGTGGGCGGGGGTGCTGTATGCAGCGGTGGCACCGAGCAGCCCCAGTAAAAACAGGGTGTAGCCCCCTGTAATGAGCGCCAGCAGAATCCAGAAAAGGGAGATTTTGGAGGTCTTCAAAAGGGGGGTGGGGCTGCTGCGGATCTCGGGAAGCAGCGTGCCAAAAATGGCCGCCGAGGGATCGCGGCTGCAATCGGCACGCAGCGAACCCGGGCGGTCCGCCTCAGCTTAGTTGTTCTTGAGCCAAGCGGGAACTTCGATCTGTTTGCTTTGAACCGGGCTCTCGGAGCCGCGCCATACAAAGCCCGCCTTTTCAAAATCCGCGCGGTGCGCCTTGAGAAACTCAAGCAATCGGAGCGCCAGTTGCCGGTTGGGGGATTGGGCGCGCACTGCAAAGGGCTGCACCGCCTTTGCCCCGGCGTGTGTTAGGGGCATAAACTCCAAGGGGGCGTAGGCAGCCTGTACGTTAACTCGGTAAACGATCGCCGCATCGAGCGCACCCACCCGCATCTGGTTGACGAGGAAGTCCGCGGTGGGCACTTCGACCGCCACGTTGCGCTGGATGCTTTCGAGCAGGCCCGATGATTTGACAATGCCCCGGGTCATAAACCCAAGGGTGCTTTGTTCCGCATTGCAGAGGCCGACCCGCAGTCCGGGTTGCGCCAGGTCCACAAGGGTTTTGACCCCCTTTGGATTACCCTCCCGCACGGCGATGCCGATCTCGGTCTCCGTCAGCAGAAAGGCTTCCGGAAACTGCTCCGCTACGGGAGGGACGAAACACAGGTCGCAGGCGTAGTAGGCGTCTGGAAACTTTGAGTTCTGGCCGTCGCCCAGCGTCTTCATCGTCGCACAAAGGATGCCGCACCCGTTGAAGACGGTGGTCAGCCCCACTCCTTCCCTCGTTGAAAAAGCCTGGAGCAGGGACTCGATGGCGGGCCGGTTGACGCCGCCGCTGTAAATGACCAGTTCCGGCTTGGGCGCCCATGCGTCCCCCGGCAGGGGCGTGAAGCCTGCCGTCTTGAGCCGTTCACCCCCCTTTTCGGGAGCAGCCAGAAACCGGGCGAACTTTAGTGCCTCAGTCGGTTGCTTGGAGGACGCCAGGATGCCCGCGGAAGCAGGTTCCCGTTTGGCGTCCAGTTCCGGGAGGTGCATTGTTTCGATGCCGGCAAACTGCGAGGGAAGGGCGTCCCAAAGAATGGCGGCATCCACTGCCCCGAGGGAAAGATCTGCCGCGATCTCAGTCACCGTGGGTTTCATCACCGTTGCCGCCGCGGCCAGTTGTTCCCAGCGGGCCCCCGCTGCGGCGCGAACCGCCTTGCCGATGCTGGCGGTCTCTGGGTTGGTGAGTGCCAGGCGGACCTCGGGACGGAGCAGATCCTCAAAGGAAGCGAGGGACTTTGGATTTCCCGTGCGCACGGCCAGCACCGGGGTTTGCAGGGCGAAGGCAAGCACCTCGTGGGTCAGGCCGGCGCGGTTGGCTGCCTCCATCGTCTCGGCGTCGGCGGCGATAAAAAGGTCGCCTCTTCGGGCGACGCGAAGTTGGCTCAGAAGCGTACTGCTGCCGCCAAACTGAAAGCTGACCGTGGTTCCGCATTCGGCTTCATAGGATGCCGCCACTGCTTCCAGCGGCTTGCGAATGCCCGCGGCGCAGTACACGACGAGGGAGGGTTTTTCGGAGGAGGTCGTGTTTTTCCTGCAGGCGGCGCTCATCCACGGGCACAGGAGGGCCAGCAAGAGCACGAGCATTCGGGGACGCGTCATTTTTCGAGAGGCTTTTTCGACCTATGCCTGGAGGCGATTGCCAACAGCAGGGCAGCGAGCGGGGGCAAAAGGATTGCGACGGTCCCTAGGGGTGGGCCATGGGGCGGAGGTGAGCTCGCACCCTCCGCGTTTGGCTGAGGCGCGGCGGGTTCGAAGCGGACGGTTTCCGGTTCGGGGGCAGGGGAGGGAGCCGCGCTTTGGGCCGCTGGCGGAGTTGCCGTGTTTGGTGCGGACTGCTCCCGGGCAAGTCCGATGGCGCGCAGGCGCTCCTCCCAATCCACTTTGAGCAGCAGATCCCAGCCCGGATTCTGGCGTTTCACCTGACAGGAGCAGGCGCCCGAGAGGAAAAGGCAGATCTCGTCGACCTGTTCGTTGCCAAAGTCTGCGGCCGCCCAGGCGCCCAAGACACGGCCGCGACCGAATACGGCTGCAAACCAGGGCTGGTTTGTCGAAGCGAGCCCTGACTGAGGGCCTGCAAGCGCGGCGCGAAGGAGTGCGTCCGAATCCTCGCCGGCGTGGGCGGCAGGCCGGATCCGAACCAACGAAAAGCGGATGGTCAGTTCGGGGCCGGGACCCGGGCGGCTGCTAAGGTCGTTTGGATCAGCGGGGGGGATCTGGATGGCCTGCTGGAGGTAGCCAAGACGCTTTTCGAGGGCGGCTGCGGCCGCTTCGTCCAGCGCTGAATTCCCAGACTCCACCAGCACCCAGACAGCGGAGTCGCCTGCGAGAAGACGCCGCACCAACTCCGTGGCGGACGGAGCTTCACCCAGCGACTGGAGCCAGTTTGACTCGACTTTTCCCTTCCAGAGCGTCGTTTCTGTGGCGTCCCCGTGGGGGGGACGCAGCAGTCGCGAGGGGCCTTCCGTGGTGCGCTGGATTTCCAAGTTCAGCCCTGAATCCGCACCGAAGTTGCGGAGGAACTTCGAGACGGCAGGCTGCTGAGCCTCCTCTTCGGCGACCAGCAGACGGAAGGTGTCGGCGGGCCAGCGGTCCAGCGCGAAGCGAAAGACCGGCAGGCTGCAGGCGCACGCCGACACGGCCAGTCCGCCCGCAAAGAGTAGCAAAACCAGCAGCGTCGCCAGCGGGAAACATTCCGCCCGCCGGTTGCCAGGCCGGGCGGTTGGTTTGGAGAAGAGGTGGGGCATGAAACGGGTCCGCCTTGGCTACTGTGGTTTTCCAAAGCAAAGCACCTTTCCTTCCACCGTGGCCACGTAAAGCCGACCCTGGGCGACGGCCATGCCGTCCCAGACCGGGGGACTGCCCAACTTGAGTTCCGCCCCCATTTTACCGGATTCAGCCGACACGGGGAACAGGCTGGCTCCCCGCTTGCCGTCCAAGGCTTCGTCCTGCTCTTTTAGCTGTTCCTGAATGGCGCCGTCCTTCTGGCTGATTTTTTCAAAGGCGTACTCCTCCTCGATCAGGTCCGGCGGGCCGGACACAAACATGGTTTTTTGAGCCATCGCCATCGCACGTAGAAAGAGCGGCACGGGGTGCTCCCAGCGGTGCTCGACAAACGAACCTTTACCCGGATTGGTGTTCGGTGCGGCTCCCGGGGTGGAGGCTGAAAGCGCGGACTTGGCGTTTCCTGCCGCGGGTTTGCGAAACCACAGGGCGGTGGCAACCTTGCCCTTGCCGGTGTCTACGCCGTTGAGAACACCGTTGTTTCCGCGGCCGGATTCATCCCGGGCGTTTCCGTTGTCGAAGCTTGCTGCGAGGACTGCGCCTTTGGCCGATTTGAAGGCCACCGCGCTGTTTGCGTGCTCCACAAGCTCGGCTTCCCCAAGGGCGCGGTTGTACACGGCAAACTGGTCGATGAGGCCCGTGTAGGGACTGTTTCCAAAGGAGGAGACCTGCGAGCCCGCCGGCGCCCCGAGTTGGAGTCCAAGGGCGGGCTGGCCCGGGAGGAGTCCCTTGCCCTTGGTCTCCGCGGCGAGTTGGCCGTCGACAAACAGCCGGAGGACACCTCCCTCCGCCAGCACCCCGGCCACATGATGCCACCCGCCGTCCAACGGGCGCTGGGCGTCGACGGTGACGGCCTCCCCGGGGCCTGTGCGCACGCTGAACCCTGGCCGGCCGTCCTGCAGCGCAAGCGAGTATCCCATCCTGGCGCCACCATGCTGGGCCAAAGTGCCGTCCTTTCCATCAGGAAGAATCCACATCTCCACCGTCAACGGGGTGTTTTCGATGGGAAGATTTTCCGAGGCGAAGCGTACAGACGGCAACTGGGCGGACTGTGCCGGCTTCGTTTTCTTGGCGCCCGGCTTGTTGTCGGCCTCCATCGGGGCCTCAGGTGCGTCTTTTGCCGCGCTGAAGAGCTGGTGCTCCATTGTGGTGGTCCAGCGGTAGTAGCGGGCTTCGCGGGCGTAGCCGTACACGTTGTCCTTGTCGTGGACGAGGATCCTGCCCTCGGGCGTGTACTTGCCCGCCTGAAAGTAGCCACTGTGGCCGCCGGAGAAATTTTTCCCGTAGACCCAGTAGCTGCGGTGAAACCAGGAATCGTCCAGAAAGCCCATGGGGGCGAAGAGGTGCCGGCCTTCACCCTTTTGGGCGCCGCCTTGTTCCGTGGCGTTGCCGCTTACCGGGCCGATGTCAAAGCGGGTGCCGTCCTCCTTGATCTTCTGAGAGCGCAGGTACAAGATCGAGCCGTCGCTGGACAGGATGTCGTTGAGGCCTACCGGCATTTGGAGGGTCTTGTGCCGGTCCTGAAAGTCTCCGCCGGTCTCGGGGTCCTTGTCGTTGTAGACCTGTTCGGCCAGTTTTTTTCCGGTGAGAGCGTCCAGGCGCACAAAGCGCATTCCGCCGTCGAGAAAGACCGAACGGCCGGCAACGGCATTGACCGCCCCCTTTTCCACGAGGACGCTGCCGTGGACGGGCCAGACGCTTTCCACCTGCTCCCAAGCCGCATGACGGCGTTCGTTGGGGGCGGCCAGAAAGCGCCAGACTAGGGCGCCGTCGGAGGCGCGGAGGCAGTAAATCCAACCGTCCTTGCCTCCGCAGTAGACACGGCCCTTCCAAAAGGTGGGAGGGGAGTCGATGCGTGCCCCGGCGGTGAAGTGCCACATCGGTTTGCCGGTGGCATGGTCGAGGGCATGGAGGGTGTGTGCGTCGACCTGGGAGACGAACACCATCCCGCCCGCGATGCTCAGCGCCGAGAGGCGTCCGGGAAGGGCGTGCTCCCAGACGGGGCCGAGGCCATCGGGCAGGGGTTGGTCACTGAACCCGCTGCGGGCCGGGTCGTGGCGGTAGGTGGGCCAGTCCTTCGGATCTGCAGCGGTTTCCACGAGGGGGGAACCCCAGGCCGGACCGTGTTCGAGTCGCTCCTCGTCGGGAGCGGCCTCCGGATGCGGGCTGCCACTTCCGGAGGCAAGCGCGTTCATACCGTCGAGTTTGGCCTCGGGGTAGCAGGCGCAGTTGTGGGGACCGGCGTAGGTCAGGCCGTTGGCGGGCAGCACCCCGTAGAGACAGGCTCCGCGCACCCAGTGGTTCAGGTCCCAGTGCTGTTTGGCGATGTCCACATATTCGATGCCGGTGCGTGACGGGATGATGAACTTCTCCGTGGCCTTCGCGATGTAACACCGGTGGTGGAACCAGTAGGTGCCTTCGGGAACGTCCGGGGCGAACTGTTTGACGATCTCGCCGGTGACCGGATTGCGGCCGGTAAACTCGCCGGTCTGCTTGCCCTGGGTCGTGCCTGCGTTCCAAACGAGGCCGCCCGCGACGATGAGATCCTCTGGGGAGCGGTACCCGGACTTTTCGTGCGAGCCCTCCCAGAGTTGTTTGCCGGTGGCCAAATCCAGCGCCCGTTCCACTCCGTCGCCCCCGGCATAAAGCACGACGTTTTGGTGAATGAGTACCCGTGGCCCGAAGTTGTATTCGATGAGCTTGCGGGCCTTTTGATTGTCGCTTGCCCAGTTTTTCCGGCCCGTTGCCGCGTCGAGGCATTGGACCTGGCTGCCGTCGTAAAAGACCAGCGACTTCCCGTCGGTGCCCAAGGTGATGGGGGCGCAGGTTGCAGCCTGTTTCCAGAGCACCTTGCCGGAGTCAGCCTCCACCGCCATGAGTTGGCGGGGTTGGCGGTCCCACTCGTATTCATTGGCGACCCGGCCTTGGTCGTTCTGCTGTTTGGGGGCGTAATCGTTAAGCGCCCACTTGCCCTGGTTGACCAGAAGGTAGAGCACTCCGTCGACATGGAGGATTTCCTCGACCCCCTTGGTTTCCGGATACTCGCGGAGGACCTTACCGGTGGGGCCGTCGAGGCAGGAGACGGCGCCCTCGAGTTCGCTGGCCACAAAAATGCGGTCGCCGTCCCCCACGAGCCTTCGAGTCAGCTGGGTTGGGCCGGTTTTGAGGGGCCACAGATGATCGCTCCAGCGCTGGATGGGCTTTTTCCAAAGGATGGTGCCGTTGAACCCGTCCCGTGCGATGAGCACCCATTTGGAGGGAAGCAGGATCGAAATGCGCGAGCCTTCGTCCATGATGTAGTAAAGGCGACCGTTTGAGGAAACCTGCGCGGAGACGCTCGACATGCGGTCGTGGTGCCGGGACCAGCGCGGGTTGCCCACCCACTGGAGGCGTTCCGGGGGGCCGACCTCCGTGTCCCGGGAGACGGCGTTGCCTTTGGCGTTGTAATAATAATGCGTCCAGTCGTCCAGAGAGCCGGGCTTTGGTTTAACGGTGCGTTCCCAGGAACCGTTTTTCTTGAGCAGTAGCACTCCGTTTGGCACCAACACGCGCAGGGCTTCGCTCCGGGAAACCGCGCCCAGATCCTCGGAAACGACCAGGTTCACCAGGTTGTCGATGTAGGGCAGCAGCGGCCCGCCCAGCTTGCTGACCGCTACGGGGCCGTATTTGCCGGCGGCGCGGATGGTTTCGCGAGCCTTTACCACCGACTGTAAATCCGGGTCGAGGCCCTGAACTTGAAACGACTCGCTGGCCTGAAGCGCCGCGGTGAGGGCGCCGTAACCCACCCCGATTTGCACGACGATTCCTCCCTGAACTCCCGCGGTCCGAAGAATGGCTGCCGCCTCTTGGGTCGCGGCGGCAGGTGAACGCGCCGGAGAGGTTTGTGCAACCAGGGTCTGGGCGTAGGCCGAGAATGCAACGGTGACGAGTGGCAGGACAAAGATGCGCATAAAGAGGGGGGGGTACACCACTGGAACCCCGGGCAGGGCGGATTGTTCCTGCCTTTTTCCAAAAGCTGATCTCTTGTGGGGAGTTCCGCGGTGCCGTCGGAGTCGGCGCTTGGGTCTGCTATTCCCGGGCGGCGTCCCGGGCCGCCGTAAAGACTTCGTGCAGAGGCCTCGAAGACCGCGCAGCGGCCGCCTTGCAGGATTCATACTCAGGGGCGACCTGCAGAAGAGTGTCGCCACGGAACCCGCGCTTGACCGTGATCGGTCCAAAGGGCGTCGCTACCGAAACAAAGTCCCGCCGGAGTTTGAGGCGCGTGACCTCGGAAATGCGCAGGCCGAAGGCCGTGGTTTCGGCAAACAGCAACTCGGTCAGACAATCCAAAAGACCTTGTTCGCAAAGGAGTGCGAGCAGCATGCCGGGGCGCTGCTTTTTCATCTGGATGGGGGTGACCCAAACGTCCAAGGCTCCCGCCGCGAGCAGAAGCCCGGTCACATGTCCGACGACCTCGGGGCTGATGTCGTCCAAGTTGGTTTCCAACTGGAGGACCCGGTCCGATTCGAATCCCTCTGGCAACATCTGGTGAGGTTGGTGGGCGGCGCGATTACTCGACTTCGCCAAGGACCGCCCGGAGCACGTTCGGGCGGGAGGCCAGATGGCGGGTGCCCACTCCGTAACCAATCTTGAGTGTGCGCATCGTCGGCATGGTGCCGAACTGCTGGCCGAACTCCGCCACAATCGCCGCGCCCGTGGGCGTGATGAGTTCGTGGGTTTCCTCGCCCTGCCTGAGCGGAATGCCGCCAAGGATTTCAAGCGTGGCGGGGGCGGGGATGGGGAATCGTCCGTGTTCGCATTGGAGCCAACCCCGGCCCTCTTCGAGTTCGGAGACGTAGACTCTCTCAATGCCGAGCGCTTCCATCCCGACGCACACACAGACAATGTCGGCGATCGAGTCCAGTGCTCCCACCTCGTGAAAGTGGACGTCCTCCGGCGTGGTGCCGTGGATCTTGGCCTCGGCCACTGCGATCCTGGAAAAAATCGAGAGGGCGTGCTTTTTGACAAAAGGCGACAGCGCACTGGATTCCAGAAGCGCCTTGATGTGCGCATGTGAACGCTCCGGTTGATGGGAGTGCGCGTGGCTGTGGGAGTGTTGGTGGCCGTGATCGTGCGAGTGATCGTGTGGGTGATCGTGTGCGTGATCGTGTGCGTGATCGTGTGGGTGATCGTGTGCGTGATCGTGTGCGTGATCGTGTGCGTGATCGTGTGCGTGATCGTGCGCGTGATCGTACGCGTGATCGTGTGCGTGATCGTGGGTGCAGGGCTCCACATGGGTGGCTCCCTCGTGGATGCTGAATTTGACGCCTTCGATTTCGCCGCGGGACTCCCTCTCAAAGTGCATGTGGAAATGCCCCAAATCCAGTTTGGAAAGCTCCCACTCCAGAGTGGAGGGTTTTACGCCCAGGTCGCACAGGGCGCCCACGGTCATGTCACCGCTGATGCCCGAAAAACAGTCAAGGTAAAGTGCCTTCATTTGCGTTAGATCATCCGGTTGCGGTTGGAGACCGCGTCGTGGAGGCGGATCGCATTGTCGTAAAGCGCCTTTCCTATGATGGTGCCGTGAATCCGGGGGTATTGCGCAAGCCGCTGCAAATCGGCCAGACTGGAGACGCCGCCGCTGGCGATCAGTTGGCAGCGTACCGCGCCCAGCATGCGTTCCAAACCCTTGTAGTTGGGCCCGGCCATCATTCCGTCGGTAGCGATGTCGGTGTAGATGATCGTTTTGACGCCGGCCTGTTCAACCTGCTTTGCCAGTTCGAGCGCCTCAATCGTGGAGGCTTCCGTCCAACCCTTTACCGAGACCATGCCGTCCTTGGCGTCGATCCCCACAGCCACCTTGTCCGCTCCGAACTCCGCAATCATGTCTGTGACAAAGCTGAGCGATTCGACCGCCCGCGTTCCGATCACCACCCGCGAGACTCCCGCCTCCAGAGCGTTGCGCACCGCCTCGGGCGAGCGCATGCCGCCGCCGAGTTGTACCGGGGTGAGCAGCTTGGTGATGCCCCGGACAATTTCCAAATTGGCGTGGACACCGGAAAACGCGGCGTCCAGATCCACAATGTGAATCCAGTCAGCCCCCTCGTCCTGCCAGCGCCGCGCGTGCGCCAGTGGGGGGGCGGGGTAGACGGTCTTCTGGTCGGGCTTGCCTTGGCGCAGGCGGACCACTTGGCCGCCCATCAGGTCGATGGCTGGAAAAAGAAGCATACGGTTACGGGGTGGTGTGAAATGAGGGTAAACTGGAAGCTTAAACAGGCGCGTGAGCGTGGAGGAAGTTACGCAAAATGCCCAGACCGACGGCCTGGCTTTTTTCCGGGTGGAATTGGACTCCTGCTACGCGTCCTCGGGCAGCCGCCGCCGCAAAACGGACACCGTATTGGCAACTGGCAGTCACCTCGGCGGAGTCGGCGGGTTTTGGATAAAAGGAATGCACGAAAAACACGTGCGGCTTTTCTGGAAGGCCGCGCCAGAGGGAATGTCCGGGTGCGGTCAGCTCGAGGGAATTCCAGCCAATCTGGGGCACCTTGAGGCCGGGGGAGTCAAACTTGCGCACCTGCCCCGGGAAAAACCCCATCCCGGCAACATCGGGAGCCTCCTCGCTGCCGTCGAACAACACCTGATAGCCCACGCAAATCCCAAGAAAAGGCCGGTCCTCGCCGATCCAACGCTGGAGCGGTTCCCAAAAGCCGCGCTCGCGGATTTGTTGAACGCAATCTCCGAAGGCGCCCACCCCTGGCAGCACCACGGCGTCTGCCCGATCCAGATGCGCGGGATCCTCCAGGATTTCCACCTGCGCTCCCTGGGAGCGGAGGGCGTTGTCAACACTCCGCAGGTTTCCGGAACCGTAGTCAATGAGGGCAATCATGGGAGCGTGCGCGCCTAGAGAACGCCTTTGGTGCTCGGAACCCCTTGGACACGGGGGTCGATGCGGCAGGCGAGATCGACCGCCTTGGCGAGACTCTTGAATGCGGCCTCGGCAAGGTGGTGGCCGTCTCTGCCGTAAAGAAGGTGCAGGTGCAGGTTACAGGCGGCATGATTGCTGAAGGCGCGAAGGAATTCCTCGACCAGGGTGAAGGAAAACGCGCCCATCGAGGCGATGCCATCGGGAGCCTTGTAATCAAAAAAAGCGCGGCCGCTGAAATCCACCACCGCGCGGGCTAGGCTTTCGTCCATGGGTACATAGGCGGATCCGTACCGGGCGATGCCGTGTTTGTCACCGAGCGCCTTGGTGAAGGCTTGGCCCAGAGCGATGCCGGTGTCCTCGACTGTGTGGTGAAAGTCGATTTCGATGTCCCCGTCGGTGTCCAAATCCAGATCCACCAGGCTGTGACGTGCAAAGAGCGTCAGCATGTGGTCGAAAAAGGGGACCTTGGTGCGCACGGAACTTTTACCGGTCCCGTCCACATTGAGGTGGAGCCGGATCCGGGTTTCAGAGGTGGCGCGTTCGATTAGTGCGGTGCGTGGGGTCATCGAGGAGGAAGTGAAGTCAAACAGAGTTGGTGCGCACTGAGAAGCGGGATCCTGCGGTTGGTGTGCAGTCCGTCGGGAATGCGGACGACAAGCCAGCGCTTTTGGCCCATGTCTTTGGGGATTGCTGTCCGCTTTTGGTCCCACCTCACCCTTCGGAAATGGCTTGTAGCAAAAAACGGCTATGCCCTGGGGCGGGAACGCGGGCCATTTAGGAAACAACCAAGGGGGAAGCGGCGAATCGCGCGCGGGTTGGGAGTCCACCGCCAGATGGTCATGGGGGTGAGTCGAAGAGGGCTAAGAGTGTGGTGTCCATTCGAGCCAGTTCCGCTTGGGCAAGCGGGACTGTGTTCTTTGGAGACGCGCAAGCCTCCTTCGTCCTTCCTTCCGCCGGTGATGTTGAGGTGCCACTTGCTCAATTTGCCGGCGACACAATCCGTTGCATTGAGGGGTCCGCGAGCTTGAGTCGCTCGAGGGGGAAGGGGGGCCTTGTTGTTGTTCTGTAGACCGAAGCGCTGCCGGTAGGGGCGGGATTGGAGGGACAAAGGCGGGGCAGCGTCCGGAGGCTTTTTTTAGATCACAGTAGGTTCTGGCTCGCGGCTGTTTTAGCGCCGGGCCCCGCTGGCTGCCAGTCGTTTGGACGCGCTGTAGCTACCGGGCGAGGGGGACCGCTTGGAGCAGTTCCCAGACACGGTATTCAACTAGCGTTCCGGTGAGGAAGACGAGGCTCACGAATGCGTTTATTTGAAAGAAGGCCTGGTTGATGCGCTCCGGAATAAGCGTTTCGGCCAACCGGTGTTCCCAGAACAGCGCGGCTACGGCTAGAAGACAGGCGGCAGCATAGGCTGAGCCAAGATGGGACGAGTGGCCAA
>JBIKSY010000366.1:0-3422 GCA_044348365.1 Chthoniobacteraceae bacterium
CTCATTTGGGATGGAAGGGCTGGAAGGAGGCGGCACCCCAGTTGTGGGCGCTTCCTCGTGAAAAAGGGGGGAGGGTCGGGTGGGTTTGGAAAGGTGCTGGCGGCCCAAGCGGGCTGTTGCCGCCTAGTCAAGGAAGGAGCGGAGCACAAGCGAGGCGTTGTGCCCGCCGAAGCCGAAGCTGTTGTTGAGGCAGGTCGTGACCTTACGCTCCCGCGCGGTGTGCGCGGTGAAATCCAGATCACAACCCTCGTCCGGATTGTCCAGGTTGATGGTCGGGGGAATCACCCCGTGGTTGATAGCGAGCGTGCAGGCGATGCTTTCCACCGCCCCGGCTGCTCCAAGCAAGTGACCCGTCATGGATTTGGTCGAAGACACAGACAGCTTTTTCGCGTGCTCGCCAAAAACGGCCTTCAACGCGCGCACTTCGCACATGTCGCCCACTGGAGTAGAAGTGCCGTGTGCGTTGACGTAGTCGATCTCTTCGGCGGTGATCCCCGCCTTCCGTAGCGCCATCCGCATGCAGCGTTGGGCGCCCTCCCCGTTTTCGGGAGGTGAGGTCATGTGGTAGGCGTCCGCGGTCAAGCCGTACCCGATAACCTCTCCATAGATGCGTGCGCCGCGCGCCTTGGCACGCTCCAAACTCTCAAGCACGAGCACCCCAGCGCCTTCGCCCATCACAAAACCGTCCCGGTCCCGGTCAAATGGACGAGATGCCTTTTCCGGCGCGTCGTTCCGGGTCGAGAGTGCCTTCATAGCACCGAACCCCCCGAGTCCTAGGGGCACAACCGCCGCCTCGGAGCCTCCTGCTAAAAACGCATCGGCATCACCGTCGCGGATCATGCGCCAGGCTTCCCCGATCGCGTGCGCCGAGGTCGCGCAGGCAGAAACCGGTGCAAAGTTAGGCCCTTGCAGCCCGTACTCCATCGAGACCAGCCCGCTGCCCATGTTGGAAATCATCATCGGGATCATCATGGGGGAAATCCGCCCCGGTCCTTTGGTGATCAAATTCGTATGCTGGTCTTCGAGTGATTTCAGCCCGCCGATCCCTGAGCCAATGATCACACCGAAGCGCTCGGGATCTTCCCCCGGGCCGTCGAGTCCGGCATCCGCCATCGCTAACTTAGCGGCGGCCATGGCCAGTTGGGCGTAGCGGTCTGCGCGGCGGGCGTCCTTGGGAACATTGAACCAGGAGGCAGGCTCGAATCCCTTCACCTCACCGCCAATCTGGCAGTCGTATCCGGTAACATCAAAAAGGGTGACCCGCCCAATGCCGCTCCGGCCGTGGGTAAGGTTGTCCCAAAAGGTACGGAGATCCGAACCCACGGGACTTACGGTCCCCATTCCTGTGATCACTACTCTGCGGGAAGAACTCATATGACGTGTCAGACCGTTTAAGGTCCTTGTCATGGGCGTTTGATGCAAACCCAAAGTGCCGGTTGGAAGGGGAAGCAGGTTAATTAGTCTGCCGCAGCCGTTATTTTGTGCGGGCAGTGTACCTCACCGGATCGAGGTCTCTAATTTACACAAGGAGGGTGGGGGATCGTTTGATGTGTTTGTTCGGTCAGGTTTGACTCGCGGGTTTCGGACGAGCATCTTTGAAATACGGGTCCTCTTTTGCGTCCCAAGTCTCTCTTTCGATCCCGTTTTATGCGCATACTCTCCCGCCTCTTTCTGTTTGTTTGCTTCGCTTCGGCTCAAGCGTTTGCCGCCCGCGACCTCCTGAATGTTTCCTACGACCCGACCCGCGAGTTTTATTCTGACTTTAACGCCGCCTTCGTCCGGCAATGGAAAGCAACAACAGGCGAAAGCGTGAGCATCAAGCAGTCCCACGGTGGTTCGGGCAAGCAGGCCCGCTCCGTCATTGACGGGCTCCGCGCCGATGTTGTCACCCTCGCGCTGGGCGCCGATATTGACGCGCTCAGCCAGCAGGCCCGCTTGCTGCCCCCCGACTGGGCAAAACGGCTTCCCGACAACAGTGCTCCCTACACCTCCACCATCGTGTTTTTGGTGCGCAAAGGCAATCCGAAGGGCATCAAGGATTGGGACGACCTGGTAACGCCGGGGGTCCAAGTAATCACGCCCAATCCAAAAACCTCAGGTGGTGCCCGCTGGAACTATCTGGCGGCGTGGGCTTACGCGGAGAAAAGCTTCGGCAAGGAAAGTGCGTCCGTGCTGGAGTTTGTGACCCGGTTGTACAAAAACGTGCCGGTCCTCGACAGCGGCGCCCGCGGTTCGACGACCACCTTTGTGCAGCGCCAGATTGGGGACGTGTTGCTCACTTGGGAAAACGAGGCGTTTCTGGCGCTAAAAGAGTTCGGCGCCGAGAAGGTGGAGTTAATTGCGCCCTCGGTGAGCATTCTTGCTGAGCCCCCGGTGGCGGTTGTGGACAAATATGTGACGATCAAGAAAACCCGCGACCTGGCGGAGGCCTACCTCATCTACCTGTATAGCGAGGAGGGGCAGGATTTGGCGGGCAAGCACTTTTACCGGCCCCGGGCCGAAGCTGCGTGGCGCAAGCACGGCCCCCAATTTCCGCGTGTCGCCACGATGGTGAGTATTGACTCGGCATTTGGGGGGTGGGCGAGTGCCCAGAGGGTGCATTTTGCGGACGGCGGTTATTTTGATCGCATTTACAAGCCGTAACGTGGCCTCGCAAAAAAGCTGAGCCGCCGTCGGAGGAGGTTGTGCGGCGGGGAGGGAGGCTGTCTTGGTTGGCGTGTGCGCTGTGGAATAGGCGTTGGGTTCTGGATCGGGAGTTGATCAGTGGGGCGCTTCCGTATTTTGTCTACAAGTGTTTTGTCCTCTGGGAGAATTGGGGCAGCGAGGACCAAAAGCCGGTGTGGCGAAATGGCAGACGCAACGGACTTAAAATCCGTTGGGGAGCAATCCCCGTGTGGGTTCGAGTCCCACCACCGGTACCTTTAGCTGGATATGAGGAACTTAACTCAATCCAGATCCTTCAAAATAGGCCAAGCTTCAACAAAAGCTTCAACACTTCCCCCCGTGTCTCCGTAATTCTCACAGCGTCTCACCATGCCATCGCAAAGGGGTATGGGTGCTTTCCTCGGCTCCCGCGGGCGATGCTGATCCCGCAGCTTGAAGGCGTTCTTTGCCGTTTCTTTCCGCTGTAAAACACTCCGGCGATCCGCTCTCACAAAGGGCGGGGCGTCGCCCATAGGAGGTCCGCAAGCGGCATACGCTCGACGCATTTGCCTGGGGGCAGGATTGCCCAAGATGTTCGTCCCGCGCGCGCGTACTGCGGAACGCTTCTTCCGTGAGGGGGGGATTCCCCAGCGCCGAGGCAGAGCGGACAGGCATCCCAGTTGGGCTGGGACTCGACCGCTGCCTGCGAACCCGCCAGCGACCGCTCTCGGAGACGCCCTGAGGCAAGTTCGATGAAATCACTAAGTGGAAATGTACGA
>JBIKSY010000367.1:0-3411 GCA_044348365.1 Chthoniobacteraceae bacterium
ACTCGGCGGTGGCCTCTAGCATCGAGGAGGAGGTTGAAAAAATGCGCTGGTCGACAAAGTGGGGTGCGGACACCGTGATGGACCTTTCCACGGGTAAGAACATCCACACCACACGGGAATGGATTCTGCGCAATTCGCCCGTGCCGATCGGCACCGTTCCCATCTACCAGGCCCTGGAAAAGGTGAGCGGCCGGGCCGAGGACCTGACCTGGGAGATTTTCCGCGACACCTTGTTGGAGCAGGCCGAGCAGGGGGTCGACTATTTCACGATCCACGCTGGGGTGCTGTTGCGCTTCATCCCCATGACGGCGCGCCGAGCCACCGGGATCGTCTCACGCGGGGGCTCCATCATGGCTAAGTGGTGCCTCTCCCACCACAAAGAGAATTTTCTGTACACGCACTGGGACGACATCTGCGACATCATGGCGGCGTACGACATCAGCTTTTCCATCGGGGACGGGCTGCGGCCCGGCTCGAATGCGGACGCCAACGACGAGGCGCAGTTCGGGGAACTGGAGGTGCAGGGGGACCTGACTAAGCGGGCGTGGGCCAAGGGGGTGCAGGTCATGAACGAGGGGCCCGGCCACGTGCCGATGCACCTGATTCACGAAAACATGATGAAGCAGTTGGAGTGGTGCCACGAGGCTCCGTTTTACACACTCGGGCCGCTTACCACGGACATCGCGCCCGGTTATGACCACATCACCTCCGCTATCGGGGCTGCGATGATCGGTTGGTACGGCACGGCGATGCTTTGCTACGTCACGCCGAAGGAGCACCTGGGCCTGCCCAACCGCAAGGACGTCAAGGACGGCGTCATTGCCTACAAAATTGCGGCGCACGCCGCCGATCTGGCCAAGGGGCACCCCGGCGCCCAGTACAGGGACAATGCCCTTTCAAAGGCGCGCTTCGAGTTCCGCTGGGAGGACCAGTTCAACCTGTCCCTGGACCCGGAAACGGCCCGCGAGTTCCACGATGAAACCCTTCCCAGCGAAGGGGCCAAGGCCGCCCACTTCTGCTCGATGTGCGGGCCGCACTTTTGCTCGATGAAGATCACCGAGGACGTGCGGCGTTATGCGGCCGAGCAGGGGGTGAGCGAGGACGACGCGCTGGAGAAGGGGATGGAGGCCAAGTCCAAGGAGTTTTTGGACAAGGGCGCAGAGGTTTACCACACCTCGCTCAGCTAGGTCCGGCCACGCGCTGAACGGAAGGTCGCGCTTGTTTCAAGACGGCTCCGGGGGGCACATTCCCCCGGTTGGGGAGGTTTTCAGGTCCGGCATCCGCGGTTTTGCAGGCGTCCGGCGCTCTCGGATTGGAAAATCTGTCGCATTGTGTACTTCCCGCGAGTCTCGCCTCGACAGCGGGCTGGGAGGTGGCTTCGATCCCCCTCACGATGAGCACACTTTGGGATCGTTTTCAGCATTATCACCTGCGTCACGCCGGCCTCGGAATCTCTTTGGACGTTTCCCGCATGGGGTTCGGTGAGGATTTTCTTTCCAAAATGGATGCCCCCGCCCGGAAGGCGCTTGCGGCAATGTCCGCGCTGGAGGCGGGAGCCGAAGCCAATCCCGACGAGCACCGCATGGTGGGCCACTACTGGCTGCGCAGCCCCGAACTGGCCCCCTCCAAGGAACTCGCCGAAACCATCGTCGGCACCAACGCCGACATCCGCGCCTTCGCCCACGCCGTTCACGCCTCGGGGGAGTTCACCGACGTGCTCGTCATCGGCATCGGGGGCTCGGCCCTTGGGCCACAGTTTATTTCCGACGCGCTCGGGTGTTCCTCCAACCCCATCCGGCTTCACTTTTTTGACAACACCGATCCGGACGGTATGGACCGAGTGCTCGGCGCCCTGGAGCCGCGTCTCGAACACACGCTGACGGTGGTCATCTCCAAGTCGGGCGGCACCAAGGAAACACGCAACGGCATGCTGGAAGCCCAGCGCCGCTATGCGCAGGCGGGCGTTCCGTTTGGCCCGAGGGCTGTGGCCGTCACGGGCGAGGGGAGCGAACTGGACAGGTACGCCGTCGCCCAGGGGTGGCTCAAGCGCTTTCCCATGTGGGACTGGGTGGGGGGACGCACCTCGGTTATGAGCGCCGTGGGCATGGTTCCCCTCGTGCTTCAGGGCATTCCCATGGACCGGCTCCTAAAGGGGGCCGCTACGATGGATGCGTGGACCCGCGAAACCGAACCGCTCAAAAATCCGGCCCTCATGCTGGCCCTGATGTGGCACTACGCGGGGGGCGGGCGCGGTACCAAGGACATGGTGGTGCTGCCCTACAAGGACCGGCTTACGCTTTTCTCCAAGTACCTGCAGCAGCTGGTGATGGAATCTTTGGGTAAGGAGCTGGATCTGGACGGCAAGGTCGTCAATCAAGGGATCGCCGTCTACGGCAACAAGGGTTCCACGGACCAGCACGCCTATGTGCAGCAGTTGCGCGACGGGGTGCATAATTTCTTTGTGACCTTCATCGAGGTGCGCAAAGAGCGGGACGGCGCAGCCTTCGAGGTCGAGCCCGACACCACTGCGGGGGACTACCTGCAGGGCTTCCTGCGGGGCACCCGCTCGGCGCTCTTTGACAGCGGCCGGGAATCCGTGACTGTCAGTCTCCCGGACGTGAGTCCCGAAAGCGTGGGCGCACTCATCGCTCTCTACGACAGGGCGGTCGGTTTCTACGGATCTCTGGTCAACGTCAACGCCTACCACCAACCGGGTGTGGAGGCGGGAAAAAAGGCCGCGACAGCGGTGATCGACCTGCAGCATCAGGTCGCGGGCGCCCTGGGGGCTGCACCGCACACGGCGGCTGAAATCGCTGCTGCCCTTGGCGCCGATGCAGAGCAGGTTTACCACGTCCTACGCCATCTGGCGGCGTCGCGTCCAGGCGTGCAGTGTGCGTTTGGCGACGGTCCCGGCGCCGACCGGTTTAGCCGCCAATAACATGAAACTCGACATGGGCAATCCGGCGTCCACGGCGGGCGTCAACGCCGCGGGCGTGGCGGGCGGCGTCTCCGTGGAACTGGTGGACGCGTTTCTGCGCCAGTTGTCCCACGATGTGCGCAACGATCTCAACGCGATGGATCTTCTGATCTCCTACGCGGAGGATCTCGGGGCGGGCGAAAAGGCGGGGGCAGCCCTGGAGCAGCTCCACGGAGCCGTTCGGTACGGCTCCCAGCGGATGGTGCGCATTTCAAAGGCGTTCCAAATCCCGATGCCGGACCGGATCCCCTACCCGGTGGACTTGTTGTTTGAAGACTTGAGGGACCGTCTTTCCGTGGAGCGGCCCGAGCTTTCGGGCCGGCTGCGGTGGGTGTTCTCGGGGGAGCCCTGTCTGGCCCTGTTGGATCCGGTGCTTGTGCTCGAGGCGATGACGGAGCTTTTGCAGAACGCTGCGGCGTTTTCTGCGCCGGAGG
>JBIKSY010000127.1:0-11202 GCA_044348365.1 Chthoniobacteraceae bacterium
TCCTAGGGCTTCTCAAAAAATAAACGACTCCTCCCAAAGAAACCTCCCACGTTTTACTCCTTCCTCTCAACCAATAGCTTTATGAAAAACACCCCCCGACACCTCCTTCTCGCCTGCTCGATTGCGCTGGCTCCCTCGGCACACGCGGAGGTCCGGCTCCCCAAAATCATCGGCGACCACATGGTCCTGCAGGCCGAAAAGCTGGCCACCATCTGGGGCTGGGCGGATCCACAGGAAAAAATCGAGGTGACCCTCGGCTCAAAGACCGCCACCACGGCTGCCAATGCCGAGGGGAAATGGTCTGTAAAACTCGACGTGCCCGCAGCTGGCGCCGCCTTGGAAATGAGCGTTAGCGGTAAAAACACCGTGACGGTCAAAGACATTTTGATCGGCGAGGTCTGGCTCTGCTCCGGCCAGTCCAACATGGAATGGGCCGTATCCCAGTCTGACAACAAGGAAGGGGAAATCGCCGCGGCAAAGTACCCCCTGATCCGGCATTTCAAGGTCGCCAAGCAGACCTCGGACACCCCCCTCGATGACCTCAAAGGCGAGTGGATGGTTTGCAGCCCGGAGACGGCAGCCGGTTTTTCGGCCGTCGGTTACTTTTTCGGCCGCGAACTCCACAGACAGCTTGGGGACCGGCCCGTCGGACTGATCGCGACGAACTGGGGCGGCACCCCGGCGGAATCCTGGGCCAGTCGCAAGGCTTTGGAGGCGGAGCCCTCGCTCAAGCCGCTGCTTGAGCGTTGGGACAAACAGGTGGCCGACTACAATCCCGAGAACGCCCAAAAAGCGTACATCAAAGCCAAGGAGGACTGGGAAAAGAAGGCGGCCGAGGCCAAGGCCGCCAACCAACCCGCCCCCCGCGCTCCGGGCGCGCCCTCGTCGCCCGCACTGAGCGCCGGGCGTCCGGCAAACCTTTACAACGCGATGATCGCTCCCCTGCTCCCGCTGAGTGTCAAGGGCGCCATCTGGTACCAGGGCGAGTCCAACGTCAGCCGCGCCCAACAGTACCGGACCCTGTTTCCTGCGATGATCCGAAATTGGCGCGCAGACTTCAACCAACCGGAGCTCCCCTTCTACTTCGTCCAAATTGCCCCCTTCCGCTACAACAACCCGCTGGCCTGCGCCGAGCTCTGGGAGGCACAGCTCCACACGCTCAAAACCGTCCCAAAGACGGGGATGGCGGTGACCACCGACATCGGAAACTTCACCAACATTCATCCAAGCAACAAGCAGGACGTGGGACTGCGTCTGGCCTACTGGGCGCTGAGCAAGGACTACGGCAAAAAGGGCATCGCCTACTCCGGCCCCGTGTACCAGTCGGCCAAGGTGGAGGGTGGAAAGGTGCGCCTCGCTTTTGAACACGCTGCCGGACTCAAAGCGCGGGATGGCAAAGCGCTAACGCACTTCACGATTGCAGGCGAAGACCAGAAGTTCGTTCCCGCGGAAGCCACGGTGGATGGCGAGTTCCTTTTGGTCCATGCGGCAGACGTGTCCAAGCCTGTTGCCGTACGCTTCGCCTGGGATGAATCCGCGGAGCCCAATTTCATCAACGCAAGCGGCCTCCCTGCGAGCCCCTTCCGCACCGACAGCTTTCCTGCGGTGACAGCGGACAAAAACTAGCGTCGCGGCTCTCAATTTAGCGGACTCGCTGTTCCCCCCTGCGGGGGGAAGCGCTTGTTACCGGCAGCCCTTGCGCGCAGCCGCGCCCCAAAACGGATGCCTGACCGCCAAGAGCAACAATCTTGGCGGTTGAGTTGGCGGAAAAAACAAGCCTCATGCGAGGCCGCCCGTAATCTTCGCTGAATTTCAACAATCAGCCCCTATTCTACCGACAGCCGGTCTGCCCGTCCGGCGGTCCACCCGGAGGTAGGCCTCGGAGTTTTTGCGCCTGGTCCGTTCCCTCTGCACCGAGACGGTGATTTTGGCCGCCTGCCGGTTGAGTCTCGCACTCCGAGAGAATCCTTTGGGCTTCTTCAAAATCAGCGTTCGCCACCTGCACCCGGGACCCGCCGATCGCCGCAGCGCTCCAAGGATGGAGCTGCGTGATGTGCTCCTCCTGAAGAAACGCCGGGATTCCGGCCTCCCCCAACCTGAGCAGGAGGAGATGGGCCTCTTCCGTCTTCCAAAAAGTAGCAATGGTTTTCATAAGACGCGGGCTTCTCTACTACGACATGGAGAGGGGCGCTACCGGTATCTTTCCAGAAGACGCTTCCTTTCCGGCTGCGGCACCCGTTCGATCGCGTAGCGCAACATAGTGCGCGGCATCTGGCTGCCGTGCTCCTCCAAAAAGCCGAGCACGGGGTCAGCATCCACTTTGTACGCCTCTCGGAGCATCCACCCGCAGGCCTTGTGCATGAGGTCGTGCGGATCCCCCAGCAACAGCCGCACCAACCGGTAGGTCCATGCAAAATCGCCCTCCCGAATGAATGCCTGCGTCGCCACTACGGCCACCCTGCGTTCCCACAACACCGACGAGGCCGCAAGAACTTCCAACAGCGAACGCTCCCGCCTCAGCAACCAGACCCCCAGAATTTGCGGCGCGCTGGAGTCCACCAGGTCCCAGTTGTTGACGCAGGCGAGGTTCTGCAAATACAGGGCTGCCAGCTGGTCCCTCACCTTGTCTCCCTCGGCGGCGGCCTGAAACCGGCGCACCAACAGCAGCAACGCGAACAGCCGCTCCTCGTGCCAGGGCGACTGCAACAAATCGACGTTTTGCTCGGCACTCAGCTCGTCCGCCGCGCTTAAAAGCGCCCGCAAGCGGGGCACGCTCACGCCCAAAAATGCGTCGCCCTCACCGTATTCCCCCGGCCCCGTCTTGAAAAAACGCCGGCACGCCACCGCCGCAGACTCTGAACCCAAGGCGCGGACGCGTTCCCTAAGCGAATCAAGCAAACACATGGAAGGGCGCTTCCGAAGAGAGGCGTCTACTCCACCCGCACAAGCGTCAGGCGGCGAAGATCCATCACGGCCCCGCCCTTCTTTTCAAAAGGCCTCACCGACACCACCGTTTTTCCGGCGGGCAGTTCCAGCACCCCGATGCGCCTCGGGACAAAGCGCTGGAAGTGGCCCGTGTCCTCGACGGTAAAGCGGACGCTCTGTTCGCCCACGCGCACATCCACCAGCGAGCCCCCCTTCACGCACCCCTGCAAAACCTCCACCGCGTACCGGCCCGCCTGCGGCACCGTGCAATCCCACTCCGCGTAGTCCGCCGGGTTGACCCAAAACCCAAGCGTATCCTTCTGGGGCGGCTCCTCGTAGCGCAGTTTTTCGCCAACAACCTGCGCATCCTTGGCGTTCAACTCTACCAGCCCGCCAGGCCCGGGAGCCCTCGCCGCCTCGGCAGGCCGCTTAGTCCCGGCCGCGTCCATCGCGTCGCGCCAGGCCTCCATCGAGCGGGCCATCTCCACCGCCGTTGGGCGCAACTCCACCCGTGACGCGTCAAACGCCTCGTAGCACGCGCTCCAAAGCTTCGGCTGGAAGCCCGGATTCCCCTTGGGCATGGAGGCCTTCACGCTACGGCGCCACGCCTCCAGCTTGCCCCGCAATGCCGCCACCTTCGGAGCATCCGAGGCCGCCACATCGCTCAACTCCGAGGGGTCCGCCTTCAAATTAAACAGCTCCAGCCGCCCGTCCTCGTAATGCTCGATCAATTTCCAATCCCCTTCCCGCACCGCCCCCGAGGGGCGTCCACCCTGATTTGTGTAGTTGGGCATGTGCCAGAACAGCGGCCGGGCCTCAAGCGTCCCGCCCCCCAGCAACACCGGCGCAATGCTTCGGAAATCTCCCGGGTTGCACGCCTCCGCCCCGGCCATTTCCACAAAGGTCGGCACCAGATCCGCCAGCACCACCGGCTCGTGCACCACGCCGGGGGACACCTTGCCGGGCCAGCGCACCAGCAGCGGTTCGCGGATCCCGCCTTCGTACAGAAAGCCCTTTCCCGCCCGGAAAGGCGTGTTGTGGGTGGCAGGCGTTGTGGCCGTCCGAGGCAACTCCAGTACGTGGAGCCCTCCGTTGTCGGAACAGAAGACCACGATCGTTTTTTCGCGCAGTCCCAGCGCGTCGATCTTGTCGAGCACCCGGCCCACCGCGACATCGAGTGTCTCGATCATGGCGGCATACACCGGATTGAAGGCGGAGGCGTTTGCCGCGATCCGCGCGGGCTGCGCGCCAAGAGGTACGTGCGGATTGTCAAACGCCAGGTACAGGAAAAACGGATTGGCCGCGTTTTGCTCTAAAAAGTCCACCGCACTCGCCGCCTGTCCAAACTCGCCCTTGCCCCCCTCCACCTCGCTCGGCTGCGTGTTGGGCTTGCCCGCAAAGACTTTGTCAAACCCACGTGAGCCCGGATCCTGCGGCTTGCGCCCCCCGAGGTGCCACTTGCCCACACAGGCCGTGGTATAGCCGACTTTTTTGAGCTTCTCCGCCAGGGTCGCCGCATCGGTTTGCAACCCCGTCGGAAGCGCCGGCTGGAGCAACCGGTGCCCGGGCCAGTCAGGACGCCCCGGCAGAAAACTGGTAATCTGCAGCCTTGCCGGATGCTGCCCCGTCAGAAGCGCCGCGCGAGTGGGCGAACAAACCGAGGCAGGCGCGTACGCACAGGTGAACCGCTTTCCGTCGGTGGCCAGTCGGTCCAGGTTCGGGGTGCGGTGGCCGATCCGGCCGTACGCGCCAATATCGTTGATGCCAAGGTCATCGGCGAGGAGCACCACGATGTTGGGCTTCTCCAGGGGGGAGGCCTGCGCGGCTACCGCGCAAAACATCAGAACAAGAGGGGAAAGGATGCGTTTCATGAGGCGTCCTCTTACTACACGGCGCCGCACCGGGAAGCGAACCCCTCTTATCTCACCGCCCCGGACAAAGGATCTGCTGAAGCCCGCAAGGGAACCCCAAACGCCCCCACGTTCTCCCTCCCGGGCTGCAGCAGACCCCTGACACGCCCTAAGGGAGGGACCTGCGCGCGGTATTCTTAAGCGCCTTGGACTACCACGCGACACCCACCAGCTCCTTTCCCCAGTGCGGCCTTTCCAGCCTGCTGGCGGTGCTTTTTTCCGGTTCGCTGCTGCTCCCGCTCAGCCCAAGCCGGGCAACCGAGGACAGGGGGGCCTTAATTTATAAAGAAAGTTGCGCAGAATGCCACGGAAAGGCCGGCGAGGGCGTCCACGGCAAGTACGACGATCCGCTCGCGGGAACCCGCAGCGTGCAGGCGCTTACCCGCCTCATTTCCAGGACCATGCCAGAGGGCAAGGAGGGCACCTGCGTCGGCCCGGATGCCGACGCGGTGGCCGCCTACATCCACTCTGCGTTTTACTCGCCCGAGGCCCGCGCCCGGTTGCATCCTGTCAAGGAAAGCCTCTCGCGGCTGACCGTCTCCCAGTACCAGAACTCGATCGCCGATCTGGTGGGCCGCTTCCGCCCCGGATTTGACCGCCCGCCGGGGGCCGAGCGCGGGGTACGCGGCGTCTACTCCGGGTTTGCCGTCCTGACGCCCGAGGAGGAGGAAGCGGCGAAGGAGGCGCTCAAAAAAAAGGAGAAAAAAGACCGCAAACAGGAGAAACTCGACCGGGTAGATCCGCAGGTGAGCTTCCACTTTGGGGCGGAAAGCCCCGTCCCGGGAAAGATGATCGCCTCGGAATTCACGGTGCGCTGGAACGGTTCGCTCATCGCCCCGGAAACGGGCACCTACGAGTTTGTGGTAAAGTCGGAAAACGGAGTCCGACTCTGGGTGAATGACACCGAGGAACGACCCCTGATCGACTCCTGGGTGACGCCTTCGGTGGAGGTGCGCGAGGAGAAGAAAAGCCTCTTTTTACTAGGCGGCCGCACCTACCGCTTCGCTGTGGCCTTTTTCAAGTTCAAGGACAAGAGCGCCTCCATCGAGGTTTGGTGGAAGCCGCCGCACGGGATTCTCCAGCCCTTGCCGCAAGCGGCGCTGATGCCCCAGGAGGTTCGCCAAAGCATGGTGGTCAACACGATGCTCCCCGCGGACGACCGCAGCGACGGCTACGAGCGCGGCACCACGGTTTCCAAGGAGTGGGACCAGGCCACCACCGCCGGTGCGCTAGAGGTCATCGATCATCTGGAACTCCACCTCGACAACCTCGCGGGAACCAAGCCCGGCGCTCCAGACCGTCTCGAGAAGCTCAAGGATTTCGGCCTGAAGTTTGTCGAAACCGCCTTCCGGCGCCCGCTCACCCCCGAGCAAAAAGAGGCCCTGATCGAGCGCACCTTCCAAAAGTCCCCCACCCCGGCCCTTGCCGTGAAACGGCTAGCCCTCTTTGCGCTCAAGTCCCCGCGCTTCCTTTACCCGGCGCTCTCGAGCACCGACCTTCCGGACGACTTCGCCGTGGCGGCTCGGCTCGCTGAGGTGCTGTGGGATTCCCTCCCCGATCCCGCCCTCTGGAAGACGGCGCAGGAGGGCAAGCTGCGCACCCGCGAACAGATCGAAAAGGCGGCCCAGCGGATGCTCCCCGACCCTAGGACCAAGGCGAAGCTCGCCGGCTTTTTCCACCAGTGGCTGGATCTGGAGCGGGCCGACCATGCAGCCAAGGACCCCACCCTCTTCCCCGAATTTACCGAGACCATCCGGGCGGATCTGCGTGAGTCACTGCGTCTTTTTCTCGAAGAGATCGTATGGAGCGAGCCCTCGGACTACCGGCAGTTGCTCCAAGCCGACCACCTGTGGCTGAGCCGGAACCTGGGAAAGCTCTACGGCCAGGAAATCGCAGAGGACGGCTTCCAGAAAATTGTGACCGCCCCGGGCCAACGCGCCGGCGTGCTGACGCATCCCTACCTGCTTTCGGCGCTGGCCTACAGCAAGACGACCTCGCCCATCCACAGGGGCGTGTTTCTGAGCAGGAGCATCGTGGGGATCCAGCTCAAGAACCCAGCCGTCGCGGTGGCCTTTGAGGACGCGAAGTTCGACCCGAGCCTCACCATGCGGGAAAAAGTCACCTCGCTTACCCAGAACAAATCCTGCGCAGGCTGCCACGGGGTCATCAACCCGCTTGGGTTTACCCTCGAAAACTTCGACGCCATTGGACGTTGGCGAACCAAGGACAACCAAAAGCCAGTCGACCCCAGCGTCTCCTTCGAGGGCGAGGACGGCAAAACCGTACGCCTTGCGGCGGCCGCGGACGTGGCACGGCTCGCCGTCTCGAGCGGGAAAGCCCACGAAGCCTTCGTGCAGCAGCTTTTCCTGCACAGCGTCAAGCAGCCGCCGGCAGCCTTTGCCCCGGACACGGCAACCGCCCTCACCAAGCAGTTTGAGGCCGGCAACTTCAGCATCCGCAAACTGCTGGTCCAGATCGCCCTGACCAAGGCGCTCCACGGGCTGCCGCCCGAACCGGAAAAGGTCGCCAGCCTGCCCCGCTGAAGCAGCGCTCACCCGCCCCACTAGTTCTTTCCTGAGAAGCCAATCCCGCTAGACTTTGTCGCCTCACCCGTTATGAGCCCACTGAACCGCCGCCAGTTTTTGCGCAATCTCGGAGTCTCCACCGCCGCCCTGCCGTTTCTCAATGGCCTGCCCAGCCTGCACGCCGCTGCGGAACCGGCTGGCTCCGGGGGTAAAAAGCAGCGCCTGGTGATCATGTTTTCCCCGAACGGCACGCTCCCATCGGAGTTCTGGCCGGAGGAGGAGGGCGGCCAGTTCCAGCTCAAGTCGATTCTTTCCCCGCTGGAACCCTTTAGGAACAAGACCCTCCTGCTCAAGGGCGTCTTCAACAAGATCACGGGCGACGGCGACCACCACATGCGCGGCATGAGCTGCCTGCTGACGGGCAGTCGGCTCCTCCCCGGCAACATCATGGGCGGCGGCGGCGCCCCGTCTGGCTGGGCCAGCAGCATTTCCATCGATCAGGAAATTAAAAACCACCTCCAGTCCCACCCGGAAACCAAGACGCGCTTTGGTTCACTGGAATTCGGGGTCGCCGTTCCCAACCGCGCCGACCCGTGGACCCGGATGAGTTACCTTGGGCCCAACCAACCCGTCGCCCCCGTGGATGATCCGTACCGGATGTTCTCCAAAATGTACGGCCAGATGAAGGACAAGGACACCCTTGCAAGCATCCTGGACGACGTGAAGGACGACCTAGCGCGGGTCTCCACCAAGTTGAGTTCCCGCGACAAGCAACTGCTGGAGGAGCACCTGAGTTTGGTGCGCAATCTGGAAACCGAGCTGAAACGCCCGGCCGACACGGCGCTGTCGCACCCCATGCCGCCCTTGGATCCGGGGGTGGAGCTGACCAACGACAACACGCCCCAGATGAGCCGGATGCAGATCAACCTGCTGGTCAACGCCCTGGCCAACGACATGACGCGCGTCGCCACCCTCCAGTACATGCGCAGCGTCGGGCAGGCGCAGATGCGCTGGCTAGGAGTCGAGGAGGGCCACCACTCCCTTTCCCACGAACCCGACGACAACAAGGATTCGTACGCCAAGCTACTCAAGATCAACACCTGGTTTGGCGGCGAGTTCGCCTACCTGGCCAAGCGCCTCGCGGAGACCCCCGAACCGGGACAGTCCGGGTCCATGCTGGACCACACCCTTCTGATCTGGACCAACGAACTGGGCAAGGGCAACAGCCACACCCTGGACAACATCCCCATGGTCATTGTCGGCGGTGCCCCGGGCTTCCAGATGGGGCGCTCGCTCAAACTGGACAAGGTAGCCCACAACCGTCTCTGGCTGTCCGTTGCCCACGCCATGGGCCACACCCAGCTTCAGACCTTCGGCCAGGCTGACCTTTGCGCGGAAGGCCCGCTGGCCCTAGCCTAGAGGAACGGGCCATCCTCCAGACCAAGGCTCGCCCTGTCTTTCACCGCCAGCCCTCCCTTTCCAGTGCAACGACTGCTCGTGCTTCTTGGCGCACTCGCCTTCGGTGCGGAACCTCAGGCGGCTCCCCCGGCAAATCCGGCGCCAGCCACCCAGGTTTCGGGTGCCTCGACCACGCAGTTCAGCAAAATGCCGGTTCAGGCGGGGCCCGCGGAGGTAAAGGCCAGACTGCACTGCATCGAAAACCCCGGGCCGCTGGATGCCGGCAAAGACAATTTCCAGTTGCTCGTCCCGAAAACCTACCGGGCCGAGGATCGCTGGGGCGTGTTTGTGTGGATCTCCCCCTCGGACTCCGCCCGGGTGCCGCAGGAATGGGAGGAGGTGCTCGCCAGACGCCGGCTCTTGTTTGTGGGAGCGCTCAAGGCGGGAAACAGCCGCAACATCCTCGACAGAATCCGACTGGCGGTGTGTGCCAGTGCGGGAATGCGGGAGCGCTTCGCCGTCGACGAGCGCCGGGTGTATGTCTCCGGCTTCTCGGGCGGAGGGCGCGTCGCCAGCATGCTCGGAGTGGCCTACGCCGACATGTTCACCGGTGTGGCGAGCTTTATGGGGGTGAACTTCTATACAGACCTGCCCTCCGCGGACGCCAAAAAGCTTTACCCTCCACAGTTCATTCCGGATGAGCAGGTGTTGGAAATCGCCAAAAGACGCTCCCGTTTCGCCTTGGTCAGCTCTGAAAAAGACTTCAACCGGGCGGACACCCGGATCGTGTGGGAGCAGGGTTTCAAGAAGGAGGGCTTCCCTGCGGTGGCCTATTTGGAGGTTCCTGGCATTGGGCACTCGCTGCCCCCCGCCGATTGGCTCGAGAAAGCTCTCCAGTTTCTGGACAATCCCAGTCCCTCGCTCGAGGCCACCCTACGCTGATCGAACCATCACTATGGGGTCTGTCGTGCCCTCAAACCGGCATCACGGCGCGACAAAGCGCACCTACAAACACCCACTCTAATATCGCTCCCTCCCGGTGCACACCACGGAGGCGTGGCTACCGCCATCTAGGCCGGCTGCTGCTGCGTCAAACAGTGGAAAGCACCCAGCCCCCAGATGACCTCACGGCAATCAATCGGGATGATTTCCCGGGACGGAAACGCCGCTGCGAGCACCGCCTCGGCCTGTGCGTCGGCAGGGTCCGCAAACACCGGGAGCAACACCGCCTTGTTGGCGATATAGAAATTGGCGTAGCTGGCGGGTAACCGAAGGCCTTCCCTGTCGATCCGGCCCGGCATCGGCAACTGGCCGACCTCCAAAGGCGTTCCGTCGTCCAGACACATGCCCAAAAGTGCGTGCAGGTTCTCCTCGAGGGGGCCGTGGTTGGGATCCGCCTCGTTCGGCTCCACCACCGTCAGGACGCTGGCGCGAGAGACAAAGCGGGTGATGTCGTCAATGTGCCCGTCGGTGTCGTCCCCCTCGATACCATCGCCCAGCCAGAGAATCTGGCGCACGCCCAGGTAGTCCCGCATCCGTTGTTCGATGGTTTCCCTGCTCAGGGAGGGGTTGCGGTTGGGGTTGAGCAGGCAACTCGTGGTGGTCAGCAGGGTCCCCTCTCCGTTTACCTCGATGGAGCCACCCTCCAAAATCATCCCCGGCGCGTAGACGGGCAGTCCGAGCAACTCGGCGATGCGGGTGGGGACCGCGTCGTCCAAATCATGGGGCGGATACTTGCCCCCCCAGGCGTTGTAGTCCCAGTCAACGATGGCGGTTTCCTCGACACCCCCCGGGCGCTTCAAAAAAATGGGTCCATGATCGCGGCACCACGGCTCGTAAGCGGGGTGTCGGTAGAAACGGACGTGTCCGTCCCTTGCACCCGCCCGGGAAAGCTGCCGGCGCACCTCCGCTTCATGGGCAGCATCCCAGACATTAATGCAAACCGGCTCAGAATCCGCCAGGGCGTCCACCATCAGAGCAAACGCCGGCATGATTTTTTGGTAGGCGTCCGGAAATGAGATCCCATCGGGCCTCGGCCAGGAAAGCCAGGTTGCCGCGTGAGGCGCCCACTCCGCAGGCATCCGGTACCCCAGCGAGGCGGGGACCGGCGCGCTTGTTCCGCGTTGCTCAAACATGGGAGTCTCCCAGATAGCGTTTCGTGATACCCTCGTAGGCATCTATGCGACGGTCGCGCAGGAAGGGCCAGTGGGTGCGCTGCGTGTCCAGCGCGTCCAGATCCAGCTCCGCAACCAGGATCTCCTCCTTGTCGACGGAAGCTCTTTGCAAAATCTGGCCGGATGGGTCCGCAATGAAGCTCTGCCCCCAAAACTGAATCCCGTCACCGCCATCCGGCGCCTCGTGCCCGACCCGGTTCGGGGTCGCCACGTAGCAACCGTTGGCGATGGCGTGTCCGCGCTGCACCGTCTCCCAGGCGCTGTGCTGAC
>JBIKSY010000046.1:0-20571 GCA_044348365.1 Chthoniobacteraceae bacterium
GGCCCCCGTCAGCACCACAAAAGGCATTGCGGTTTCGGTGGGGGTGCTCGCCCAAGGGAGTGCTCGCGCGTAGCGCTGGAGCGTGTATTGGCCACCCTCCGCGGCTGGGGCCTGCAGGCGGTAGCCCACGAGGGAAATCGTGCTGCGTTCCTGCGTCTTGAGTGTCGGGGAATAGCCGGGCGTTTCTGCAAAGAAATACACACGGTCGTCGCCCTTGGCCTTTCCCACAAATGCGTCAACATCAGGACGCCGCACGCGGCGCGAAAGATCCGACGAGATTTGGTCCAGTACAAAGCGTGCTTCGGTGTCGCAGTCCCCAGTTTTACGTGAATTGGAAGTTAGGCGCGAAGCGGAGCCGAGCAATTGCATGACCATGCCGCCTAGTAACCCCAAAACTGCGATAGACACCATCAGCTCGATCAGAGTGAAGGCACTCTTTCCAAGCGGTAAGCGGTGTAGTGGGTTCCGAGTGGCCATGGCTTAGGGAGTGGGAAGGGGAATGAGGGCATCCAGAAATCCCTCCGGTGCGAGCGTAGAGGTGGTCGAACTCGGGACCGGCCACTTTACTGTGACGCGGATGGCGGTGGTTCCCGCACTGGCCGCGGCAAAGTTCACACTGAATGTTTTGGAAAGGGGAGTTTGGGCGGTCGGCGTGACGGGAGTGCCACTTTCATCCAGAATTTGGCTGCTTGGAGCGACTCCGCTCACGGTTCCCTTTGAATCGACCGAGGCGGTCAGCTGAAGTCTGGGAGAGGTAAACGAGTAGGTGCCACTTTTGACGAGCCTCGAGGAGGATTGGACGTCAGATGCAATCGCGGACATCAAATTAGACGCGGCAATCTGGATGTTGGCCCTTCTGGAATTCTTAAGGCCGACAGAGAGCAGTCCGATCATGCTCACTAGCGCGAATGAGAAGATTCCCATGGCAAGGGCCACCTCCGTCAGGGTGAAGGCCCCTTGCCTGCGTTGCTGTCGCGCGCTGGCGCCCGTCGCCGTCTGACAAGCAGATACAGGGCCACGAGGAAGCCGCATTCTCATTCTGTAAGAAGGGGGACGTTTGGAGTACATGGCGTCTGGGGTGAACAGCCTCTACGGGAAGGTTAGCGTTCAAGGGGGACTCTAGCAACACACTTGGGCAGCCTCCGGACCGCATGCGGAGCGTGTTGTGCGGGCAAGCGGATCGTGCTCCCACTCATGCGGGCTGGGGACCGAGGTTCTCTGCCGCACCAATTCCGGCAGCTGGAGTTGGTGCGGAAGCGGGAGCCTGTTGCGAGGCTTGTTCGAACGCCCGCCATGCTAACATCGCACACTTTACACGTTGCGGAAAGTGACGCACACCAGCCAAAAGTTGGAGGTCCCCGAGCGCCTTTGGTGGTTCTTGGAGCCCTGTGGTAACGACATCGGTGAACGCCTCAAGCAACTGCAAGGCCTCGGCCCGCGACTTGCCTTTGAGTTTGAGCGTCATCAGCGAGGCGGACGCTTGGCTGATGGCGCAACCCATTCCGGTGAAGCGGATGTCCTCCACCGCGCCGTCCGCCCCAAAACGCACATGCAGCTGGATCTCATCTCCGCAGGAGGGGTTGTCGCCATGAACGTGCACGGCCTCCCCCTCGAGCAGGCCGTAATTTCTGGGGCGCTTGGAGTGGTCGAGGATCACCTGCTGGTAGAGTTCTTCGAAATCTGAATTCATGCAAAAAAACGGTTGGCTTCAATCAGGATGTCGATCATCCGCTCCACTTCAGACAGAGTGTTGTAGAAGTAGAAACTGGCCCGACTGGTGCTGGAAAGTGCCAGCTTACGCATCAATGGCTGGTTACAATGGTGTCCACCGCGCAACGCCAGCCCCTTCTGATCGCAGAAGGAGGTCAGGTCATGCGGATGGATCGACTCGTGCACGAAACTGACCAGTCCTCCCCGGGGATGCCTCGGGCCAAGGACCCTGTAACCGGGCAGCGAATCAATTCGATCGAACGCAGCGAGGGCCAGCGCCTCGTCATGGGCTTGTATGGCCGGCCGGCCGACGTTTTGGATGTAGTTGAGGGCCGCCCCCAGTCCGATCGCTCCGGCGATATTCGGCGTGCCCGCCTCGAACTTGGAGGGTGCCGGCTTGTAGGTGGAAGATTCGTAACGCACTGACAAAATCATCTCGCCCCCCCCCTGCCATGGAGGGGTTTGTTCCAGGACGGCTGCGCGCCCAAACAGAATTCCAATTCCGGTCGGCGCGCATAGTTTGTGGCCGGAGAAGGCCAGAAAATCGCAGCCGATTGCCTGTACATCGATGGCAAGGTGGCCCGCACTCTGGGCGGCATCTACGAGGCTGACCGCACCCACTGCTCTGGCCCGTGCGCACAACTCGGCCGCAGGATTAATCGTGCCGAGAAAGTTGGAAATGTGGGTGAAGGAGAGGATCTTGACCTCCGGGGTTAGGAGGGTGTCGAGCTCAGAGAGGTCCAGCCTTCCATCGGAATCCACCGGGATGAAGCGCAGGGTGGCTCCGGAGCGCAGGGCCGCTTGCTGCCAGGGCACCAAATTGCTGTGGTGTTCCATCTCGGTGAGGAGAATGACGTCCCCCGGTTGGAGAAATGCGCTGCCCCAAGCTTGGGCGACGAGGTTGATCGCCTCGGTGGTGCCGCGGGTAAAGATGATCTCCTCAGCGGAAGCCGCATTGAGGTAACTCGCCACGGTTTCACGGGCGGTTTCAAATGCGAGGGTGGACCTGTTGCTCAGCGTGTGAATTCCCCTGTGCACGTTGGCGTTGTCGTGCTCGTAATAATGCACAAGAGCGTCTATCACCGCCTTCGGCTTCTGGGTGGTTGCTGCGTTGTCCAGATACACCAAGGGGTGCCCGTTTACCTTTTGGTGGAGAATCGGAAAGTCCGACCGCAACGCTTCCAAATGCGTTGGAGAGTGTAGGATGGGTGGGTTTGGATGCATCAGGAGGCCTGTAAGGCGGTTGCCAAAGCTTTGAGATTAACTTCAACCACGCGGCCCCTGCCGAAAAGCAGATTGTGGTTTGGAAGCAATGTTGCGGGTTTGGGGGTGTCTGGAGTTACATTATCACAGGAATGGACTTGCCCGGCCTAGAATTCACCGAAGACCTGCTGCGATTCGCCCTGTTGCGCACCGGCAACAGACGCGTTGCCTTTGAGTTGGCACAGCGCGCTTCGGCCGAGGGGGAGGCCAATGCAGGTCAGTGGCGGAGCCGTCGACACCTGTTTCTGTGGGCCGCCCGCTTTGTGGCGGACCGCATGGAAAGCCTTCCTCCCTGTCTGCCCGAGAGAGGGGACCTCTCTCCCGAGCTGGATGCGATCCTCAGGGGGCCCTCGCTCCGTTTGCGTTCGGCCATCGCGCTCCACTGCGTGGCGGAGTTAAAGCTCAACGAACTCTCCCAAGTGCTACGCCTTCGTCCTCGGGAGATGCGTGCCGCCCTCGCGGAGGTCAGGGAGAAAATGAATCAGGCCGGTGTATCCGAAGAGCAAGTCCGGGAGAAGGTCCGGTTGATTGTCCTCTCCGCCGATGAACGCCTGCAGCTTGAGAGCGAGTTGCCGTTAAATCTTGACCGCCGTTTCGGGGCAGACCGGGCGCTGGGAGTGGCCGCTGTGTGCCTTGGGGTCTTTATGTGCTTGGGATGGGCGTTCTGGGAGAGGTGGAGAGAGAGCGAGCCGGTCCAGATGCGTGCGCAAATGCAACGGCTCTTGGAGGCAAGCAGTGCCTCGGGCCCGGCGGGAATCGAACGGTTTGACGCAAGCGTAGCCGAGATTCCAGACTGGTTGTTTCTGCACGGAATGGAGGGCGTTGAGGTTCCCGAAAGCTTTGCCGGCCTCCGCCTCGATTCGGCCCGTGTGCTTGATTTTAACGGCGTCAAACTCGCCCAGTTTACAATGGATCATCCTCCGGGCATCCTCAGCGTCGCCTTCGCGGATTCCCTTGGGCTGGCCGGTGAACGGGCGGGAATCGGCCGCACCACTTCGGGGGAATGGAGCGGGGCGTGGGCAGTGGCTGGGCCTTACGTATTTTTTCTCGTGGTCAAAGATGCGGAAGCTCAGCTCGACAGGGTTCTGAAGGGGGAAATCGCCCGCTTTTAATTTCCAGCCGCCCGGCTCCCTCGGTGGTTGGTCAGCGCGGTATGGAGCGCGTCGCTTTCAATTCATTTTTTACGTGTCCCTGTGGTGCCCGACTTTGGTTGCGGCGGAAGGCTGGCCTGTGGGCGGTGGCAGTATATTAGACACAAACAAATAGTGGACACAGTCCATTTTTTGCATCAATCAATGTGGCTGTGTACCTCAGCGCAACCCTCCTCCGGGATCACGGCATTCCCGTGACGGCCCAACGACTCGCCCTCCTCCGGGCAGTGGGCGCGCATCCGCACGCGACGGCCGAGGTTCTGGCTGAAGCGGTGCGTGCCGAGATTGGTGCTGTTTCAAAGCAGGCGGTTTACAATGCTCTTGGGACCCTGGTGGAAAAGGGCATCATCCGGCGGATCCAGCCGGCTGGTTCACCGGCGCTGTACGAGGCAAGGGTGGGTGACAACCACCACCACTTGATCTGTCGTTCCTGTGGGAAAACTGTGGACGTGGCCTGCGTGGTGGGGGTGAGGCCCTGCCTGAACGCGGCCGACGATTCGGGGTTCCGGATAGACGAGGCGGAGGTGATTTTCTGGGGCACCTGCCCCGGGTGTCAGGCGAAGGGGGAAGGAGAAGCGGCCCCGAACCCAAGGGCTCCCAAATTTTTGTGAGTAGATCAACAAACCCCCAAATACTAAAATGATGAAAAGTAACCTATCAACCAAAGTGTCCTCAAAGGGTTGCCAGCTCCACGCTGGCGTCCTCAAACTCGGTCGGCTCAGACTGGTCAGCGGTGTTTCCGTCCGGATCGCGGCATTGGCTTTCGGCTTTTGGGCTGGAAATCAGGGTGGCGAGTTGAATGCGCAGGCGGTCAAAACCAAGGTCGCCGACTCCATGGAGAAATGCCCGGTGATAGGGGGAGTGCAGAAGGCGCCCGAGGCCAGAAACACTGCCGCCGGAGCCTACTCCAACAGAGATTGGTGGCCCAACCAACTGAACCTCCAGATCCTCCATCAGAATTCCGCCAAGAGCAACCCGCTGGGAGAGTCCTTCAACTACGCCGAGGAGTTTAAGAAGCTCGATTTGGAGGCGCTAAAAAAGGACCTCATCGCGTTGATGACGACTTCGCAGGACTGGTGGCCGGCTGACTACGGAAACTACGGGCCGCTCTTTATCCGGATGGCGTGGCATAGTGCCGGTACCTACCGAATCGCGGACGGGCGAGGTGGCGCTTCTTACGGTACGCAGCGTTTTGCGCCTCTCAACAGCTGGCCTGACAATGCCAATCTCGACAAGGCGCGGCGTTTGCTTTGGCCCATCAAGCAGAAGTACGGGCAGAAGATTTCGTGGGCGGATCTGATGGTTTTCGCGGGTAACTGCGCCCTTGAGTCAATGGGGTTCAAGACGTTTGGCTTTGCCGGCGGCCGGGCTGATGTTTGGGAACCCCAGGAGGACATCAGCTGGGGACCTGAAAGCAAGTGGCTTGACGACAAGCGCTACACGGGGGACCGGAAGTTGGCCAATCCCCTTGGGGCGGTCCAGATGGGCCTGATTTACGTGAACCCGGAGGGGCCCAACGGAAAACCCGATCCGCTCGCCGCGGCCAGGGACATCCGTGAGACGTTCGGGCGCATGGCGATGAACGACGAGGAGACGGTAGCCCTGATCGCCGGTGGACACACCCTCGGAAAGGCTCATGGCGCGGCCAACCCGAAGGGCCACGTCGGGCCCGAACCCGAGGGCGCCAGCATCGAGGAGCAGGGACTCGGTTGGAAAAACAGCTACGGCAAGGGCAATGGTGCGGACACGATCACCAGCGGTTTGGAAGGGGCGTGGACTTCGACGCCGACAAAATGGTCGAATGAGTATTTCGAAAACCTCTTTGACTACACGTGGGTGCTGACGAAAAGCCCCGCAGGCGCCCAGCAGTGGACGCCCAAGGGCGATTCGGCCAAGAAGACCGTGCCCGATGCGCACGTGAGCTCCAAGAGCCACGCGCCAATCATGTTCACAACCGACCTGGCGCTGAAGCTTGACCCCGCTTACGGAAAGATTTCCAAGCGCTTCCGCGATAATCCCAAAGAGTTCGACCAGGCCTTCGCCAAGGCTTGGTACAAGCTTACACACCGCGACATGGGGCCCGCCGTGCGCTGCCTCGGTCCGCTCGTACCTGAGACGCAGCTCTGGCAGGACCCGGTACCCAAGTTGGATCACGCGCTGGTCGCCGAACCCGAAATCGCCGAGCTCAAGGCCAAAATCCGCGCCTCGGGCCTGACCAACGCCCAGTTGGTTTCCACCGCATGGGCCTCGGCTTCCACCTTCCGCGGCACCGACAAACGTGGAGGGGCCAACGGCGCTCGGCTGCGCCTTGCTCCGCAGGCGAAGTGGGCGGTCAACAAGCCGGCCGAACTCGAGAAAGTCCTGCCGGTGTTTGAGAAGATCCAGAAGGAATTCAACGGCGCACAGTCAGGTGGCAAGAAGGTCTCCATTGCCGATCTCATCGTTCTGGGCGGCTGTACGGCCATCGAGGACGCCGCCAAAAAGGCGGGGAGCGAGGTACAGGTTCCGTTCTCTCCGGGCAGGACCGACGCCACCCAGGAAATGACGGATGTTCAGTCCTTTGCCGTTCTGGAGCCGGCGACTGACGGGTTCCGCAATTATTTCGGCAACGAGCATGACAGGCCCGCGGAGGAGTTGCTGGTGGATCGCGCACAACTGCTGACGCTGACCGCTCCGGAGATGACGGTGCTTGTGGGCGGCATGAGGGTTCTCAACACCAATGTGGGCTTCCCCCAACTGGGAGTCTTCACCAAGAGGCCCGGCGCCCTGACCAACGACTTCTTTGTCAACCTGCTCGACATGGGCACGGATTGGAAGAAGTCCGCGTCGTGCGAGCACTTCTTTGAAGGCCGTGACAGGAAGACCGGAGAGGTCAAGTGGACTGGCTCCAGGGTAGATTTGGTGTTCGGTTCGAACTCGCAACTGCGTGCCATCGCAGAGGCTTATGGGTCAGCCGATGCCCAGCAGAAGTTTGTCAACGACTTCGTGTCGGTGTGGAGCAAGGTGATGAACCTGGATCGCTTTGATCTTGGCCAACACCTGGCTTCGCGCCGCTAGGCGGGGTGGCGGTCGGTGCGGCGGCGTCCCAAGGGGGGCGCCGCCGTCGGCGTTTCGGGCCTTAACACACCAGCAGGTCTTTGCGCTCAACCGCCGAGCCAAGGACCGGGGACCGTGAGGACCCGGGGGACACCCATTTTCCGGCGTCACACGGCGAGGTGACTGTTGGCGCTCAGGCGGCGTGCAAGCGTTGGCACTCCACACAGAACGACCAGGGGCAGCGGGTGATAGGCGGCGATGCCGTTCCCCTGTGGTGTCGGGCATGCAGAACCGCCAGATTCCCGGCGGATGCCGTTGTTTCAATTCAGGCTAAGCAATCGAATCCGTCGCTGCTTGCCAGCCTAGTCCGGTGGTGGGGCCTTCCCACTTGGTGACTTTTCTTAGAAACTCAGCCACAGTTTTTGCGTAACAGGTGAGGAGATGCTCTCCCTTTTGAGGTGAGGCATGACGGGGAGCGCCCATGTGCCCCAGCGTGGAACGGTCATCCGTGATCCAACCTCGGTATGAGGGCTCGAACTCGTAACCCACTGGCACGTCGGGAAGCTGGGCAATAGGCCCAACCAAGTTTGGTGCGATTGCCTGAACCATTGAGGTCTCCCATTCACAGGCATGCCCCATCGAGCGTTGTTGCAAATCCGCAAGTGTTTCCCACGGTCTCGCATGGTCCCAGTAAGTGGTGAAAAGGAGCAAGAGATCGTTCCTTGAGCGCTGGTGCTGGCGTGTCTCAAAGACGGCCTGTCGGCCGGGGATGTCATTGCCTCCATGGCCGTTTAAGAAAACAATTCTGCGGAACCCGTGTCTGATTGCATTGTCGAGCAGCCTGTTGAGGAGGTCGATGTAGCCCCTTGGTTCCATCGAGAGTGTTCCGGCAAATTGCAGGTGATGATCTGAGTTTCCCAACCACTGCAGAGGCGCGAATAAAATCGGCTCCCGCGGCACCAGAAGTTCAACCCGACGCACCACCTCCGCCAGCAACAAGCTGTCCGTGGAAACAGGAAGGTGGTGGCCGTGCTGCTCGATGGCGGCCACCGGAAAAACGAGGGTAGAGTTGGGAGCAAGAGCGTTGATCCGGGGCCAAGCGAGATCGGCGAGGTTCATGGTTTTGTTTTAGTGGTACTGGCGGAGTGCCATGTTTTGACTCCCGTGATTGGTGGGGAGCTTTCTTGTTGCTTACATCTCAACACTCAAGCAGGCCAGTCCTCCTGCAGCCCTACCCTGAGCAGGGAGGTGGGCACACGAGTAATCCGTGTAGGATCGTCTGAACTCAGACTTGAGGGGAGTGTTCACCCAGCCATCTTTCGGGTATTCCGTTGGCGAATCCCAGCAGTGCCCCCACCACGGAGGACCTGTGGCAGTTGTCCCCACCGCAGTGGGCGTTTGCGATAATTCCTGAGGAGAAATCCTCGGCGTACTTCCAACTCAGGTAAAGCGCGGCGGGGAAGGCGTCCCTGATGTAGCACGCCGGACTGAGTCGCTCCCCCACAACTACTTCGTCGGGTTCTTTCATCCACTGTTGCATTTTCTTCTGCCCCACCCAGCCCGAGGCATTTTGCTCGATGGCCTCCCGGAGGCTCAAGCCGGCCTCCACCGCCAAAAGAATCCGAGTGAGAGCCACCGCGGCTTCAAGCACCTCGGGCGCGTCGTGGGTCAGTGCCACATGCTCTTTGGTCGTTTTTACGAGGGCTTCTCCTCCGTCTTCAATGCCCGCAAAAAGTGCTGCGACCGGGACAAGTCCTCCGATGTGGATGTCCGCAATGCCGCAGGCCTCTAGTTTTCTGCCGCGGGCAAGGTTGGTGAAAAACGCCCTGTGGTATTCCTCTACGTAGGTGTCTCTGTGCCATCCTGGAATCCTCATACAGTCGCAGTAGAGCCTTAGCCAGGCGCCTGAGTCGTAGCGTCCGTTGGCCACGACCTGTCGGTAAAGGGCGCGGGCGAGTTGGAAATTGAGCGTGTTTTCGCCCGCGTGCAACTGCTGGTGGTAGTGGATTCCTTCCATGCCCCAGTACTGCGCCTGGTCATGAAGAATGTCCGCTGCGGGCGAGACCGGTGTGTATCTGGAACGGTGGAGGATGCTGTTTGGATGGGGGTTCCGGGGGGCGAGGAACCTGTCCACCCGGCCATAGTCGCGCCTGAGGGCCAGTCGGTCGTAATACCAGTGCACCGGCATGGAAAGTGCGTCGGCGACGAGTGCCCCCTTGAAGGCATTGATGCGGTTGGAGTGCATGGATTTTTTGGTTTGGCGCGTGCGTGCCGGATTGGGTTTCCTCATCGAGGCAGGCATGTCACTTGCCGGAGTCCCTCGGATTAAGACATGTAGGCATGGGCGACCGGCATCCGGCGGCCCATGCCAAAGGCGCGGCTGGTGACTTTCAGGCCGGGGGCGGCTTGGACGCGCTTGTGCTCGTTGAGGCGGACACGGTTCAGGATCCAGCGTACGGTTTCCTCCTTGAACCCGAGGGCGATGATTTCCTCGGAAGACCGCATTTCCTCCACGTGAAGTTTGAGGATTGGATCCAGCACCTCGTAGGGCGGGAGAGTGTCTTGGTCTTTTTGATCTGGCCTGAGCTCGGCACTTGGGGGTTTTTCCAGTGTCGCTTTGGGGATGAGTTCAGTGCGCCTGTTGATCCAGCGTGCCAAACGGTAGACGTCTGTTTTTGGTACATCGCTGATGACCGAAAGTGCCCCGCACATGTCTCCGTAAAGGGTACAGTAGCCGACAGCCAGTTCGCTTTTGTTTCCGGTGGAAAGCAAAAGTCTGCCGAACTTATTTGCCAGCGCCATAAGGGTCATGCCGCGGAGACGGGGCTGCATGTTTTCCTCGGTTTCGTTGCCGCGCAGGCCCTGAAATATTTGCGCAAACTGGGCTTCGAAAACCTCGAAAGAGCGGTCAATTGGCATGGTTACGCATGTGATTCCCAGCGCTTTTGCCAGCAGATGGGAGTCGTGGATGCTTCCTTCACTGGAGTAACGGGTGGGCATGGTCACACCCATGACGTTTTCCGGACCGAGAGCCTCCGCTGCGATGCAGGCCACGACGGCGCTGTCGATGCCTCCACTGAGACCGAGGACGGCCGCTTTAAAACCGCACTTCTTAAAGTAGTCGCGTACGCCAAGAACCAGCGCGTCATGCAGCGATTCTTCGGTGCTGGCAAAGACGGGTGCGAGGGGAGGCGCGCCCACGTCTCCCACCTCAGCGGCCGGCTTGAAGCTGGGTAACGACAAAAGAACCTGTCCATCCGCCCCCATGAGCAGTGAATTGCCGTCAAATACGAGTTGGTCGTTGGCTCCCACACAGTTGCAGTACGCAATCGGGACGTTGTAACGCTGGGCAAGAGAGGCGAGCATCTCCACCCGCTGCTGTGGTTTTCCAAGGGTGAAGGGTGACGCGCTCAGGTTGAGAACGAGGTCCGCACCCTGCGCCACAAGCGAAGCCAGTGGCGATTGTCCGTAATAGGCCCGCGGCAGGTACGGGGCGTCCCAGATGTCCTCGCACAACGTGATCCCGATTCTGCGGTTTAAAAGTTCCAGAGGGGCCACCAGTGTGCACGGCTCAAAATACCGTGCCTCGTCGAACACATCGTAGTTGGGCAGGAGCGCTTTGAAGACCCTGGCCACGATCTGGCCCTGCTGCAAGACCGCTGCCGCATTTCGAAAGGGCCTGCCGGGGCCCTCAAAAAAGTCGACGTAACCGACGACCAGCGGTGTTTCCCCGACACTGCGCGCCAAGCCATTGAGTTGGGAGAGGTTTCCTTCCACGAATCCCGATTGAAAGAGAAGATCCTGCGGGGGGTATCCGGTGAGGGCGAGTTCGGGCGTGAGTACAAGGTCCGCGCCTTGCTCCACCAGTGAGCGGTATTGTTCGAGAACAAGCACTGCATTTCCCTTGAGGTCGCCGACGGTTGGATTGATTTGTACGAAGCCAATTTTCATCCGTGTAAAAACAGAGACTGACCCGTTTTGCTTCGGAATGAAACTCAAAGCCAGTCGCTGTATGGCTTTTGAAACCCAGCGGGAAAAAGTGTCTTCCCATGAAACCAGAACAGATTGGGGCGCACCCCGTGGTGTTCATGGCCGGCACAGTTCAAACGTGTATCGCAGAAAAGGGCGGCGGGCGCTTCCGATCGTGGCGCCCTGGTCGCGGCCAACAGACTGCGCAGCATGTTCGGGGCGTCAGCGCCAAGAAGCGGGGTCTCCAGCCTCCCGGGGGGGCGCTTCCGGGGCGCGGTGGGTCATCGCGTAGAGAATCACTGCGGTGGCTGCGTTGACCGAAAAGGAGTCGATGGAAGCTTCCATCGGAATGGCCACCAGTTGGTCGAGTTGGTCCCTCAGGGTGGGTGAAATGCCCTTGCCCTCGTTGCCCACAAACAGCGCCATGGAACCGTCTGCAAAGCGGGCCTCGGGAAGCAGAACGCAGGCCTCCGTCGCGGCTCCTACCGTGAGCACACGGTGTTGGCGCAGCAGCGCAAGCAACGTCTCCGTGGACTCCCACCGGATTACCGGCACGCGGAACACGCTGCCCATCGAGGTGCGCGCGGCGCGCGGATGGAGCGGGTCGGTGCCCCGCAGCGCCACAACCGCCTCGACCCCCAACGCGTGGGCGGTGCGCATGAGGGCGCCCACGTTGCCGGGATCCATTAGTTCCTCGAGAACCAGTAGCGTTCTGCGCCGCGGGTCCTGTTCCCAGGCCGCCAGCAGTTGGCCCAGATCCGGGGGCGCCGGTACGGCGGCCAGCGCCAGCACCGCCCCGAAGGTGCGTCCCTCGGTGAGCTCTCCAAGAGTGTCGTCCGGGACAAGGGTCACCGAGACGTCTTGTTCGGCCAGTCGCTTGAGTAGCGTGGAAAGTCGCGGGGTTGGGTTGTCGAAATCGTTCTGCCCTACCAGAACGTGAGCCAGCGGAGTGCCGGTGGCCAGAGCGCGTTCCAGCAACCGGAAGCCCTCGATGGCAAAGAGACCGAGCTGTCTGCGGCCCCCGACGGAAAGCGCCCGCCGGTAGTCTGCGACAACGCGCGGCCCGGCTGTGGTTTTTGGAAGGGTGCTCATGATTTGCGGCACCGCTGGTGGGTGCTTGGGGACAGAGGCTACAGCAGTCCTCCTTCGTGCCCAAGGTTCGAGGCTTTCCAAAAAAGGGCGTGTACGCTTCAGCGAGCCTGAACCGGCTGCCTGGGGAAGGCTGCGTCGGGCGCCCGCCTGTGGACTGGCCGCACCTGTGCCCGGGGCCTGCAGCTCAGTCGCGCGGCTGCTGTTCCCTGAGGTACTCCTCAAGGGCCAGCCCGAGGCGTGCGCCCACCGTGCGGTAGCCTTCGGTGGTGCCTGACGCTGCGTTCCAGCTCGTTTCCAGACAGAGGCCGACCGTGTGCGGATTGCCATTCTTAGTCACCCAGTTGGCGCTCATCTCCTTCCAACGGGGGTGGTAGTTCGGCCCGGTGAACTTGGGCTTGTTGCTCATGGGAATGAACGGCTTGGCGGTGCTGATCTGTTTGTAGGCCAGCTCGATGAAGCGGTTGTTGCGTTGCTGCGCCTCGGGCCCCATCAGCGAGGGGTCCGAGAGGAAAAAAAAGGTGGGGTCCCCGGGGCCTGGATTGTGGAGGTCTAGAAAGACGTCCAGGCGCGACTGTGCCGTCAGGTTCTTGACCCGGGTCATTGCCGCCGCCGTCTCGTTCCAGTGCGGGATCTCGGACCAGTCCCTGTTGTGGTCGTGTGGCAGCGCTTCCTTGCCCCCGTTTCCGGTTGCGACATTGTCTACGTCCATGACGGGCACGATGAAGACCTCGGCGTGGGAGCGGATCCACGTGGCTTGTTCTGAGTCTCCCAGAAGCCATTCCGCAAAGCCCTGAGCCACCCAGCTGGAACCGCTCTCCCACGCGTGCTGCCTCGCCTGCACCCAGATTCCAAAGCGTTTGGCCGCGGGGCGCTCCCCTTCGGAGACCTGCCACATGGGCACTGGGCGGCCGCCGACCGAGCGGCACAGTTCGCCCGCTCTGGCGCCTGCGTGGTCTTTGCAGGTGGCCTCGATCGCCTTGGCGGCAAAGCCCGGCGTGTAGGGCGGTCCCCATGCCACGTAAACAGAACCGGCCGCGGGCCGGAGGGTGTAGTGCATCACGTCGTTTTCACGCACGCCTTTTTCAGAGTGCTGCCACAGGACGCCGTCGTGGGAAAACGTTGCCCGCTCGGGCATGGCCCAAACCGGGGAAAGCGGTTTGGAAAGGGGCCCGCCGGGTTGCGTGGTGGTCGCGCTGGAACCTTTTAGGTGGAGGGTGATGACCTCGCCGGGTTCGACCCCGTTGATTTTGAAGTACCACCAGCAGGGCCAGCCTCTGGTCGGGTCTCCGCCAGGGGTGAACAGGACGGAGCGCGTTTTTTCGTCGATCTCTACCCCGCTGACGGAGGCGCCTTCAAAGCTTGAGTCAATCTCGAGGCGCGAGGGGGCGCTGAGACCACGGCTGGGGAAGCTCAACCCGAGACAGGCTACTGCGAGGAACAGGCGGAGTGTGGGGGTACACATTGGGTTGGGCAGGTGGGCGCCTAGAGCAGCTTTTCCCCGCCCGTATATTTGGCGAGGGCCTCGGGGTCCAGTTCCAGGCCGAGGCCAGGTTTTGTGGGAATCGCGAGCATCCCGTCCGCGTCGAGCTTCCAGCCACCGAGGGTGATTTCGTCGATGAAGGGGGAGCCGGTCAGGTACTCGACCAGATCAGTGTTGGGGAAGGCCGAGGCCAGATGCAGGTCGGCCGCGAGTCCCACGGCGGTGTTCCAACCGTGGGGGATGAACTGCACGCCGTGTTCCTGCGCCATCCACGCAATCCGGCGTTCCTCGCTGATACCGCCGACCTTGGTGACGTCGGGTTGGATGATGTCAAAGGCGCGCGCCTCCAGGAAAGGCTGGAAGGCCTGGCGCCGGGTGAGCACTTCGCCCCCGGAAATGGGTACGGGGGAATGCTCCCGCAGTTTTACGTAATCCTCGAGAGCGTCGGGAGAGAGCGCCTCCTCAAACCAGTGGACGTCGTAGTCGGCGAGCATCTTTGCGGTGTTGAGCGCCCACTTGTAGCCGTTGGGCCAGAAGGCGTCGCTGCCGCCTGCGTCGACCATGAGCCGCGAATCAGGGCCGACCGCCTCGCGCGCGGCCCTGACGATGGCCTCGTCGGTGGCGGCGTTGCGCCTGCCAAAGGGGCCCCAGCCAATCTTGAACGCGCGGAAACCCTGCGCTTTGACCGACAACAGGTGGTCCCGCAACTTCGCAGGTTCGTCCATGAGCAGCGAGGCGTAGGGCTGGACCCGTTCGCGGTAGCGGCCGCCAAGCAGCCGGCCCACGGGCTGGCCGGTGGCTTTGCCAAGAAGATCCCAAAGGGCGATGTCGATGCCGCTGATCGCGTGCGTTACGGAACCGCCGCGCCCGAGCCAGAACATGTTCTGGTGGAGTTTCTCGCTGACACGCTCGGGTTCGAGTGCGCTCTCGCCGCGGTAGAGCGGCTCCAACAGTGCAAGGGAGGCGCGCACCAGTGCGTCGTTTGTAAACACGGAACCCAGCCCGACGGCACCCGTGTCGGTATGGACGGCGATAAGCGTGTGTACGCAGTCTTCGGGTTTGAGCTCGTTGCTCCAGCCGCCCTCGGGGGTGGCTCCTCGCAGTCCTGCGCAACGGATTTCGGTGATTTTCATAGGGTGGGTTTGTGTGTGGAAAAAAGATGGGGCTTCACGCCGTGAACGGTTTTTGAGCGTCAGTGACACCCTTTTTACGGCTGAAAATTTTGGCTTCCGGAGTAAATGCGACGTCGGGGTCCAGCGGGAAGATGGGTCGTGGACAGCGGGTGTGTCCGAGGGAGGGCAGGTTCGCGCTGGAAGATCCGGGCGCGTCGACGTGGATCATTTGCGCGCACCACTCCGCGTACATGTGCGGCTGGCAGTGGGGGGACTTCACCACCACCGCGTCAAAGCGCTCCGGATTTTGGCCGTGCGCCAGAAAGAAGGAGCGGTCGTACAGGTTCACCGGGCGGCTGCTCACGACAAAGGTGAAGTTGTCTGCTTCCAGCACTGCGGTCGGGCCGGCGTCCCAAACCTCGCCAAAGGACTCGCTGCTGAAGCGTCCCTCCGCTAGGAGACGCACCCTGGCGCGGATCTCGAGCGGGGTGAACCGGCGGGGATCCAGCGTGCCGCCGAGCGGCGTGGCGAGCGTCGCGCCGATTCCGGCGGCAAGCGCGCGGCGCACCGCGGGAGCGTCGACAATCGGGACCAGCGTCCGGCCCGTGTAGCCGGCCTCCAGCAGCGCACGCACCACGGCGTTGCTGTCGCCGGAGGCGCCCGAACTGGTCGCGTCCGCCGCATCAACGAGCGCAACCGTGCCGGACTGGGGCAACAAAACCAGCGAGGCCATCTGCTCGAGGCTTACGAGCGGAACCCGCATTTTGGTGTGGTTCGCCCAGAAACTCTCCGCGATCCGAACGGCCTCCTGCCGTGCCAGTTCAGGGTCGTTGTCGGTGACGGCAAAGCTGTAGCTCTGGAGCGCCGGCACATCGGTGAAGGGGTTCCCGATGAACATCCCGGCCGACAAGCCGCGCCCGCCGTTCTCAGCTTTCTGCGCGAGGCGGATGCTTTCGCCAAAGAGGCCCGTTGCGGTGATGAGTTCGTCTCCCCGCGCGAGGGCGGGTATGGCCACCTTGGCGGTGACCGGGTGCACCTCCTCGGCAACAAGACGCAGCAGCAGCCGGGCCGCCCTCTCGCCCGTTTGAAAGAAATCCACGTGCGGGTAGGTGTGGTAGGCGACGATCGCGTCGCTGTGCAAAAGAATACGGTCCGTCAGGATCCCGTGCAGATCCAGCGAGACCACGATGGGCACCTCCTCGCCAAGAATCTTGCGCGTTTCCGCGAGCAGCCAGCCTTCCGGGTCAAACTCCTCCGGGGTGGCCATCGCTCCGTGCATGCAGAAATAAACGCCGTCCACCGGGGGCGCGGCGCGGACCGCATCCAGAAATTCCGTGGCGATCCGTTCCCACGCCGTTGTTTCCAGCGGCCCGCCGGAGGTAATGAAAAAGGCGCTGTAAGCCGGAAGCGGTGTGACCCCGGGGGTTTTGTCGAACACGCTGAGGGCCCCGCCGATCTCGTTGCGGATCCCGCGGTGGTAGTCGAACAGCTCTACTCCCTTGCGGATCCCGAAATCCCCGTAGCCACTGGGTTGCGGATTGAAGGTGGAGACCTCTTGTTTGCATTCGGCGATCAAGATCGTTGGCATAGGTCGGGTGCTAGGGTGTCACGGTGGAGGCGTTGCGCCAGTTTTCGTCAAAGTAGCCGGCGTGCACGATTTCTTCGGGAAAGGGAAACGCGGGTGGCTGCCAGTTCCGCGCCTCGGGCGCAACCTTGACCACCGCCCAGTCCCCGAGGCGGGGGAAGAGCAGATAGTTGAAGGCTGCGAACTCCTTTTCGTGAAAGGTGTGTCCGCTGTTGAGCACCAGATAGCGGCCCGGCGCGAGCGGATTGACGCAGATGAGTACCGGCGCGTTTTGCGCAGACGGGGCGGGGGCACCGCCGAGTTGTAGCTCCGAGGGGGTCCAGCTCAGGGGCAGCGAGGGGAGCGCCCTGGCTATCCAGAGGTTGCTGCCGGGGTCGCCGAAAAGGATGAGATGTTTCTCCTTCAGGTCTGCCTCGGTCACGGCTGTGTCGTTCTTCACCGGAAGCGTTCCCCGCATGTAACGCCCCCACTCGTATTCGAAACGCCTCAGTCCCGCCTCGGCCCAGTGCTGCACCTCCGGATTCCACGGTTTTCCGGTGCCGCGCACGCATAGAAAGGGAGTGGCAAACGCATCGTCAATCGGGCCCTGAAGGCCCGGGCTTTTGGCGGTGGGGGGCGGCTGTGGGCGGCTCTCTAGGGTTCCGTCACACTGCCAGCGGCCTTCGGTGTGCGAAAAGACAAGCGTGTCCGTGGCGGCGTGTGCGGGGAGCGGTATCTCCTGTCCGAGAATCCGGATGCTGCCCACGGGCCGGCTCACCGCAAACCTGCGGATGTTGGCAGCGACGCTAACCTCCAGTGCGTCAGCCCCGGTGGCCCGCGCTGAAAACTCGGCGCGGGAATAGTGTTTTTCCAAGGCCAGCAACCGTACCCAGTGGCAGTTGCCGTACTTGAGCGTCCAGCTTACAAAACGGAGCGCGTCCGGCATGTGGTTGATTCCCTTGGCCGCGTATTCGCCTATCCGCCGCATCTGTTCGCTGTGTGTGGCGGGATCCTGCACATGGCCGGTGCCTTGCGCGATGAGGTTGACCATTTGCAGGCCCTCTTTGGCGAAGGCCTCGCCCATGTGGACATGGGACTGGAAAAACGTGTCCTTGTCGCCGATCGCACCGATTGCCGGTACGACGCCGGCGTTTGCGGCGTAGTCCACCGAGTCTAGCATGTGTAGCCCCAGTTCCTGATGTGGGGGCAGGGGGCCGACCTTGATGAAGCCGGGGATGGGCGTCTCGGAAAAACGGTGGGTGTCGACGTAGCCGCAGTACGGACCTAGCGCGACAAAACGGTCGGGATGCTTGAGTCCGAGATGCCAGGTGCCCGAGGCGCCCATCGACATGCCGCGCAGTACGATCCGGTTGCGGTCGATGTTGTAGTTGCGGCACACGGCTTCGATGGCCTCGAAGACATCTGTCTCGCCCGCCCAACGGTAGCAGTTCTCGACTCGCCCGAGGGGGTGCAGTTCGATGAAGGGGGCCGCGGGCCCCGTCCGCGCGGGGGCGTCCCCTTCGTCAAAGCGCGAGACGAAGCGCAGTTCGCTCATGCCGTGTGGCTTTGAGCTGCCGTGAAGCACCACGTCCAGACGCACCGGTTCCACGCCGGTGTACCCCTGCGGCACGATGACTCCGTAGGGTTGCGTGGAGCCGTCCACCGCCGAGACGAAGCCGCGCACCAGCTTCCCCTTTTTGGCCGTCCAGTCCGAATTGCCGGCCGCTAGGCGTGTGGCGCGTTCTTGGCCGCGCGTGAGCGCTTTCCGGATGAGCAAAAGGTCGGTCGCATTGGGTTTGTCGTAGCGCAGCGCCCACTCGATTCCTTTGTGGAAGACCTCCGCGTCGGCTTTGAGGTCGGGCGCAACGGGGGGCAGTGCTGCGAGCTGTTCCCGCAACAGTTGCGCCTCCTCCGCGAGGGCGGCGGTCTCTTCCGAAGGGGGCTGTGATGGCGCAGCGGAGGGTGTGAGGCCCGCGCCAACCAACACGAATTCGAGCGCTTCGGCGGTGTCGGCATAGTTGGTGGCGTGACCGACCGACTCCCTGTGCAGACTCAGCACCTTGCGGTTCGCAGCCTTGAGCAAAGATGCAAGCCTCAGGGCGCTCCCCGGTGGAACAAGCTGGTCCTTCCCCCCGGTTGTGAACGCCACCGGCATGGTGAACCGTTCAGGCCAAAGCTCGGGACTCCGCGCCTTATACTCCCCGGGCACCTCGGCTTTTGTGCCACCAAAGGAGGCCTGGATCGCGTCCTGAAACTTGTCATATTCCAGCAGGTTCGCCGTGGGGTTGAGCGCGCAGACGCCGGCGATCAGATCCGGATGAAGCGCTGTGAAAATGAGCGCGCCTGTCCCCCCCATCGACCCGCCGGCGATAAACACGCGTCCGATCTTGTGGCGTTCCTTGAGCTCTGCAATCAGCTGAAGGATGTCCTGCTCCGCGTGCGGACCCATCCAGGAGGTCCGGGCGCGGTAGTCCGGGGAAACCATGAGCAGGCCGAATCGGGCGGCGACATCGCGCGTTGCCTGGCATTCCGCCCTGGGGTCGAGGATGAACTGCCAGCGGTCGGCGCCGTGGCCGTGGAGCGCCACGAGTAAGTCGTGCGGCTTGGCCGGATCAAACTCGGGGGGCGTGAGCGTGACGTAGCGCTGTGCGGACGCATCGACCTTTGACTGGAAGGTAAGATCCTCCGGGTTCGCCGCTTGCAGCGACCACGCCTGAAGGCAAAGGGCGAGGGCTGCGGCGCAAAGGAGGCGCAGGGGAGAGGGGCGTTTCATGGGGCGGGAAGCGGCACGTTGTTTTGGGCGAAGTCTCTCCAGAATAGCCTTTTGATTCCCACAACCAGCGCCAGCGCCGCCGCGGTGTAGGCCAGCGCGCTGAGCGAGAGCAGTCTTCCGATTCCCAGGGTCTGCTTTAGTTCACCGCCAAAAAGCGTCGCAAAGCCGGACGTGATCCCTGCGAAGAAGTTTAGAAAACCCACCGCGGAGGCCCGGGTTTCCGGGGGGACGACATCGAAGGCGGCGGGGAAGATGTTCCCCATGAGCAGTCCGCTGAAGAGTCCAAAGCCGACGGCAGCGAGCCGGGTGCCGAGGAGCGTTTCGCTGTTGCCCAGCGCATGCAGACAAGGGGCGCACAACAGCAGACTGGCGCACATCAGCCAAAGGCGGGACGCCTTGGTGTGGTTGTAGAGACGGTCTGCAATACGGCCGCCGCCCAGCAGTCCGATAGCGGTGGTGGCCTGCACAAAGACCGTGGCGTTGAACGCAGCCTCGGCCTGGGAGAGGGAAAACTTGTCGTGCAGAAAACTGGGCAGCCAGCCGTAGAGCAGCCACAGCCCGAACACAAACACCGGAAACACCGCGCACAAGAGTCCGAAGGTGGGCACGCGCAGCAGCACCAACGCGGCGAGCGGGGGGGCTTTTGCCGTGGGCCGCGCCGGGGGATTGTCTGGAACGGAACGTAGAAACCACAGGTACGGCACCGCGTAGAGCAGGCCGACGGCGCCAAGCACGAAGAAGGCTCCGCGCCACTGGCCGCGGTCGGCCATCCAGCCGCCAAACCAGCTGCCCGCGACGGTTCCCGCGATCTGTCCGGTGGTCAGCAGCGAGACCGCGCGGGAGCGCAGCGCGGGCGGATGCGCATTCGCCGTGAGCGCGATGGCGGTGGGCATGAACAGCGACTCGGAGATACCCATTGCAGCTCGGAGCGCAAGCAGCACAAACGCGGATTGCGACAGACCCGTCGCCAGGGTGATGAGGCTCCAGAGTACGAGGCTGGAAACCACCAGAAGCCGCTTGGAAAAACGGTCCGCCAACTGGCCGGCAATCGGACACCCAAAGGCATACACCCAGAGAAACATCGCGCCGGTGAGGCCCAGCTGTCTGTCTGACATTCCCAAATCCGCACGCAACGCGGGGAACATCGCAAAGACGGCCTGCCTGTCGCAGTAGTTGAGGACGTAGGCGCCCCACATGAACGCCACCAAAAGCGTGGCCTGCCGGGAAGGCAAGGGCTGGGAGTCCGCGGTGCTCATGCCCTGAGGACTTGCTCGGCCGTCACCCGCTTTGCGATGACCGCCACGCAGTCTCCCTGTTGAGTCAGGCACGGCGCGCGCATGGTGATGAGGTGGCCCGCGCTTTGTGCGATGACCGGCTCCGGCGCACGGTCGGGCCGCTCCAGATGATGGATGACTCCCACA
>JBIKSY010000369.1:0-3361 GCA_044348365.1 Chthoniobacteraceae bacterium
AAGGTGCTGCGCAACTATCTGGACTCCCTCGACCACAACCACCTGTTTTTTTCAAAGGAGGACGTGGACGGGTTCACCGCAAAGTGGGCCGAGGCGCTGGACGGCGAGATCATCTTTGGTAGGTTACAGGCTGCGCGCGAGATCCACGAGGTATACCGGGCCCGGGTGGAGGAGTACGTGGATTTTGCCAAGGGGGTGCTGGGTGGGGAACCGAAGCTGGATGGGGACAGATTTATTGAGTTAAACCGGCAGAAGGCGCCGTGGCCGGCGGCGGGTGAGGAGGCGCGACGGCTGTGGCGTGACCGGCTGGATTCGGAGCTGATCCAGGAAAAGCTCGCAAAGAAAAAGAAGGGGGAGCCGTCGGCGGCGATCATAAAGAGGTACGACCAGTTTTTGAAGGGCATCCGCGAACAGAAACCGGAGGATGTGGTGAACCTTTTTCTGCTGAGCATCGCGCGCACCTACGACCCGCATTCGGACTACCTTGGCAAAAGCGACCAGGAGCAGTTCAACATCAGCATGCGGCTTTCGCTGTTCGGGATAGGCGCGCGACTGCGTTCAGAGGACGGCTACACCAAGGTGGAGCAGCTTGTGGCGGGCGGGCCGGCGAGCAAGTCGGGAAAGATCAAGGCGGGGGACCGGATCGTGGCCGTGGCCCAGGGGGACGCCGAGTTTGTGGACTGCGTGGACATGGCGTTGGACAAGGTGATCTTGATGATCCGCGGGGACAAGGACACGGTGGTGCGGTTGCAGTTGCTGCCGGTGGGTAGCACCAATCCTTCGGAGCGCAACGTGGTGGAGTTGGTGCGTGACGAAATCAAGCTCAAGGACGGGGAGGCGCATGCGGAGCTTATCGAGTGGCGGGTGCCGGACGGTGGAGTGCTCAAGATCGGATACATCGAGCTGCCGTCCTTCTACCGGGACATGACCCAGAACGGCAACAACCCCGAGGCCAAGAGCACCACCCGCGACGTGCTGGTGCTGTTGAACCGGTTGAAGGCGGAGGGAATCGACGGGTTGGTGATGGATTTCCGCAGGGACGGCGGGGGTTCTCTGGAGGAGGCGATCAATTTGAGCGGGCTGTTTTTCAAGGAGGGCCCCGTGGTGCAGATCAAAAACTGGAACGGAGAGATCACGGTGTCGAGGGACACCGACCCCTCGATTGCCTACGACGGTCCCATGGTGGTGCTTGTCAACCGGCAGAGCGCGTCGGCGAGTGAGATCTTTGCGGCGGCGATGCAGGATTACGGACGGGCGGTGATTGTGGGAGACAGCAAGACCTTCGGGAAGGGAACGGTACAGCAGTTGTTGGAGCTGAGCCGGGTGGTGCCTCTGCTGGCGAAGGAACCGCGCGCGGGTGCTGTGAAGTTGACGATCCAGAAATTTTACCGGGTGGCTGGGGGCTCCACGCAATTGCGCGGGGTGGAGAGCGACATCCGGCTGCCCTCCAGTTCCGACCAACCGGAGATCGGGGAGGATGGCCTGAAGGATCCGCTGCCCTACGACACGATCCGGGCGCTCGACATCGACAAGTGGGGGAAGCCGCTGCACCTGGGGGTGCTTCGGGAGCGGGCCGAGAAGCGGGTCGGGTTGAATCCGGAGTTTGGCTACGTGGTGGAGGACCTCCAAAAGGTGCGGAAGTATGTGGACGAGAACAGACTTTCGATCAACGAGTCGAAGCGCTTGGCCGAGGTGGAGGCGGACAAGGCGCTGCGGGAGAAGCGGGAGGCGGAGCGGGCCGGACTGGAGAAAGCTCCGAACCCGAAGGCGTACCGGATCACTCTGGACAACGTGAGGGCCAAGGAACTGCTGCCGATCACGTTTGTGGAGCCGAAGGTGCCCAAGGAGGGCGACCCGGCGGAGGAGGCGCCCGCGCCCAAGGAGGAGAAGGAGGACGCCAAGGAATTCAAGACGGCCCCCCTGCGGTACGACCCGGTCAAGGAGGAGGGCTTGAACATCCTGGGGGATCTGGTCCGGTTGCTGGCGGAAAATGCCGGGCCCAGGTAGGGCATGTTTCCCCGGAAAAAATAGGGTAAAACCTGATTTTACCGCCGCGAGGCGTTGCGGGTATGGGGGGCGTCTGATTAGTCTTCGCTCACTTTTGCCCATGCCCCGCGATACCTCTATCCACAAGATCCTTCTCATTGGCTCCGGTCCGATCGTCATCGGTCAGGGGTGCGAATTCGACTACTCCGGCGTCCAAGCCTGTAAAGCCCTGAAGGAGGAGGGTTACGAGGTGGTTTTGGTGAATTCAAACCCGGCGACGATCATGACGGATCCGGAGTTCGCACACCGGACCTATGTGGAGCCGATCACACCCGAGGTGGTGGAACGGATTATTGAGAGGGAGAAGCCCGATGCAATTCTGCCGACGCTGGGGGGGCAAACGGCCCTCAACTGTGCGATGGCGCTGGTGAAGGCTGGGGTGCTGGAAAAGCACGGCGTGCGGATGATCGGGGCGAATGCGGAGGCGATCCACAAGGGGGAGGACCGGCAGGCTTTCAAGGAAGCCATGCAGAAGATCGGTCTGGAGGTCGCCCGTTCGGGCACCGCCCACACCATCGAGGAGGCGCGCAGGCATGCGGCCGAAATTGGCAGCTTTCCCCAGGTAATCCGGCCGGCGTTTACGCTGGGCGGGATGGGGGGCGGGATCGCCTACAACCGGGAGGAGTTTGAGGAGATCGTGGCCCGCGGGCTGGACCTTTCGCCGGTGAGCGAGGTGTTGATCGAGGAGAGCCTGCTTGGGTGGAAGGAGTACGAGATGGAGGTGATGCGGGACCGGGCGGACAACTGTGTGATTGTGTGTTCGATTGAAAACCTGGATCCGATGGGGGTTCACACGGGAGATTCGATTACCGTGGCGCCGATCCAGACGCTCACCGACCGGGAGTACCAGGTCATGAGGGATGCGTCCTTCGCTGTCATCCGCGAAATCGGGGTGGAGACGGGTGGGTCGAACATCCAGTTTTGCGTGCATCCGGAGGACGGGCGGATGGTGGTCATCGAGATGAACCCGCGGGTGTCGCGCTCCTCGGCTCTGGCCTCGAAGGCGACGGGTTTCCCGATCGCCAAGATCGCTGCGAAGCTGGCGGTGGGCTACACGCTGGATGAGGTCAAGAACGACATCACCCGGGAAACGCCGGCGTGCTTCGAGCCTTCCATTGACTACGTGGTGGTGAAGATCCCGCGGTTTACGTTTGAGAAGTTCCCGCTGGCGGATGCGACCCTGACCACGCAGATGAAGAGCGTGGGCGAGGCGATGGCCATCGGGCGCACGTTCAAGGAGGCGATGCAGAAGGCGTTGCGCAGTCTGGAGATCAAGCGGTTCGGGCTGCTGGGCGACGGGGCGGAGAAGGCGGTC
>JBIKSY010000128.1:0-11159 GCA_044348365.1 Chthoniobacteraceae bacterium
CAGGTGAATTCTGGCTGAGGGACAGCCTGCAGTTCTGTTTGCTCCTGGCGGCCAGCCAGGTCCTGATGGTGCCCGTGACTCCGTTTGCCGTTTTTGCCGGCTTTGTACTGGGATTCCCAAAGGCGTCCGTTTTGTTGTTTATCGCGAAACTCCTGAGCGCTGCGCTCAACTTCAACCTCAGCCGGTACGCGGGCCGCGGCTGGGTCCAGCGGCTCGCCTCCCGCTCGCGCCTGGTCTCGGGGCTGAGCGAAAGCTTGGGGGAGCCGGGGTTTCAGGCCGCCCTGCTGGTACGGCTCTGTCCCATCCCGTTCGCGGTTCTAAATTACGGCTGCGGCCTGACCAGCCTGGGTCTGGGCACGTTCCTCGGCGCGGCTGCCCTTGGCATCCTTCCTTCCACACTGGTTTTCTGCGGGTTGGGCGCGTCCTTTCAGGGAAGGTTTCTGCCCCTCGACGGAGGGGCTTCCGCGCGCTCCCCCTGGCAAACCGGCCTGCTGCTCGCCGGTCTGCTGGTTTCCCTCTGGTTGGTGCGCAGGCTGTCCAAAACGGCCATGCAAAAACTCAAAGCCCGCCAAGGCACGCGCCCCTCGGCCGGAGCGGGATTCCGCGTCGGGCCCTAAGGTCCCCGCCGGGGCAACCGCTTGGTCTTGCACCGGGGGCGGGTGGCGTGGAGGCTGTGGAGATGGACACACCCGACCCCGTCTATTCCGCCATTCCAGTGGGGGCGTTTTTTGAGCGCCACGGGGCGGCTCTCAAAATGGAGCGCCTGGACCATTCCTCGATCGGCATGGACCGGGAAATCCGGGAACCCACGCTCAACCGGCCGGGCTTGGCGTTGTCCGGGTTTTTCACCTACTTTGCGGAAAAGCGGATCCAGGTGTTTGGGGCCGCGGAGCTGTCGTATTTGGGGAGCCTGAACGTGGTGGAGGCGCAGGGGCGCTGTCGTTCGCTGTGCGGCCGGCCGATTCCCTGCATTGTGATTGCCCGCGGGTTTGAGCCGCCCGCCTACCTGTTGGGGGAAGCGGCTGCGGCAGGCATTGCGGTGTTCATCAGCCAGATGGTGACGATGAATTTTCTAAACGCCGCGACTATCGCGCTTTCCCACGAGTTTGCCCCTTCCAAGAGCGAGTACGGCTCCATGGTGGACATCCTCGGGGTGGGGACGCTCATCCGCGGGTCCAGCGGGATCGGCAAAAGCGAGTGCGTGCTGGGCTTGCTCGAACGCGGCCACAGCCTGGTGAGCGACGACATCACGCGCTACCGTGCAATCGAGGGCAGCGAGCTGCTGGGAACGTCCCCGGACCTGACGCGGCACCACATGGAGGTACGCGGGCTCGGGGTGATCAATGTCATGTCGATCTTCGGCGTCGGGAGCGTACGTTTGGAGAAGCGGCTGGATTTGGTGGTGACGCTGCGCGACTGGGCGGAAATGGAGGACGTGGACCGGACCGGACTGGACCAGAGCTACTATGACATTCTGGGAGTGCGCGTGCCGCATGTGACGATTCCCGTGCGGACGGGCCGGGATCTGGCCCGCTTGGTGGAGGTTGCCGCGCTGGATCAGAAGCTCAAGGGAATGGGGCGCAACAGCGCTCAGGAGTTCAACGAGCGGCTGCTGGAGTTAATGCAGCAAAAGGGGTCGTCAACCTAAGCGCAGGTGCTATACTCCCCCGCTTTGACTCCAACCGTGACCAAAGACCTGACCATCCAAAACCGCCTGGGACTGCATGCGCGCCCCTCTGCGATGTTCGTGAAGACGTGCAACCGTTTTAAGTGCGAAATCTGGGTGGAGAAGGACGGCGAAAAGGTGAATGGGAAAAGCATCATGGGACTGATGATGCTCGCCGCCGGCCTCGGCTCGCTGCTGCGGGTCAGCTGCGAGGGGGAGGACGCTGACAAGGCGATGCTGGAGATCGAGCAGCTGCTGGCCAGCAAGTTTCACGAAGACTGACCGAAGGATTGCGCCGCGCCTGTTATGAGCGAACCCAGCGCCTCCTTTGAACGCCGTTTTCAGGGTGTGCCGGTTTCCCCCGGTATTGCTCGGGGCGAGGTGTGGCTGCACCGGCCCGACGACGAAACTCCGCCTAGGGTGGAGGTGGGACCCGAGGGGGTGGAGGCCGAGGTCTGCAGGCTGGAGGCCGCGCTGCTCCAAACGCGGAACCAGATCCAGGAACTCCACCACCACATCGCCCAAGCGATCGGCAGCGAGGACGCCAGCGTGTTTGACGCCCACCTGCTGGTGGTGGAAGACCGGATGCTTCTCGACGAGGTGTTGCGCACCATTCGCAAGGAGCATCTCAACGCGGAAAGCGTGTTTGCCTCGGTGGCGGGCCGCTATGCCAAGACCCTGGGAGAGATTGACGACCCCTACCTGCGGGAGCGTGCCGCCGACATTCAGGACGTGTGCCGCCGGGTGGTGCGCAACCTCATGGGCCGCCAGACGCGGCTCAGTCCGCCCGCCGGCACTGCGAGGGTGCTGGTGGCGCACAATATTTCGCCCAGCGAAACGGCGCAGTTTCTGCCCAGTTCGGTGTTGGGGTTTGCCACGGATCAGGGTTCCAAGACCTCGCACACGGCGATCATGGCGCGTTCGCTCAACATTCCAGCGGTGGTGGCGCTCCAGGACATCAGCCAGCACGTTGCCCACGGGGACCGGGTGCTTCTCGACGGCTACCGGGGGTGGGTCATTCTCAACCCCAGCGCTGAGACGCTTGCGGAGTATAAAGATTTTGAACGGCTCAAGGGGAAGGTGGAACAGGAGTTGGTGGGGCTCAGGGAGACCGAGTGCAAGACGCTTGATGGGAGACACGTGGTCCTCTCGGCCAACATTGAAATGCCCAGGGACGCAGCGCTGGTGCTGCGCTCCGGAGCGGAAGGGGTGGGGCTGTTTCGGACGGAGTTTTTGTACCTCAACGGAGACCGTTTGCCGACCGAGGAGGAGCAGTACGAAGCCTACCGGACCGTGCTCCAAGAGCTGCAGCCTGCGCCCGTGATCATCCGGACGCTGGATCTGGGCGGGGACAAGATCATGTCGGCCCTCAACCTTCCGGAGGAGCTGAACCCGTTTTTGGGCTGGCGCGCCATCCGGTTTTGTCTGGAGCGGGCGGACGTTTTCAAGACGCAGATCCGCGCCATCCTGAGGGCCAGCGTCCACGGCAAGGCGCGGATGATGTACCCGATGATTTCGGGCGTCGGCGAAGTGCGCCGGGCGAAGGCGGTGCTGCACGAATGCCAGGCGGAGTTGCGTGCGGAGGGGGTGGCGTTTGACGCGGCGATGGAGGTCGGCGCGATGATTGAGATCCCAAGCGCGGCCATCTGCGCGGACCTGATTGCCCGCGAAGTGGATTTTCTTTCCATCGGCACCAACGACCTCATCCAGTACACGATCGCCGTGGACAGGCTCAACGAACGGATCGCCTACCTGTACGAACCCACCCATCCGGCGATTCTCCGGCTGATTCGCATGGTGGCCGAAGCGGGCCACGCGGCTGGAATCTGGGTGGGCGTGTGCGGTGAAATGGCGGGCGAGGTGGCGCTCACCCCGCTGCTTCTCGGCCTCGGAGTCGACGAACTGAGCACGGGCACGGCCCTGGTGCCGCGCGTGAAAAGGGCGGTGCAAAGCCTGCAGTCCAGCGAGTGTCTCGCACTGGCTGCGGCCGTGGCGGAAATGGACTCGGCCGAGCAAATTCTGGCGGCTTGTGAACGGCTGGCCCGCTCCAAGTACCCGGACCTTTTGTAGCGGCCGGCCCGCTCCCCTGCGCCATGCGCTTTCCCTGGTCCAAGGCAGCCCTGCCGCACACGCCCTGCCGCGACCACGCCGCGTGCTCCTGCGCACTGGATCCCGACAGGATCGGCAAACACGTCTTCGTCGAGCTCAGTTCCGCCTGCAACCTGAACTGCAGCTTTTGCGCCTACTCCTGGTCCAGCCGCAAGGGAGCCTTCCTGCCATTACCCCTGCTGGCGAAGATTCTCGCGGATCTCAAGCAACTCCAACCGGTGGATTACGTCATGTTTTCCGCGCTGGGAGAGCCGACCCTGCACCCTGAATTCGGCGAGGCCTGTAGAATGGTCAAAAAGGCAGGCTTCCGGCTGGTGGTGACCACCAATGGCACCCGCTTGAACAAGGCCGTCGGAGAACTGCCAATCGACGAACTGTACGTGAGCTTCAACACGCCCACGCCCGAGGCCTACGCGCTCAAACGCGGGAAAGGGCCCTCCTTTGACGCCTACGTGGAAAACCTCGCCGCCTTTTTGCAGAGCGTGCCGCTCTTTGATACCTACCTCTATTTCCTCACACAGAACCTCCGGGATTATCCGGGGGCCGTGGGTTTTGCGGAACCGGAGAGCCCTGAGTTCGCCCGGCGTTTGGAGGACTTGTTGCGGCGGCTCCGTCCCGGGATGCGCGTTCCGGTTCCGGTTCCCAAACAGATGGAGCTGTACTCGAACGTGTTCGTGCTGCTCAAGCCCCTCACCCTCTGGGTCAACGAGAACCTGCCGCCACACCTTGCCCTGACGGAAGCCACGCGGATTCCCGGGGCTAGCTGCAGTTACTACAAGCACCACCTGAACATCATCGCCACGGGGGAGGTGACCATCTGCTGCGGCGACTCGGACGCGGCGCTCAGTCTGGGCAATGTGCGAAGCGAGAGTCTCCGGGGCATTTACCTGCGCAAGCGACCGGACGCAGAGCTCGCTGAGAACGCCCTCTGCCGCAAGTGCAAGGGCTGTGTCTCACCCCTGGCCGGAGGGTGAGTCTCCGGCCCCTTGTTTTCCCGAGGACTTGCCCAGGGAGGCGGGCTCAGGGAATCAGCGAAATCGCCTTGGCCCCCTCCGGTGGGGGGGCGGGCTTGGCCACCAGGGCCGTCACTTTGGGAGGCAGCTCCAGCTTGGTCTGCTGTGGCTTGCTGAAGGCGTAAATCTGGATGTTCTCCCCGATCTGCAGGTATCTGGGGATCTTGCTCGTTTCCTCAATGGCGGCCACGCGAATGCCCGGCTTCAAGGGGAGCCCGCCCAGCGGCCCGGGTGGGAACTTGGAGGCGGCCGGCGCGGCGGCGCGGCTTTTGCCCGCGCCCGGTGCCGCCGTCGGCGCCGGGGTCTCGGGCTCCATGTCCGCGTAAACGAGCAGCTTTTCCCCGCTGAGCTCAATCTTCCCCTTGAGCATGGCCGGTGTGACCCAGTCAAACTCCTTGAACTCGGCCCAGTCGGGCTCCTCTTGGGCAACGTTTCCAGTCACAAAGACCCCGTTGACCGTAGCCGTAAAATTCCCCTTTTTGTCCCGGGACACATCGCTGACCAGGTCGCTGTTGCCTCCCAGGCCCCCGAAGTTTCCGAGGCCATGGTCCTGCCGGATGCCGGCGTGTTCGCTGCCCGCCTCAGAAAGGATCACAACGCCCTCGGTCCGCCAGACTTCCGCTGTGCGTTCCGGAAAGTGAATCGTTTCCAGCGCTTCCTTTCCCAGGACCGTCACCTTGACCATGTTGGGGCGGTGGGCCGCCTGCTGTGCGGCCACGACGGACCCGTACTTGAAAGTCACCGTCCAAGCCGCCGGGGCCACGGGCCGGGTCCACAGCGCGCCGGCCGTCACTGCGGTTGGGGCGGCAGTCCCTGCGGTCGGGGCGGCAGTCTGCGCGGGCGGCGCAACGGCGGCGGCCGGCCCGGGGGTTTGGGCGGATGCCGGAGAGGCCGGCAAAAAGAGGCCCGCCTGTAGCAAAGCAAGCATGGGGAGGGAGGCGAGTCGCGCAGCAGGGCCTTGGGCCTGCTGCGTTGTGCTTTCGGCGGGAAGCGTCCTGGGGACGAGCGTCGACAGGCACACCGGGTTCTTGGGGAAACTAAGAATAGCCATGCCTCATAAATTACTATAAAGTCACCTAAGTTTCCAGCTCTTTCAGAGTTGAGGTGTCTTCACCCCCCGTTCGGTTCCACCCCTTTAGACAAAACTCCGGTCCGCCGGACTCCCGATCTTATGGCTCCCAACGAGCAATCCCGTTCCAGGCAGAGCGGCGCGGCGCTGATCATTGTCCTCAGTGTGGTCTCACTCCTGTCGGTCATGGTCATCGCCTACCTTGGAAGTTCGACCCGGCAGATGAACCTGTCCCAGAACGCCGTGGTCAACCTCAAGGGCGCCGAAGTCGCCTCATTGGCTTCCGGCCAGATCGTCTCCGACCTGCTGCAGGAAATCAGAGCCGGTTCGGTGGAGGTGTTTCCCACCGGTGCGCCCTCTCCGATTCTCTACGCAGCAAACGCCCTTGGGGCCGCCCCTGACCGGAGCTCTGTGACGGGTACCACCGGCGTGCCCCCGCCCAATCTGCTCAAGCAGAGTGCCCGCGGCAAGGGAGCCTACGACGCCACCCGCCAACTCGGAGGCAACCCGGCGTATCCGCAGGCTGACCTCTTCCCGGTGGTGGCCCGTGCAAGCGACGTGGCTTCGGATACCGGACAGGGCTCGGTTTCCTTGTTGCGCTGGAACCGGCCATTGTTGCTCCCGCGCGCAAAACCGGCAGATTCTCTTGATTTTACGCCAGCAACTACCGGAAAAACACGGTTCGCGGGCAGTTCCAACCAAGCCTTTGAATGGAAGGCCCCAGACTGGGTTTACCTGCAGCGCACCGGGGCCAATCCGGTGGCCTTTGATCCGGCCCTTAGTGTGAACGGGGCCAATCCGGTCATCGCCCGCTATGCCTACCAAATGTACGACATCGGGGGGCTTTTGGATTTGAACGTGGCCGGCTACGACCCGGACGCCTCCGTGGTGGGTCCGGACTTGGCGGCGCGCAGGGGCTCCATCGGCCTGGCGGACCTGACCCAAGTGGGTTTGACCGCGGCTCACCTCAAAAAACTCGTTGCCGAACGCAATCCGGCAACCCTCTCGGACAAGGACAATCCCCTGGGCCAGCTTTCCTTCGGCAACCGTTACGTCAACTTCCTCTTGGACGGCCAGAAAAACCTCGGTTTCCTGCGCGTTGCCGGGGGTACGGGGGCCGCTGGGGTCACCAACCGCGCTTTCGCCAGCAGGCAGAGTCTGTTGAACTACGTGCAGCAATTGGGTACCACGGACACCGAAAAGGCGGCACTCGTGGAGGGACTCCAGAGCCTCACCCATTTTACCCGCAGTCTGGAGCAACCCTCCTTCAAACCCGGTTTCTTCAACCCCAAGGCGGCCGGTTCCACCCCCAAGAACCCGGTGTTTGCCCGCCCCACCATTGTGCCGCCCGCCGGAAAGGTGGATGACGCCTTGTACCCGATCAGCGTGGTTCCAAACGGTGCTTTGGGCATGGGGGACACCCGCAAAAGCGTGGCCCTGGGCGGTCCGCTTCCCTGGGACATGGGCCTGGGCAACAACCGCGGCGGCAACGATGCCTGGGGCACGGTCAAGGAGCGGGCTCCCGCTTCCCCGGATACGCGTCCCTTGCAGGATGTGATCAATCCCGGGTTTTTGGAGGTTCGCGTCAAAACCGCCTTCAAGCGACTGGATGGAACGGCCGCCCTGGCCGGGGAACCGCTGGTGAAAAAGCGCTTTCCTTTGGAGCGTCTGGCCTGGCTCACCTACAAGGGGCCCAGCGCCTTGCTCAACGCCTCGGATGAGCTCTACAACCCGGGAGGAACCATCCTAGCCATCTATGACACCTTTGGCCTGACCTGGACCAGAGACCCGGCCGGGTACTGGTTCTGGGCCTACGACCATGGCAAAAGAGGGGGCATTTACAAGCTGGAGGACCTCGTCGCAATTGCAGCGCTTCCTGCCAACGCGCCGAAGGGCGCCAAAAGCCTGCCGCGTGAACCCGACTTTTTTGAGCTGCTCAAGGCCACCATCGGGGTGGGTTCGCTGGGGAAACCCGCCACCGCCCAGCACCGCACAAGTCAGTCCTGGGATGTCTCTACCTACTATCAGGCACGCGACCGCAACTCCACCTTCCAGTTGCTGGAGATCGCCGCAAACATCATTGACCAGTACGATGCGGACAGTTTCCCCACGCTGCTCCGTCTGCCCAACCCGGACCCCTCGCTCCCCGCGGCGGCTTACCGGTACTCGCCCCCGCTTTTTTCCGCGAGGGGCATGGAGGATCTGCCGTACTTCTACCGGTTCCACTGGCGGGGCATCGAGGACGCTCAGGACAGGCCCAACAAACCGCTTGTGTCCAACGCACCGGTCGAGATCACGGGCAGTCTGGCGGCTTTTGCCGGCACAGGCTTCAAATGCGGGACGACCTTCCTGATGGGCTTTCCTGAATTGTGGAATCCGCATGCACTCAATGGCAGCGGAGTGCCGGCCAAGCTGGCACCCACCGAGTTTCGGGTGCTGGCCGCGAGCGAAACGCCGCAGGACCTGATTGTCTCGCCGATGGATCCGGGCGACCCCTTAGACAAGGGGTTTTCCAACCTGCCCAAACAGGGAAACCTGCCCAAAACAGATACGACCAGCAGGCTGTGGCGGCAGTTTGTGAACAACGGTTGGTATGACTTTTGTATCCAACCGGTCGGCCACTTCGCCTACATGTTCCCCAACGCCTCGGCGAGCCTGTGGACGCCCACCTGGTTGCACGACCAAGCTTTCAGCACGCAGAGCGCCTACATGGGGCTCAACGGAACCAGTTGGACCTGGAACTGGTCTTTCGACAGCCTCCAGACCACGGGCGTAGCACAAGGCGCCACTTACGACAACCGCTCCAGGGGGCTTTTCTGGTGCGGTGCATCTAAGTATGAGGAGGGACCGGGATCTAGGTTCATTCCGAACCGGGTGGCGAACATCTTTCTCGCACTCACCCCCATGTGGAAGATTCCAGCTGGGGTCACGACGGAGGCTGACTTCCTCCAGAATTATATGCTTCCCATGCCCACCGGTTGGCCGGACGGATCCGGTCGCTTCATGGGCAAACAGCCTCCGAAGGTTAATTCTGTCTCAGAGTTTCCCAACCCGGGCGACTCCCAGTTCCTGTACCGGCTCTTCAACGGGCAGTCCTACACCTGGGACATCCAATCCAACAGCTACCAGTTGGTGACCTGGCCTTTGACCCCCGATCCCTACAAGCTGTTTTTCACCGCAAGCTACACGGTGGGCGAGGGGATCCGGGGCCCCGGTCCCCTGACCCTTGAAAGTGGCGCGCCATTGTACAAGGTGAACGCCCCGGCGGCCACCTTTTCGCCGCCGTACAGCCCGGGGCCCGAGCCGACGTTCCCCGCCTACCGCTCATATCTGGTGGCCATGACCGACCGCCCCGGAGTGCAGCGCGCCCTGATAGAAAGCAGCCCCACGTCCACCATCCCTCCCATGAGTCCGTTTGCTTGGAACGGCGGAAACCAGGGTGCCAACCGGGTGGTGGACATGCGCGGCACGGAGCTGACCTTCAAACTGGGGAATGCGAACGTCTTTCGTGAGCCTTCAGTGCTTTGTCAGCCGGGTCTTCCCGCCGGCAGCAGTCTGGCGGCCGGTTCGGATAACTTTTTCACCAAAAAGCCCTACTCGGGCTCTTTGCAGGGAGTCGACGGCGCCAACTGGGTCGGCTTCTCGATGGGGGAAGTACCGAGCCAGTACATTGTCATGGGAAAAATGTTCAAGCGGGACAAAAACACCGGCTTGGACAAGTGGGGGTCTGTTCAGTGGATTCTGGATGGAAACGATCCCGCCCAGGATGTGTTTCAAAACAAGCGTGGGGACCAGCTTACGAATCCCTCCCCGAATTACATGATGACGGGCACCGGCTTTCCCTCGGAATATTACAAGCTCAGGTTTTTCCAGTTCCCGACCACCCTTGCCGGGATCCGCAACAACACCAAGTTTACGGTGCGCGTCCAATACAGGGATCCCCTCGCCAACCAGTGGGTCACCTACGACGAGCGGTTCATGGAAACGGATCCCGGAGATTGGGGGCGGTGGACGTCGCTGCCGGTGGTGGGCAAATCCGAGATCACCCCCGTCTCCAATCCGCCTCAGGACAGCGCCGGGAACATCGCATGGAGGGACATGCGCCGCCCCATCGGGTGGAACGCGCCGCTGATCACCTCCTACGACCCGCGCTCGTCCCGGTTTGGCCACCCGATGCGATACGGCTACAACTGGCCCGAAAGCGTCCGCGGGACTGCAGGCAACAAACTCCAGCAGCTCAACCCAAAAACGGTTGGCGACTCCGGCTTTTTCCCGGAAAGCACCGCGCTGATAGGCAAGCACAACACAACGGACCGTCCGGGCAGCGCGGTCATCGACCTGCCCACCAGTAACAAGGCCCAAACCACGACTCCGCGCTGGTTGGCCCCTGCGTTCTGGCACAGTTGGATCTATTGGAATTACGACGCCGAGCCTTACAAATCCGTTTTTGAATACATCACGGGGGCCAAACCCGCCAACACGGCGAAGGGTTATGGCGGCCAGTGGTGGGCGCTGGGCCGCGACCCGCTCACCAAGAAAACCATCTTCCAGTATCCCTCCGGGAATGCCTACGACTACGGCTGGCTGCCCCGCCTGGCTAGTCCCTCACCCGCGGGAGCCTTTCCCAAAAGCAGTGTGCCGAATGGAAAACGGGATGTCACTCCCGACCAAACCCTGCCGAACTTCTGGCAGGACGGCCCCGGCGGGTCCTACGCCGACACCTTGCGCATCGGGGACTTTTCCGAGAACATCGCCCCCGGCCCGGCGTCGGGAACCGACGCGAACGCGCCCTACCGTCAGGCCTACGCGGACCCGGACGATGTGGTGCGTCGCGCCTCGGGCGCGTTGGCCCCGCTAGGAGGGTACTCGCCCACGGTCCCGATCGAGGGCCTGCCTCAGGGACAGGGCAACACGACGGCGGCGTCCAACCGGCCCGTCATGCTTAACCGGCCCTTCCGGGCCGTGGCAGAAATGGGCTCCGCTTTTCGGGGTGCGCCATGGAAACAGGTGGACTTTTTCCTGCCCGAGTCAGCAGACGCCGCCCTTCTGGATGTGTTTTGCTTGAGCGAGCCTCCTCCGCTTCCTGTGAGCGGCGGTTCCGTGGCGCTTTCGGCCGCCCTCCCGCTGATTGCGGGGAAGGTCAGCCTCAATACGCGTCAGGAACCCGTCCTGCGCGCGATGCTTGCAGGGGCCCTCAAGGACGAGACCAGCACCACCGCCACCGGAATGCTCTCCTCAGCTGCCAATGGGGAGGCGGCGAGGGCGGCCCAGGCGCTGATAGACAGAACAACGGGCACAAAGG
>JBIKSY010000129.1:0-11134 GCA_044348365.1 Chthoniobacteraceae bacterium
CTACCCGGACATTGCGCAGGCTCCGAATGGCGACATCTACGTCCACTATGACCGCGAGCGCACGGGGGCTGCGGAAATTCTCTTCGCCCGCTTCCGCGAGGAGGACGTCCAAGCCGGAAAACTCATCAGCAAAGACGCCGCGCTGAAAAACCTCGTCAAAAGCAAGCTCGGGATGAATCACGGCTCCAGCGGCAAGTAACCCAATACTTACATCGTTTGTGATGAAACCCGCCCTCACGCACTTTTCCCTACTTTTGCTTGCCCCGCTGGCAGCTCTGCACGCCAAAGACCAAGCCACCAACACCTCAACTACCGGCGATGTCCGCGACGTGCGCGTTGTTCGGACCGCTGACCAAGAACCGCGCGCCTCCCTGCTTGGGCAGCCCACCATCGCCTTGTGGAAGGAGAAGCACCTTGTCGTGGCTTATCAGAAGGGCGTTGCGGGAAAGACCGATATGGGCAGCATCGACGCCATTGTTTCCAGCAATGACGGTGACTCCTGGAGCATCCCGAGCACGATCTTCGATCACGAGCAGCGGCATGGCTCGATGCAGTTCGGCTATTGCAATGCGGTGCTCTACCATCCGCCGGGCCAAGAGGTGCTGTGGTGCTTTGCCATGCGCTGCCCGCTGAACTATGCCGACAGCGAGGACTCGCATCTCGCCGCTGCCTACAGTGGCGATGGCGGACGCTCTTGGAATCCCGTGGAACTGGCCATGCACTACACCGGCCCCCTCGTCATCCTCGGTGAAATCCAGCGCATCGTTGAAAACGGCCAAACGGTCTATCTGCTGCCCGCGCATCGCAACACGAAGCGCGCCGATCCGCTTGGCCAGCGCGAGCATTTTGTGCTGCGCAGCACCAGCCTGCTCGATTGGCATCTCGGTGGTTATGTTCCGCAGCCCGAGGCCGGGAAAATCTTCCTGCACGAAGGCCAGATCGCCGTCATCAACGAGCAACAGCATCTCAAGATGGTCATGCGGACCTCCGTAGGCCGAAAGGAGGGGGATCTGCTCGATGGCGGTGCGCTCAATCCTCCCCGTGCCTGGTCCAGCACAAGCACAGATGGAGGGAAATCGTGGAGCATCGCCCAGGAGGAGCCGGAGCTTTGGAATACTGTCTCGGAAGGGTGGTTCGGCCAGTCGCGCAACGGCACTCAGCTCTACATCTACAACGACGGCCCCGCCTTCAGCCGCATGGCGCTGCACTACAAAGTGAAGCCCGCGAACGGCGCATGGAGCGACGAGCGCACCTTCTTCGACGCTGGCATCCACAACTCCTATCCCACGCTCATTGAAACAGCCCCCGGCGAGTTCCGCGCCGTGTGGGACAGCGGTGACGAGAAGCGTCATCGCCGATCGGTCCGCTTTGGGAAGCTTACGCTCAAAGAGTAAGCATGAAACTCACCCTCACACAAAGGGGGCCAACGCCTGCTCGGCCGCACGAAGGTCTTCATGGGGGTCGAGAGCGACACTTTTGGAGCAATGCGGGCGTGGCCTTCCGCTGGACAGCCAGCGCTTTTGCTGCAATCAGCAAGTTGTCCAGCAACTCAAGCGCGGTCGAAACATGGGAATATGGCTGGATGTAAAGGCTCGTTCCTGTGGGCGCTCTTCTCCACACGGCTTTAGCCGTGTGGCGGAACGCTCCCAGTCTAAATTAGCTACCTCGAACGGGTCGCAACGGTGTGACCTCCGACCTCAGAGTCGCCACATGAAACATGCGGCCCCCCTCTTGAGAACTAAACGCGTTATAAAACTCCGCTTGCGTGGCCGGTTTATGATTCTCAAAAAGCCGGCGAAATCGCTCACGAAATTGCAGGCGTATGGTGACCTGAGGCACCCCATATCCTTATTTACCGCGAGGGTTCTCCTAAGGAACGGTCATGATTTGAGTTTTCTACCAGCGAACCCTTCACCCGCTATAGAAAAATGGCCCTCGATCGCAAGACTCCAAAGAATGCCCCCGCCGTGAAGGACTCGGGCTTCAGCACGCCCAGCCTGGACCGGGCGCTGGCCATTTTGAGGTGCGTGGGCGGACACCCTGCCGGATTGACACTTTCGCAGATCGCCTCTGCCCTCGGGCTGCCGGTCAACTTTGTCTACCGCGTGACGCAGTCCCTCGTCGCACACCAATATCTTGTTCGGGACTCACAAAAACGGTTCAGCATGGGCTCGGGGCTTCTCGGACTCTGCCAACCGGTTTGTGATGACGTCCCACTCACCGAGGCTGCCTTGCCGGCCATGCGCTGGCTGAGCGACCAGAGCGGAGAAGCGGCGCATCTCGGCATCCTCAGTGGAAACGAAGGCATCGTTCTGGAACGCGTCCTTGGGAAGGCACAGATCAAATTCTACACCGAGCGGGGGACCCGCTTTCCCTTGCACACAAGTGCGCTCGGCAAGGCGATTCTCGCCTTTCTCCCCGAAGAGGAGCGCGATGTAGTGCTGCGCAGCATGAAGTTTGAACGGTTCCAGCCTTGGACTATTGCGGGGAGGAAGGAGTTTCTTCAATGCTTGGAAAAGGTACGCGCCGATGGGTATGCACAAGATTTGAGCGAACACCTCGAGGGGCTTCACTGTCTCGGAGGGCCGATTTTGGATTCCACGGGTGCGGCGGTGGCGAGCCTGTGGGTTACCGGCACCAGCCATCGGTTGAACGAGGCGCGCATGACAACACTCATCCCGATTGTGCGACAGGCCTGCTCGATGGCAACAGAAGCGCTAACAGGCGGGGAGGTGTCTCGATGACGACCGTCCACAGGCTCATCCTACTGGCCGTTTTCGGCCTTGCGGCGCGCGTACTTGGAGCGGCTCCGGGCGAACCGGAGGGGCATGCTTTTTTTGAGTCCCGGATTCGCCCGGTACTCTTGAAACACTGCTTCGAATGTCACAGCGCGGAGAAGAGCAAGGGGGGGTTGCGTTTGGATTACCGTGGCGGCTTTGAAAAGGGCGGAGCCAGCGGGATGCTGCTCGACAAGGAAAGGCCGGAAAGCAGCCTTTTACTGCAGACGATCCGGCACGAGGTGGACGATCAGAAAATGCCCAAGGGCGAGCCAAAGCTTGCCGACGGGGTGATTGCCGACCTGACCCGATGGATCCGCTTGGGCACGCCGGGCCTCCCAGAGAAGCCGCCGACCGCAGGGGAGGCCTCGAAACAGGAATGGGACATCAAGCTTGCCGAGCGGCGGACACACTGGGCATGGCAGCCGGTGCAGTCTCCAAAGGTGCCCGAGGTGCAGCACCCTCGTTGGGCCACCCATCCAGTGGACCGCTTTCTCCTGGCAAAGATGGGCGAGAAGGAACTGCAACCGTCGGCTCCCGCCGAACGGCAGGTGCTGCTGCGACGGCTCAAGATTGCGCTGCTGGGACTCCCCCCCACGCCGGAGGAGGTGGATGCCTTCGTGAAAGATACGAGACCGCGCGCCTACGAGCGCCTGGTCGAACGCTTTCTGAAGGACCCCGCCTTCGGTGAAAACTGGGCGGCACACTGGCTGGACCTGATGCGGTTCGGGGAGACCGGGGGATATATTCGGGACTATCCCATTCCGGAGGCGTGGCGGTACAGGGACTATGTGATCAGAGCCTTCAATCAGGACGTTCCTTACGATCGGTTTGTACAGGAGCACATTGCGGGCGACTTGCTGCCCGCTCGGATCAATCAGGAGCTGCGCATCAACGAAGCGCCCATCGGCACCGGATGCATGCGCTTGATGGAAATCTCCTCAACAGCGACAGACCTCGCGCTCGAGGAAGCCCAGATGGTCGAAAACCAGATCGACACGCTGGGCAAGGCCTTTCAGGGAATGACGATCGCCTGCGCCCGCTGCCACGACCACAAGTTTGATGCGATCTCAACGCGTGACTACTACGGGATCTTCGGGGTGCTGGCCAGCGCGCGGCAAAGCCAGACGGTGATCGATTCGCAGGAAGTCCGACAGAGCGGCGTGGACGAACTCCGGCGGCTCAAGGGTGAAATCAAAAGCGCGCTAGAGAAGGTGTGGAAAAAGGACCTGGAGCGTGAAACCGCCTCTCTCAATGCACTTTTGCAGGGTGGCACCGCCGCGAGCCGGGAAGCCGGATCCGCCTGGTACAGGTTGTTGAAGCGCGAAAAGGTGGATCTGGACGACCCTGCCTACACCATTTGGAAAGCGCGACGCTCCGCTGCCGATGGGGATTGGAGGACGGCGCTGGAGGTGGAGCAAGCCGGCCTGCTCCGCGCCTCTCGCGAACGCATTGCCGCCAACGGGGCTGGGTTCAAGGTGCTCGCGGATTTCTCGAAAGGAACTGCCGGCTGGAACGTTTCCGGAGTGCTGCCCCAGACCCTTCACCAGCCGGGAAGCGACTTCTCGATCACCCCCTCCGGGGAGGAATTGGTCGAGCGAATCGTCGCGCCGGGCCTCGCTTCGGACCGGCTTTCCCGAAAGCACGGGGCGGTCGTGCGTTCGCCGGACTTCACGCTTGGAACGCAGTTCGTGAGCCTAAAAGTTGCCGGGGGCGACGCGGGCCATGTCCGCCTCATCCAGCATAATTTCCAACAAATGGAAAACATCGCCCAGGGGAAAAAGGTGGAACATTTCGAGTCCCGCTTCCCGAAATGGGTGACAGTAAATGTGGGTCACCAAGCCAGCTGGCAAGGACACCGTTCCTATTTGGAAATCCTGACCAAGGACGATGTGGCACACTTTCGGAGGTCGGAACTCGGGGGCAAATTCTACAAGCTGACCGCCAAGGATCCCACGGGCCGCTCCTGGTTTGATGTGGAGCAAATCGTGCAGCACGAAAGTCCCAATCCGCCTCAGGACGAGTTGAAGACGGCATTACTGTTTGCACCGGCTGAGAACGCCCCGCAACCTGAGAGCGAGTGGCCTGTCCGGTGGAGGAAGGCGTGCGAAAGGGCCGTGGACCACTGGGTGCAGGACAAGGCTCTGCCGGAGGAGGTTTCCCTGCTGAACTGGCTGCTTTCCAGCGGTCTCATACGCAACCGTCTGGAGTCGCTTCCGGATCCTCTCAAAGGTCTGGCGGCGGACTACCGGAGACTGGAGGAGTCGCTTCCAAAGTTTCAGAGGGCGGCTACCCTTGCAGAGGAAGGGTCGGGATTCGACGCGCCCGTGCAGCGCCGCGGATCACCGGATGCACCGGGAGAGGCGGTGGCGAGGCGCTACCTGGAGGTGGTGCGCGGAGCGAACGGAACTCCGACCGGAACAAGCGCCCGGCTTTCGCTCGCACGGGATCTCACCTCTCCTCAGAACCCGCTCACGGCGCGGGTCATGGTGAACCGGATGTGGCGCTGGATTTTCGGCCAGGGCATTGTGGGCACGGTGGACAACTTTGGTGTGATGGGAGAGAAGCCCAGCCATCCGGAACTGCTCGACCATCTGGCCACCTACTTTGTGGACCAGGGCTGGTCGACCAAGGAACTCGTGCGGTATCTGGTCACGACGCAGGCCTATCAGACGGAGAGCACAGCGTCCGTGGAGGCGCAAAAAAAAGACCCAGCAAACCGCCTTCTCTCGCACATGCCGCTGCAGCGCCTGCGGGCCGAGGCGGTACGCGACAGTTTGCTGGCCGTCTCCGGCCAGTTGAATCCGCAAATGTACGGCTACACCGGGCCTCCGGCGTTTGACGGAGGAGGCGGTCCTCCAAATCTCAGACGCGGAATCTACCAGTACATCAAACGCGAGGCGCAGAATCATCTGATGGTGATGTTTGATGCGCCGGAGCCCTCGCGCGGGACGGGGTCGCGCGAATCGAGCAATGTCCCGGGCCAATCGCTCCTGCTGCTCAACAATCCCTTCGTGCACCAGCAGGCAAAGGCATGGGCGGCGAGGGAATTGCAGACGTCGAAAAACCTGTCGCTGGAGCAAAGGGTGGAGCGTCTTTTTACAGAGGCACTCGGTCGCTCGCCTTCTCAGAGCGAGAACCAGTCGCTGGTCGAGTTTATCCAGAACCAGGCGGCCGCCTACGAACTGCCTTACACCGCCCACGGCACTGACCCACACCTCTGGACTGACGTCTGTCACGTTTTGATGAACGCCAAGGAGTTCCTCTACCTGCAATAAACCCAGCCCCTTTTCAATGATCCCTCAAGTCCTAAACCGCACTGCCTGCACGGGAGCACCTCTTCCATCGCGCCGGGCATTTCTCCAGACCATGTCCTCCGGCTTCGGCTGGCTGGCGCTCAACGGACTGTTCGCCGACCGGAGTTTCGCGTCCGGGGTTCAACTCGCTTTGCCACACCATCCAGCGAGAGTGAAGAGAGTGGTATGGTTCTTCATGGACGGGGGCCTGTCGCACCTCGACAGTTTCGACTACAAACCGAGGCTCGTGAGCGAGAACGGCCAACCGCTCAGAGTGCCCGGGAAGAAGGAGGACATCACCGGCAAAACCAGCGCAGACATCCTGAAGAGTCCCTGGGAGTTCCGCCCGTATGGCACGAGCGGAAAAATGGTCAGCGACCTGTTTCCTGCGATTGGCTCGTGCGCGGATGACATCACATTCTTGCATGCGGTGACCGCCCCCTCGCCCGACCATGAGAGCGCCATTGGGTTCCTTCACAGCGGGTCGCTGTTGCAGGGCTTTCCCAGCGTCGGCGCCTGGACACAGTACGGCCTGGGATCGGAGAGCCAGAACCTGCCCGGATTTGTCGTCATGGGGTCCCGAAAACGCCAGTGCCGCACCAACGGTTTTTTACCCCCGGCCTTCCAGGCCTCTCCATTCTTCCTGAGCGGCAACGCGGCTCTCGACGACCTCGCCCTGCTGGAGAAGTCAAAGCTTCTGCAGTCAAACAAGATGGAGGCCGTGCGCCATCTTGACAGAAGTTTTCTGGAGACGGTTCGAGAGAACCAGATCATCGAGGCCGCAATCGCCAACCACGAGAAGGCGTATGTCATGCAGGACGCCGTGCCCGAGGCGACCGATCTGAGCAAGGAGTCGCCGGCAACGCTGGAACTGTACGGGATCGGCCCGGAACACAAGGCGACTTCCGCGTTCGGGCGGCAGTGTCTCTCGGCTCGGCGACTTCTCGAAAGGGGCGTCAGGTTTATTGAAATCACAAAGGGCGGCTGGGATCAGCATTCCGATCTGGAGAAGAAGCACTTTGAAAATGCGGCGGCGATTGACCGGCCGATTGCAGGGCTTATGAAGGACCTCAAGTCCCTCGGAATGTTTGAGGACACCTTGATTGTCTTCGCTTCCGAGTTCGGACGGACCCCGAACACCGAGGTATCCAAGTCACCGGGCCGCGATCATCATCCGTGGGGGTTCACGATCTGGATGGCCGGCGGGGGGCTCCGGGCCGGTGAAAGCTACGGAAGACTCGACGACTATGGCTACATGCCCGTGGAGGGGGCGGTCGACATTCACGACGTCCACGCGACCATCCTGTATCTGCTTGGCATCCAGCATGAGAAGCTCACCTACCGGTACTCGGGCCGCGATTTCCGCCTCACGGATGTCCATGGAAAGGTAATCCGGAACATCCTAGCCTAGAGGTCGGAGCCGCCTGCCCGGAGCCCAAGGCCCTTCGGCGACCCCGCATCCCTCACGTTCTCGGAGAGTTATCTCCGCGAGCGTTTTACCCAAACACCCCACAGCCCCATCCACCCCCCAAATCATGCGCACTTTCAAACTACTTTCCGCGATGGCTCTGCTTGGATGCCTCTACGTCACTTCCCTCCGGGCGGAGGATCCAATCAGGCACCGTTTTTTATGCTGCGACTATCTCGGGGGAAAGGTGTGCATTGTAAGCGCGGAGGGCGTTGAAGAATGGCGGGTTGAGGCAAAGGATCCTCAGGACTGCTGGATGCTGCCTGGTGGGAACATTCTTTTTGCGTACCGCAACGGTGTAAAGGAAGTGACTCCCGGCAAGGAGGTGGTGTGGGAGTACTCGGCACCCGCGAGTGCGGAGGTGCATTCCGCCCAACCGCTTCCCGACGGAAAGGTGCTCGTCGTGGAGTGCGGCACCAAACGGATTGTCGAGGTGGACAACGGCGTTGCCATTTCCGTGAACCGCAATGGTCCGTTTCCCCCCTCCAAGCATGTGAAGGCCGAAAAGATCGAACTTCATCTCAAGTAGACACTGAAAACTTAGCGCATGAAACTCACCCTCAGGCTCCTCCTGTTGCTAGCACCACTGGCCGCAAGCCATCCAGCTGCCGCCGCGCCTGGCCCATCCCTCGAGGTAGTCCACCGCGGAGCCGACACCTGCGAAACAGCTACCTTCGAGCGCGGCGCCCGCCTCTTCACTGACCGCCCTTTTACGGTCTCAGAACCTCCGGCTGCACTGAAGGGTCAGTCTTTTCTGCGGACCAGCATCGAAGGCTTGCGTGTGCGCTGCACCGTGGCCGGTACGATCACGGCCCTCGCGCCGCCGGACGTTCCCCTTGAGACATACGGTTTTGAACGCATTTCAGAGCCGCCCACGTTCCAACTCTTCGGCACCAACGCCCATGAACGCGTCCAACTGTACCGCAAAACGCTCGCTCCGGGCGAGACCCTCAAGCTCGGCAAATGGAGCATTTTGCTCGGTGTCGAAAGAATCACTTCAAAGACCATCGGCACAAAACCTTGGCCGCAAAACGCCGGCGAAAGGCTCTATAACGGCATACAGCTCCCTGTGGAGTGGCCGCCCCAGGACATCGACACCCGGTCGGATGAGCCAATGCCCGTACCCTACCTAGAGCACCCGCCGAAGGTCATATGCATCGACACCGGCCGCCAACTTTTCGTGGACGATTTCCTGATCGAGCGTACCGACCTGCTCCAGACGTACCACCTGCCCGAGAAATACGCGGGCAATCCAATCCTAAAGGCCGAAACCGCTCTCGAGCGCCAGACAGGCATTATCGGCGGCACCGGACGGCCGTGCGTCTGGTGGAACCCCGAGAAGCAGTTGTTCTACATGTGGTATCAGGCGGGCACGTATTTCCGCGGAACCATCGCCCTGGCCACCAGCAAAGACGGTATCCAGTGGAACCGGCCAACTTTGGACATCAACCCGGACACAAACCAGGCTCTACCCAGCGGCTTTCAGCCTGATTCCTACGGGATTGTTGCCGACTGGGAGGCGCAAGATCCCATGCAGCGGTTTAAGCTTTTCGCAACGAATCCTGGCGGAAAACAAGCGGCGTCCAGTTTCACATCCGCCGACGGCGTCCACTGGCTCAATAAAACCGAAACGGGACAGACCGGTGACCGTAGCTCGATGTTCTACAACCCATTCCGCAAAAAATGGGTCTACAGTCTGCGCTCTAGTTTCCACGGTCGCTCGCGTGACTACTGGGAGTGCGGAGATTTTCTTGCCGGCGCAAAGTGGAGGTCCTCCGACCCGGTCCACTGGATCGCTGCCGATCGCTTGGATACGCCCGAACCCGGCTACAAGCACCAGACGCAGCTCTACAACCACGATGCGGTTGCTTACGAGAGCCTGATGCTCGGCTTCTTCGAACTACACCGAGGGCCCGAAAATGACCGCTGCGAGCGAATGGGCCTGCCCAAGCTGAACGAGATCTCGTTCGGCTACAGCCGCGACGGCTTCCACTGGTCGCGGCCCGACCGCCGGGCGCATATTCCCGCCAGTCGCAAGGACAGCTGGGACCGCGGCTTTGTTGAAAGCGGCGGTAACATCTGTGCGGTTGTCGGCGACAAGCTCTACTTCTACCACTCGGGCTGCCGCGGCGACATGGACGGAGCAATCGGAAAGAACGGCAAGATCAATGGGGGAAGCATGTACGATCCAAACTGCATCGGGATCTCAACGCTCCGCCGCGACGGGTTCACGTCACTCGACGCCGGTGCCTCGGTGGGTACCCTCACCACCCGCCCACTCGTCTTCAGCGGGTCCCACCTCTTCGTGAACGTCGACTGTCCGAAGGGCGAACTTAAGGCCGAGGTGATCGGAGACGACGAAACCGTCATTGCCCCGTTTTCGCTGGAGAACTGCAACCCGGTTAATTCCGACAGCACCTTGGCGGCGATCACCTGGAAGAACGCCCCGGACCTTTCTGAGCTCGCCGGAAAACCTGTTCGTTTCCGCTTCACATTGCGCCGAGGCAGTCTTTACGCATTCTGGGTGAGTCGCGACGCCACAGGCCGCAGCGATGGCTACGTCGCCGGCGGCGGCCCAGGCTACACCGGTTCAACCGACACCGTAGGCGTTCCTAAATGACCGCGCCCCAAAAGCCCTGCGAAAGCGGATTGGCGGCAGGAAATCCGCCCTGTCGTTGCCCGCTTGTTGCGGTGCTCAGATCACGCCTTCTGTCGATGTTCGCCGGGCTTGGTGCCGGTGTACTTCCGGAAGACGTGGCAGAAGTACGAGGCCGAGGTGAAGCCACACGCGACGGCGATATCTTCGAGCTTACGGCTCGTGGTGCGGAGCAGCTCGGTAGCGGCTTTGATGCGGCGACGTTGCAGCCAATCATTGGGGCTCATGCCGGTTTCACGTTTGAAGTTCGCAAAAAGTCGCGCACGGCTGATGCGGGTTTGCCTCGCGAGGGCGTCCATCGAAACCGGCTCGGCAAGGTGGCGCTCCATGTGGTCCATCACTTGGGCGGCCATGCTGACGTGCATCGCGGGGCTGGATTGTTCATGAAAGCGCGCGGTCTCAAGAATGATCGACGCCACGGTCACGCGCTGAGCGGCGAGCAGGCCGTCGGCTTTTTTGCCCGCTGCGTGCTGGCGGATGAGGGTATGCAGTGTCTTCGCCAGGTGCCGCGTGCCTGCGTTCATGAGGACGGGATGCGGGGTGCGTTGCCCGAAGTGGCCGGCGAGCCATTCGCACTCGCGTTTGGTGAAAAGGCCGTGCCTCGAATGATGCGTTGGATCAAAAACGATGGCGCAGAGCGTGGAAGGCTGGCGCACATCTTTCTGCCCCCGATGCGTCGTGCCTGACGGGATGACCATGATCTCACCGCCATGCAACTGCACCTTTCGCCCGCCGCGAAACTCGTAGCCAGTGCTGCCGCTGAGCAGCAGGAGGATTTCGTGGCCGTCGTGTGAGTGCCAGCTCATGCGTCCTGCGCTGAAGCGATGATTCGCGGAGATGTAGTCCACCATCGGCAGGCCCAGTTCCTTGCCAGACACGAGCAGGTCTTTGACGGGGAGCGGATTGATGAACGTGGCTTTCTCGTTCTGGCAGTCTG
>JBIKSY010000452.1:0-11078 GCA_044348365.1 Chthoniobacteraceae bacterium
TGTGATGCGCCCAATAAAAGCACAGTAGGTAGCATTTTCATTTAAACCTAGTTCAATGCGTGCGGCCGTGCGACTTGGTACCTCTGCAAGTTGAAGCCCCGGAGGCATAACACCAAACTTATTTTGGTTTCCGATACCAACTGCAAGAAGGTCATCCATAACTTTTGTGCCAACGGCTAAAAGTTGATTAGTGAATAAAGCCAGTAACTTTTCAACCAAAATTACTAATTTTGTTTTACCGGCGCCGAAGTAGCCATTTAGTAAGTGACCATGAAAGGTATGAACGCGAATAGATTTATGACTACTCAAAATTGATGCGATTCTGCCAACAACTCCAGCTTTAGCGGTGTGTGTATGAATAATATCTGGCTTGAATCTACGAATCTCTTTAATGATAGCAAAGAGCGCCGTTAAATCAGCTCTTGGTCTGATCGATCTACCTAAACCATCAATTCGAATAGCCATTACATCGGTGGCAACCTTTTCTAAGTAATCTGCTTCATCGGCTGCGCAATATCCGGTGACTAATTCATGCTCGAATACCTGGGCATCTAAATCGCGCATTAACCCAGAAACCTGTACAGCCGGGCCGCCCACGTTCATGCGGGCAATAATGCGCATAACTTTGATAGAACCCTTAACTTGTTCAGTCATTTGTCTATTTTGCCTCATGTAAGTCGAATCATCGCCAATCTATACTATGGGAAAGCGTTAGTAACGCATGTACTGCAATTAAAATAATATAAAAAGTGGAAAAAATGAAACTAATCAAGCCATAGGCTCCTTCGGTCTAAAGTTTTATCGCGTCATGCCCCAAATGCCGAATTTAGTTTTGCTAGGCTAATACAGTGTTCGACAAACCTACTCTAAATCGTCTGGATAAATTTTAATCACGGTCAAACATTTACGATTAGTTTTGACTGGTTTTAAATTATGTCGTTGTCAGGATTAACTAAAGACTTTATCTCGATGTTAAGTACCTTTTTACAAAACAAATTATTAATTACTTAAATCTACGGTCTAGTAATTCAAACTTTATAATTTATGTTATTGGGTGGCAGAATTTTTAATTTGAAATTAAGCCAAACATGGATGCAGTTGAGTTATAGTTAGGGAATGAAGACAACAGCTTTAGTTATACCAGCAAGAATGGATTCGAAGCGCTTCTTTGGAAAATTACTTGAATTTTATAAGGGTAAGGAAATACTAAGGCATGTATTAGACACAGCACTTAGCGCCGAAATCCCCGGCGCTGATGTTTGGGTTGCAACCGACAGTGAAGTTATTGCCGAAAAAGCATCTGCTTGGGGTGCGAAAGTATTTATGTCCCAGCCAGGCATGAAGAATGGCACTGAGCGATTATCAGAGTTTTCAAAATCAAATATAAGAGATTTCTATATTAACATCCAAGGCGATGACCCAACTTTAATTACAGCCGTAATCAAAGGAACTTTTGAGAAGTTGGCTACCGGTGAATTTCAAGTAGTAACACCAATCTTTAATATTGTAGATCAAAGAGTCTTTGAAGATTCAAACAAAGTGAAAGTAGTAAAAAAAATAAATGACTCGGTAATTTATTTTTCAAGATCGCCAATTCCAAACTTTAATTCACATATTTCGTTTAGTGAGAATGTAAATTTTGAGAAAGAAGTTAAAGCTTTAGGGCACATCGGCGTTTATGGATATACATTCGATGCTCTTCAAATTTATGGTTCTTTTCAAGAATCTCGACTTGAAGCGCTTGAAAAATTGGAACAACTGAGATTTATCGAAAATGGCGTCGAAATAGGCACCTTTGTCGCTGATTTTGTGCCATCTGCTATAGATTGCCCAGAGGATCTATTACGCTTAAATGAGGAATGTAAATAATAATGGTTGATAAGAATTTGTCACTTGAAATCGATACTGCACTAGATTCAGAAATTCTTGGTGTGCAGAACTTAAAGAAAAGAATAGAAAAAGATATATTTCAAGTTACTAAGTTTATTTATGATCTGAATCCACATACATATCTGATTTTGGGAAGCGGAAAATCCGGATACGTAGCAGCCCGCTTTGCTGCTTCTTTGCGCAGCATTGGCCTAAATGCACATTTTCTCCATAGTGGCGAGTTGTTGCATGGGGATTTGGGAGCTTTTTTGGATAACTCAGTAGTAGTGATATTTTCTAATAGTGGCAACACATATGAACTAGTAAGAAGCTCAGAAATTTCTCGTGAAAGACGAATTCCGGTAATTGCTTTCCTTGGAAATCCGAATTCGGCACTTGCGCGTGGTTCTGATTTTGTTGTTGACTTATCTTCTTCGACAAACTTGGAGTATTCAAACTTTCTTCCAACAGTTTCAATTACGTCTGCGACCGTTGCTGCCAACTGCCTGTTAAGTGGTATTGCTTATATCTTCAATAAAAATGCCACAGATTTTGCAAAGAACCATCCTGATGGTTCGCTTGGTGGATTTCTAGCACTTCCGATCGCGGAAGTTATGACTCCAAAAAATCAGGTTGCACAATTCGATATACATTCGACTGTCAATTATATTGCACAGGAAATGACAAAGTATCCAAAAGGTGTGGCTCTAATGATTGATGAAAAGAATTTACTTCTCGGATTACTTACTGATGGCGATATGCGACGAGTTTTATCTTCTTATGTTTCTAATGAAATTTCTATAGAAGAATTTATAACTTACACCCCCACCGTCATCGATATTGGCGAGTCTCTTGCTGCTGCACTTTCGACAATGACTTCTAATAAACCTAAACGAATTTCAGTATTACCGGTGACAAAAAACGGAGAGGTAGTTGGTGTAATAACGATGAATGATATTGAGCAAAGGAGAAACATAAATGCTAGACATTAATAATTTTAATAATTCTTTATCTCACAGTATTTTACAAGGAAGAGTTATTCTTATAGCGGGGCCTTGTTCTATGGAATCAGAATCGATGGTTGAAGAAGTTTGCGGCGAACTTTCTCAGATTTCTCGTGATTTAGATGTGGATTTAGTTTTTAAGTCTTCCTTCGATAAAGCTAATAGAAGTAGCAGGAGTTCCTTCCGATCACTCGGCATTGAACGTGGAATGGAGTTGCTAGAACACTTAAGAAAGACATACGAAATCCCAGTTTCAACAGATATTCATGAAACATGGCAGGTTCCAGTTGTGGCGCAAATTGTTGATATCTTGCAGATTCCCGCATTTCTGTGCCGTCAAAGTGATTTATTAGTAGCTGCTGGCCAATCTGGAAAAGTAGTTAATATCAAGAAGGGCCAATTCTTATCGCCTGAAGAAATGCCACATGCGATAGAAAAAGCGAGAGTTTCTGAAAATCAGATTATAATTTCAACCGAAAGGGGTAGTTCATTCGGGTATAACAATTTAATTGTTGACTTTAGATCACTACCCATTATGCGCGGGTTCAGTCCGACATTTTTTGATGTTACTCATAGTACGCAGCGACCTGGAGCACTGAATGGCAGTTCAGGTGGTGATAGGAAGTGGGCCCCTTACTTGGCGCGTGCAGCAGCAGCAGTAGGGGTGGATGGGTACTTCATAGAAACCCATCCGGATCCAGACAAAGCTTTAAGCGATGGGCCTTTAATGATCAGACTGAGCAGGATGCGAGAACTTATACAGCAGATTAAAGCGATCCACGAACTTCGTACCAGCTTTACGGAGATTCTTTAGGAATTTTTCATCAAGTTTTTCTCTCGCCGCCATTCTTCCGCAAAATCCACGTTTTGCCAGCTTTCAAACCAGGGGCCACCGTTTGTATAGTGAATAGCGTTCGGTATTTCTATGGGTGCTTCATACTCACCTTCGAGAAAATTCCAAGTGAGCGGTAATTCGCCGATGTGATCGTCATCCATTACCCATTCGAAACGATGTAAATACTTAGGGGTAGCAGAGTTAACAACCTCAGGGGTCAAAGATTTGACATCCGGGTGCGCACAATTGAACAACATGAATGAAGACCAGTTCTTACGAGGGTAAATTGACTGTGGCGCACCATCCATTTTCAGGGATTTGCTCGGGGTGTAGTCATGCTTTACGACATAAACTGCTTTTGAGTCATCAATTCCTTGTAACACTTTCTGAATGTCAGTCGTGAATAAGAAATCACAATCAACAAAAACCACCCAGCCTTCTTTGGCATTCAAAAAAGGAGTTAAGAATCTTGATATAGAGAATTCAGTCGCAGCTCCATTATCAGTCTCTCTTGTATAAAGACCCAACTCCCGAAGACTACTTAGCTTCAAGGGGTGTGTTGTCACCCCTAAATTTGCATGTCTCAAGAGAGAGAAACTACATACATTCCAAGCTTCTTCCTCTTTGGGATCATAACCAATAAATACTTTGAGTTGCGTGTCCATCTGTGACTTCCCCTCTAAATTTAATATTTAGCCAACCCATTTAGCATATATGTTGAAGTTCTAATCCTGCCTGAGGCATTACGATAAGGGTCAGAAGTTTGTGAAGCCCGCGGTAAATTTCATGCCGGATGAAAGCAGGCAGTATGATTCCAATGAATGAAGCATACGGAAATGCAGCGACTCTACGCGAATACTGCAACGCAGACCCCTTAGCACCAATTTGGGGTGAAATTCAACATAGCTTATGGCTAAATAATTTAAACAAGGTAAATGAACGAAGATCACGTCTTTTCCCAAATCTTTTTACCTGGAATTCCATTCTTAGCTTTCAGGACTCAATTCCAATTGGAGACCCGATGTGCTACTTCTTGAGAGTGAATCCCCCCGTTTTGATTGAGAATTCAAATCAAGTAATGTTATTACCAAAGTTTAGACGTGTTCTAAATATTGATGACCGAATTACGCAATATAAATATTTTTTGAGTGAAGCATTAGAAAAATTTCCAAACTCGCAATTTTTAATTTCAATTCACCCAGAAGAATTAATGTATCGTGACAAGATATTAACAGGAAAATTTTCCAAAATTAAAATTCATAATCCTCAAAAGATTATGAATCCAATGCAAGAATATGTAGAATTTTTCAAAAGTACAAGAATCATATTTACAGATTATCTCGGAGCACATGTTTTTAGAGCAAAATCATATTTCAATTTAAAAAGTGAGTTCACCATCGAGACCTGGAAGAATCCGCTAATTGACGAAAAAATGAAAGATTATTTTGAAGAATTTATAACTGCACGGGGCGAAAAAGACACTAAGGAAATCTCCGATATATTGCTTGGAGTAAATTACCAAAAGTCTCCTGAGGAACTTTCAAAAATTTTGGGATTAGGTCGAGTAAAAAGCTTCACAGGAAAAATAATTCGACAAAAATATATAGATCACTCTCAAAGATCCGTTCCAAATAAGTAATTGTTTTTGTGCTAAGAATAATTAGATTAAGCATAGATTTCGAACAAAATGGAGGGCACTTAGATAGGCTTTTTACGCCCAGATTTAGCCAATTTGCAGCCTTACAAGAGAATAAATATCGAGGCCTGGTGCTTATTGTCACACGTATTTTTTCGTATTTTATCTACCTCAACTTTAAACCGCCCAAATTGCAAACCGAATTCCTTTAATGACGCTTGCAGTTGATACTTTCTGGGAAAACAGCGAATAATGGTATCTATGAGCGAATACATTTTAAATTGCCGTGCAGCCGATTTTGAAGGTGCTGCTAATACTCTAAAAATTGGAAAACTGGTGGCATTCCCAACCGAGACTGTTTATGGATTAGGGGCAGACGCCTGTAACGCAGATGCAATTGCGAGACTATATTCGGTTAAGAATCGTCCTAAAAGCCATCCTTTGATTGTGCATTTAGCTTCGATGGACACATTAAGTGATTGGTCTAAGGATGTGCCAGATTATGCAATCAGCTTAGCAAAAGATTTTTGGCCGGGTCCAGTGACTTTAATATTGAGAAGAAGCGAACTAGCTAAAGATTTCATAACTGGGGGACAAAATACTGTTGGACTCCGTGTTCCAAATCATCCTGTTGCTCTGGGTCTACTCGAAGCATTTATTAAGGAAGGCGGTAAGGGCATTGCCGCACCGAGTGCCAATCGTTTTGGAAATGTTTCGCCAACAACCGCGCAAGCTGTGGCTGATGAACTGGGTGATTACTTGTCAGAAAGTGATCGGGTTCTTGATGGTGGTTCATGTGAAATAGGTGTCGAGTCAACAATTATTGACTGCACCAAAGATGTTCCAACAATATTGAGACCAGGTGCTATTACTAGGAAGATGATTTCAACCTCGACCGGGCTAGATACCCGTGAGCTTTTAAATGATAGTGATATTAAGAAAGAAGGCGCTATTCGTGTTAGTGGATCACTCGAGACTCACTACTCGCCCGCGGCAACAGTTGTCTTGGATCAATCTCCAGTCGCAGGTCAAGGATTTATTGCAATGGCTGATGTTGTTACGGGTGAAGGCGTTGTGCGACTCGCAGCACCTGATTCTCATGAAGAGTATGCACGAATTTTGTATTCCGCTTTGCGCGCCGCAGATGAACAAGGATTGGATAAGGTTTTCGTTGAGCAGCCCGTCGGTGATGGAATTGCGATTGCGATTCGCGACAGACTAAAACGTGCCAGCGGATAATTGAATTAGGATCCGCAGGGTTCCCGCATTTCAAATGATTTTTAAAATTAATTGAATTCCGGAATTTTCAAGCGAATTTCCTTGAATTTCTATCTTTTCTGGTATTGTTTTATAAGGTAAAACAATTACCGCTCGCATTCTCATGCTACAAACTCAAAATTAAACCATTTATAGAGGCGGTGTTAAAAATAAATAACTTACTAGTTAGCCATATTTTTACCACTTCTAGTGAATCCTACTTTAAAGAAAATGGGAAGCAACTAGCCGAAAGTCTAATTAATAAAACTGACAATAAACTAATTGTTTATTCGGAAAGTGATTTATCGTCATTTGCATCTTTAATTGAATTTAAACCGCTCAAGTATGGTCCTGAGGTAATGAATTTTCAGACGGCATTTAGATCGCACTATGGGAAAAAGTATAAATTTTTGCACTATTCCATGAAGATGGATATCTGGGCATATAAAATCGCTGCGCAACTTCAGTTTCTGGAAGAAAATCCAATGTCAAGAGCCTTGTTTCTTGATAGCGATTCAATTGTTCTGAATAAGAATTTTGTTGAGAAAGTGAACTTATTCTCTGAGTTAGCAAAAAACGTAGATTGTGGGCTGTTTAAGCGTAGTGAGAATTTTTTACACTCTGAAACTGGATTTGTTATTTTAAATAACTCAACTGCTTTGTTGTCTGCTTTTAAAGAGATGTATAGAAAAATTATGAGCGGAGAATATAAAAATCTTCCAAGTTGGACTGACTCATCTCTAATTGATGATCAAATCGAGCAGGGAGCAATTTCCTATATCGACTTTTGTGAAGAACTAAATCTTAAATCGCCAAACCCAATCTACGAATCGCCACTTAGAAAGTCTTTTATACACTTAAAGGGACCCCGAAAGGGCCCGTACAGCAGCATTAGAAACTTTCTGGGTAGGTATCAATAATTATGAGTGTTTGTGAAGTTACTGGTATTATTTTAAAGACTTAATTCTAATAGATCCGTTTCACAAAATTAGCTAAACCTAATATTCCGTCACTAAAGCGAAATCCTAGAAATTTTTTAACACTTTAAACTATGTGTAAAAATATTTATCTCCCATCTGGAGATATAGGCTAAGGATACAGATTTCAAGCTTCGAGACAGAAATAAATGAATTTCTCTAAATCCCTCATAAGGTTTTCTCTCCTAAATTTTCTTAGTTGAAGAACGGTGCAAGGAATAGCTAGAGACTTTTGATTAGACTATTCATTACTTTACTTTGTAGCAAGTAAGATAAAGATAAGACCTAATTTAGTCCGAGTTTATCTAAGGAGCGAGAATGAAGATCTTGGATAAGTTGACATTATGGGTTCCGCTTACAAAACCGATTCCTGCAAAAACTTTTCCGCGTAGATTGCTCGCAAAATGGCTTTTTATCTGTAGAAATATAATTATGTATCTCGGGCCAAAGCATGGCTTTTTTGGAGCAAAATCTGTTGGCATATCCCCCATGGGCAATAGCCTTCTTCGTTTGAATAAAAACTATGCGCTAGGCTCAAAGGGCTTCGTCGTCCAATTACCGAAAGATCAAGTTATTTTCGAGAGCGTCCGTAAAAATGGAGCCTGGGAGATCGAAGAGAGTAAATTTTTGTCTGATCATTTGAAAAAAGCAAGTGAGTTCGGTAATTCAAAAATTGCTTTAGTTGATATAGGCGCAAATACCGGATTAGTCACACTTCAAGCGATGAATATATCAAAAACAGATAACGCTGTTTTTTTGTTCGAGCCAATTCCTAGACATATCGAAGCCATAAAACACAATTTAAAGCATCTACCAAGTATCCATATAAATGAATTCGCGCTTAGCGACAAAAACGGAAGTTCAATTATATTCACACAGGCTTCAAATCATGGAAACACATCTTTATTAAATTCTGTAGTGAAACCCGAGGGAAAAATTTCAACGGAAATCACGTTAGTGGAAACCACGGAGTATTTTAATACTGCTTTTAAGGGATTCAACAAATTTATATTGAAGTGTGATACTCAAGGGATGGATGCATTAATTTTGTCGCGGATACCAAACGAAGTTTGGAAAAATACAGACTGTGCAATAGTCGAAGTCTGGGCACTTCCCGAAATTGAGGAAGAGGATGTCACCAAGTTTTTAAGAATGTGCAGAGATTTTACGAGTGTCGCATGGACCCCAGATGCCATCCATAACATTGAATTTACGGATATAAAGGAATTTTGGTTAAGTGAATCAAAAATGTCACGCAATTTGTTTTTGAGTAAATATAAAGTTTAAAAACTTTGGACTTTTTTCGAATACTTATCCAATTAGTTAATTGTAATTATCCTTAGGCGAAACTAAGATTGGAATAGCCTAGGGAGATGGTCACACTCCCTGAAAATCGCTGATTTGTTAGCATCGCTCGGGTATGTATTATTAGAGTTATATAACCAGCTTGAATTAAGCTATCGGAATTACTACCAAATAGAATTTTCATATATGGTTGTACTAAGTGGGGCCTATAGCTCAGTCGGTAGAGCAACGGACTTTTAATCCGTGGGTCGACGGTTCGAGCCCGTCTGGGCCCACTTATATTTAAATTCAGGTCTCGAAATACGAAGATTCAAGCCCTAAATCCCAACATTCTGCCCCCAAACCCTTATCCTTTACTTGAGTCTTTTGAGGCTTCATGCTCCACCCTGCTCTCATTAGCCTGGATTACGCTTAAAATTAGCGACCACGGCCTTCGGCGCAAGCCCTTCCCCCAGTTAACCCTCTAAACCTCTCTAAGTCTTTTCTCAGGTTCAGCCAATAAAGTTGGCGCTGAACGTGGCCGGTGATATTTAGTAAAAAAAGTTTCTGAATGGGCACAACATTTGGCCCCTTCAGGTGTCTTAACTAGTAGAGGCAAGACGTTGTCTCTAGATAAGCGGGATTTAAAATGGCAATTCTTAAGTCGAAGGCAGCGAAAGCAGCTGCAACGACCCTTGCCGACGCCGCAACAAGTGTAACTCCAGCCCTTCCAGTCGTTCCCCGCACAGCTACATCTGACTGGTCAATCGCTGATTTAAGCGCGATCTACACCGAATACCGCACCTCATTGGTCTCACAAGCTCGCCGCATGTTGCGCGATGAGACTGATGCCAACGAGGTAGTGCAAGAAGCCTTCTTGAAGTTCATGTTGGCTGCCCCTGATCTAGATACCACTGAACGCGCCGTTGCATACCTACGCGCTTCAGTTAACAACTTAGCTCTTAACGTAATCCGTGCTCGCGGTGATCGCCCTAACTTGGTAGCACTTGATGCTGATACCACTCAAGAGCGTCTTGATGAGATTGCCAACGAAAACCACGTTGATATCGATACCACTATTACAGCTGCTGAAGATGCCGCGATTATCCGCGAAGCACTTTCACGTTTAACTTCAGATCAGCGCACAGCGCTAGTCATGTGGGAAATGGAAGGCCGCTCAACCGAAGAAATCGCAGCAGCTCTTAACACAACTCCGGCAAATGTTCGCCACGTTGTTGCTCGCGCACGTCAATCAATGGTTCGCGTTCTTTCAGAGTGGGTCGTCGATGAGACCACCGGTGCCACAGCACTTGATTCACTTTCAAATACCTATAAGAAGGCTGCCGAGCTTGCGCAGAAATCTTCTAAAGTCGCTCTTTCTTTAATTTTGGTTGTTACCGCTTTCCTTGGTTTCAACTCAATGACTGGTCGCGAAGGCGCTCTAACGCCAATTGCAACTCAGCAAGATGTTGTTGCTGCCGTTGTTGCCCCACAAGTTTCAACTCCATCAGCACTTCCAACAGCTGCTGCTAGCGCATCAGCGACTCCAGCGCTTGAGCCTCAAGCCAAGAAGTCATTCGGAATGGTTGCCGGCGTTGATATCAAGACTGGCAAGTTAGCTTTTGCTGGCCTAGATAAAGATGGAATCCCAACAGGTTTCACAGTGTCAGATTCAAGCAAATCAGTTGGCAAGCTATTCCTTAATAAGAATGCTGTTCCAACCATGACTGAAGGCGGAATGGTTCTTAGCGTTCCTGCAATCACTGCTAATAACGCAACTGGCCCAAATGTTTTGTTGTCACAAACAATCAAGGTCGATGGCACTGGCACCACCTACGAAGGCTCACCTTCAGTTGGCATCGCAGGCAGCTGGACTCCACTAATTCTTAGCTCTACTAACACAGTTATCGATCGACTAAGCAACGGTAACTACTTAGTAACTTCAACAATGACTGTTGAATCAGCAGTTGATATCGATTTCTCAATTGCCACCGGTGTTCGCGGTTATGACCTAACTGAAGCACCAAAGACAATTACTACTCGCTTGGTATTAAACCCAGGCAAGACTCAAATCTTGGCTCAGGCAATCAATATCTCTGAGCCAATCACAGCGAAGGCGACTAAATAATGAGCCGCTACGCAATTAAGTTTCCCTTCCGCGTCCGGATACACGGTGGGGAATTTGATGAATCAGCACGTGCGATTCATCGAGAGGA
>JBIKSY010000371.1:0-3311 GCA_044348365.1 Chthoniobacteraceae bacterium
AGTTCCAGGTCGCCCAGATCGTTGTCGGACGGCGCGTTCAGGGCGAAAGCAAGCAACCGGATGAGCATGCGCTCATCGGTCTCGGAAGGGTGGCGTGCCAGCGTGAGGCTGTGCTCGGTATAGACCTGCCGGTCCATGTCCGCGAGCTCGAGCTGTGCCTTGTAAATTGTTGCCTTAATCGCCATTGCCGGATCCTCGCAAAAACAGCCGCCAAAACACGCTATTCTCACAAAAAGAAAACCCGAGCCCCCCTCTCAGGGCGTCGATTCCGCGTTCCTGCTCGAAGCCGCCTGAATTTGAGTCATATTAGCCGGATGCCTGCTCATCCACCCGAACTACTCGCTCCCGCCGGAAACTGGGAGTGCGTCCGTGCAGCCGTCTCCAACGGTGCAGACGCTGTTTACTTCGGGCTGCCCCGGTTCAACGCCAGGATGCGGGCCGACAATTTTTCCGAGTTGGAACTCCCGGAGGTGGTGCAGTTCTGCCACACACACGGGGTCAAAGCGTTTGTGGCCTTCAACACGCTCGTCTTCACCGAAGAACTGGACGCGGCCGCCGAGGCGCTCCGCCTCCTGAGCCGCGCCGGCGTGGACGCGCTTATTGTGCAGGATGTCGGCCTCATCCGATTGGCGCGCCGGATCGTCCCGGAACTACCGATCCACGCATCCACCCAAATGACGGTTACCTCCCCGGAAGGCGTCGTCTTTGCTGAATCCCTCGGGGTGGCGCGCGTGGTGCTTGGCCGCGAAGTCTCCCTGCGCGAGATGCAACGGTTTAACACTGAACCGGACACCGGCATGCCTCTGGAGGTGTTTGTCCACGGAGCTCTGTGCGTGGCCTATTCCGGCCAGTGTCTGACCTCGGAATCGTTGGGGCAGCGCTCCGCCAATCGTGGCGAATGTGCGCAGGCCTGCCGCATGCCCTACGGCCTGGTCGTAGACGGCAGCCAGACCGATCTGGGAGACAAGCGCTACCTCCTTTCGCCACAAGACCTCGCAGCGGTTGACCACATCCCAGCCCTTTTGGATGCAGGCATCATCTCCTTTAAGATCGAGGGACGCCTCAAATCCCCAGAGTACGTGGCGGCCGTCTGCCAAGTCTACAGGCGCGCGATTGATTCCGCACTGGAAGGACGTCCGCAACCGGCCACCGATGCCGAGCGCTACCAGTTGGAGATGTCCTTCTCCAGAGGCCTATTTCCCGGCTGGCTCGAGGGCGTCAACCATCAGGGGCTTGTTCCGGCGCGCTTTGGGAAAAAGCGGGGCCCGCTCGCAGGCAGGCTCTTGCGCATCGGGCGGGACCACGTCGAACTGGAGTCTGATATCCCGCTCCAACCCGGCGACGGCGTGGTCTTCGACACCGGCGGAGACACCAACACAGAACAAGGCGGCCGCATCTACGAAATCCACGGCAACCGTTACTACTTCCAACACGGACACATCCAGTTTGGCCGCCTCAAACCAGGCGACCGCGTCTGGAAAACCCACGACCCTGCGCTCGAAAAACGACTCCAGAAGTCCTTTTCAGGCGCGCCCCCCTTGCGGAAACGCGCGCCCCTCCGGCTCCGCGTCAGCGGCTGCTCGGGAGAGCCGCTCCGCTTGGATGCAACGCTCGCCGACGGGGGCCCGACCGTCCAAGTCACCTCGCATGCCGTCCTCCAGGAGGCGCGCACCGCCCCCCTGGGAAGCGAACGCCTCGCAGAACACCTAGGCAAGTTCGGGGACTCCCCCTACTTCCTCTCCGAATTGGAAGTGGCTCTGGAAGGCCCGCTCATCCTTCCCATCTCTGAGCTCAACCGGGTTCGGAGAGCCATGATAGAGCGTCTTGAGGAAGCCGGCCGTCCTGCCCGAATGGAAAATCCGGATTCCTGGACGAGCCTGCTGGGGCAAGAGCCGGTCCTTCCCCCACCCCCTGTAGCGCCGGTTTTGGAGGTGCTCTGCAGGAGCACCGAGCAACTGGAAGCCGCGCTTCAGGCCGGGATCGGACGGGTGTATTTGGACTTCGAAGACGTCCGCCGTTACGGCGAAGCCGTTGCGCAGGTCCGTGCCACAAGAACGGCGACCGAGGTCTGGCTGGCCACACCCAGGATTCAGAAGGCCGGCGAACAAGGCTTCTTCCGCCTCATTGAAAACGCCCACCCCGACGGAGTTCTGGTCCGCAATCTGGGCGCCCTCACGCATTTCGCCGCGCCGGAGAAGGCGGAGCGCCTTCGGCTTGCGGGAGACTTTTCCCTCAACGTGGCCAACCCGCTCACCGCTCTGGAATTCCTTCGGCGTGGGCTTGAGACGGTCACGGTTTCCTACGACCTCACGGTCGAACAGGTCACCGACCTCGCACGCGCACTCCCCGAGGCGTCCCGTGGCGGACTGGCGCTGACCATCCACCAGCACATGCCCATGTTTCACATGGAGCACTGCGTCTTTGCCGCGTTCCTCTCGGAGGGCCGAAGCTTCCTAGACTGTGGCCGCCCCTGCGACTCGCACCGCGTCCACCTCCGTGACAGGGTTGGCTCCGCGCATCCCCTCCGCGCAGACGCTGGTTGCCGCAACACCCTCTTCAATGCCGTGCCCCAGACCGGCGCCCAGTTTTTCAACCTGCTTCAGGAGGCGGGGATCCTCCGGTTTCGGGTAGAGTTGCTCGAACACGACGCCACCGAAAGCACCCGCCTTCTGGAAGCATACGCTCAACTCCTTGCCGGGAGCCGGCCCGGGGACTCGCTGTGGCGTGAGTTCCACGCCCAATCCCAGTTAGGCGTTACCCGTGGAACTCTCGCCGGAAGGAACGGTTAAAGTTGTTATAAGCTGATATATCACGGCGTTGCCATGAACAGTCCGTCACGTTTGACAGGTCCAATCTATGCGCGGCGGTTCCGGGCGCACCAAAGGTGCATTTCCCTCGTCAGCCCACTGCAGCGCCGTGGGAAAACCTTCCAAGAAGGATTCGCAGCCCTGTAAAGGCGTCCCAAACGCCCCCCTCGCGTCTGGATTTCTGGGACGTTTCGGAGGACCGGCGGAGCCACTTGTCACGGCAACCCGATCAAAACCAACAGACAAAACTGGGATTCAGCCTCGTGGACTCCGTCCAACGCGCTCACAAGATTGGCGGTTAGCCCTACTTCGCGGACTCGCGTCTAAAAACGGCTATTTTCGGGCTTTTTGAAATCGCAAGTGCCTTATTTTGAACAGTCGAGTTTTTTAAAGTGCTTGTAGTGCCGACCTACCCCCTTGCGGGGCTTTTTCTCACAGTGGTTTCATAAGGAATGTTCCTCCGCTGTAAAAAACGCCGCAAGGATGGCAAAGAGCACCTCTACT
>JBIKSY010000370.1:0-3311 GCA_044348365.1 Chthoniobacteraceae bacterium
CTCGATGCCCGCGCTGTTTTCAATGTGGACGTCGCCGGTGAGGGTAACGACACCCGCCCCCCTTGCTCGCCACGCCACAGACGCGGCGCCCGCCTCACCCGCACGCACCCTCACTCCTCCGTCGTAAACGCCCTGCTCCAAGTACACGGTGTCGCCGGGACGTGCCTTCTCCACCGCACGGGCAAGCGTTTTCCAGGCCGCGCTCAGAGAGAGTCCGTCCGCGGTGTCCTCGCCCGTCGGCTTCACAAAAAACACATTCGCCAGATAGGGGAACGGCCCGCGATCCCGCCCCTCGGGTGCGGCTCCGCGCATTGCGGAGGTTGCCTGCAACCTGAAATCAAAGTTTACCGGATCGGCAAACTCTTGGTCGGATTTGACCCGCTCGGTCTGGAGGCGGATGTTGTCAGCCGTGATCTTTTCGTCGGGCACGTAGATATTGGGGCCGCCGAGGATGGAGTGCGAGACGTTGCGCACCGGGAAATACCGGAGCCCCACGGAGTTTCTCGCCTCGCAGGTCTCGGCCCTCCCAGATTTGATGCCGACGTCCGGGCCTGCGTTTCCCCAGCCCAGGCAGCGGTCTAGCAAACCGTGCTCCGCCCCGGCCCCGTAGATCCGCACGCCAACGCCTATGGAGCGGTAGCCGACGCAGTTTCGCGCCACGTCGTTTTTGCTTTGATACAGGAGCACTCCCGCGCACTCGGAGGCGTTGTGCGGGGAACTGTTGCCATAGCCAGCGCACCTCTCGACCAGGTTGCCACCGCCGCCCTCGCTGGCGATACAGATGCCTCCGCCATTGAGAAAGGCCGTGCAGTCGCTGACAACGCAGTCGCGGGCGCCAAGAAGGAGGATACCCCAGGTGCCAAACAACGTGCGCGAGCTGGCCATTCCGTTGCTCTCAAAACCGCGCACCGCGATTCCCTCCAACGCCACCCGTACGGGTTGCTCCAATTCCAAACCCGCTCGCCCGATCACCGGTACGCTGTAATGGTGCTGCGCTACAGGGCGCAGATCCGTGCTGGCCACGTAGAGCCGGCCCGCTGCGGCATCGTAAAAGTAGCTACCCGGCTGAAACTCCACGTCGGCCAGGGAAGCGCACTCCCCCAACCTCGACCAGGTGTCGACCTCGTACACCGCCTGCACCGAACCCTTGAATTCGGCCACGCAGGTCTGGCGCAGGCCAGCCACCGGCCGGAACACCGGCGCGTCCACATCGCCGCGCAGCAGCACGGTGCCTGATATCTCCCCCCGGATCACGGTCTGCTTTTCCTCGCTGCCAAGCCCCTTTCTCGCCACCGCTTCCGCATACTCTCCGCGCCCTACGGTGAGTGTGTCCCCCGGCTCCAGGGCATTCACTCCTTTCTGCACGGTAAGGAACGCAGCCTCGCGGCTCGTACCTGCGTTGGAGTCGAGACCCTCTTTGTTGACAAAAAACTCCATGGCGTGGAGTGGGGAGGAAAGGAAAAGACCCAACGCTACGAGGCTTGCCTTCGGGGGTGTCATTGGGATCGAAAAGTAATGATAATGATAGATGGCATGAGGTTGTTGAGCCACGCGAGATCCCGCGATCTTAAAGGCCATGACAACCATCGATCTATCCCCATCAACTGTCTCCTACGAATCGATCAAACTCGGCATCGACGCGCACGCCAAATATTACTCGGTAAGCCGTCAGGTCGACGGGGCGACTCCACAGCCCGTGCAGAAAATGACCTGCGACGAGCTCATGCTCTTTGTGGTTCAACAGCAGAAGCTCACCCTCAACGTGGTGACCTGTTATGAAGCGGGTGCGTTCGGGTTTCACTTGCACCGTCGGTTCGAGGAACTCGGCATCAAGAACTACGTGGTGCAACCGCAGGACTGGGATGAACGGGGCAAAGGCGTGAAGAACGACCGATTGGATGCCGCCGCGCTGTGTCAGCGTCTGGATCGGTATGAACATGGAAACAAAAAAGCGTTCAGTGTGGGGCGTATTCCGACGGTGGACGATGAGAGGGAACGTGCCATCACCCGGCAGCGGCAGCAACTGGCGCGAGAACGCCAACGACTGGCGACGACGGGCCGGAGTCTCCTTGCGACGCGCAACATCCATTTCGCAGAAAAATGGCGAACAAGGGCGGGTGGCGAACAAGGGCGAACAAGGGACAGGCCTTTTGCGAACAAGTGGCACACGAACAAGGGGACAGGCCTTTTGTGAGCACGAACAAGGGGTGTGAGCACGAACAAGCGAACAAGCGAACAAGGGGACGGGACAGGGACAGGCGAACAAGGGACAGGCCTTTTAACGGAGGGCGGCGAACAAGGGGACAGGCCTTTTGTGGGAAAACTCGTTGACGCGGAAGCGCTCCTGAACGACCAGTTCGTCCATGAGAATGGGGAGGCTTTTGGCAGAGGAGGGGGCGGTGGAGGCGTGTTATCACTGCGTGACGCGGGTCGTCGAAAGGCGGTTCGCGTTCGGGGACCGGGAAAAGGAGAAGTTTGTTGAGATTCTCCGGGCGTATGAGGAGTTCTGCGGTGTGCAGGTGCTGACCTTCTGCGTAATGAGCAACCACGTCCATGTGTTAGTGCACGTGCCCAAGCGCCCAGAGCGTATGCCCGATGACGTGGAGCTGGTGCGGCTGGTTCGACAGGCCGAGCTTTCCTATCCGGCCTCTGACCTGGAGCGCCAACTCGCCGAAATGCGGAGTGCTGGCGATGACGCCGGGGCGGAGCGGCTCCGCCAAAGGTTTCTGCGCCGGATGTGGGACCTAGGGTGCTTCATGCAGGGAGTAAAACAGCGCTTTTCGCAGTGGTTCAACGGCCGGAGCGGCCGGGCTGGGACCCTGTGGGAGGGTCGGTTCAAGAGTGTGCTTGTGGAAGGCACGGGCCGTACGCTTTCGACGATGGCTGCGTATATCGACCTCAATCCGGTGCGGGCCGGGATTGTGAACGATCCGGCCGACTACCGTTGGAGCGGCTACGCGGAAGCGGTGGCAGGGCAAAAGCTGGCGAGACTGGGCCTTAAGAAGGTGGTGATGGGCGTGCTGGCTTCCGAGCGCCCCGGCGAGACTGCGCGCCACGAGATGCGGCGTTTGCTGGCACGATACCGTGTTTACCTGTTTGAAAACGGGGAGGAACGCCAAGCAGGGCCCGACGGAAGCGGGGCCCGACGGGGGATGGGAACCCGCGAGGTTGAGGCGGTGATCCGCACGGGCGGGAAATTGAGCTTTTACCAGTCGCTACGTTGTCGTGTGCGGTATTTCAGTGATGGCTGCGCGCTTGGGGCAAAGGACTTCGTTGAGGGAGTCTTTGCAAAGCAGCGCGAGCGGTTCGGG
>JBIKSY010000130.1:0-10945 GCA_044348365.1 Chthoniobacteraceae bacterium
ATGATGTTTTCCGGCTTGAGATCGCGATGCAGGATCCCCTTGGCGTGAGCGAAGGCCATGGCGTCGCACACCTTCCGGAAGATGGTCAACAGCGCTGCCTGCGTGTACTCTTTCGTCGCCTCAGTGTCGCCCTCCTTGAGCGCGTTGAGCGCCGCCTGAAGGGTGCGGCCCTTGACCAGCTTCATTGAATAGAACGGGCGGCTTTGCGCATCCACGCCGGTGGTGTAGATCGGCACGATGTTCGGATGTGCCAGGAGAGCGAGCACCCTGGCCTCCTTCGTGAAGCGTGGGTCTTCACCTCCCTCGCTGATGCTGCTCACCTTCACCGCCACCTGCCGCTTGAGTTGCGGATCTTCGCCGAAGTAGATCTGCCCCATCCCGCCCCGGGCGATTTCCTTCACCAACGCGTAACGTCCGTGATGGTCTGCGTAGGATTGATCTGCCCCAACTCTGACAGGCTGCTGCACCGCCCGTGGCGTTACCACCGTCACCTCTAGATCGTCCAAAGGGGCGCCTCCCTGCCGGGGGCTTTGCACCATGGTCGCCGCCTGCGAAGGGTCTTTGCTCTTTTGTTCCACCACCAGCGTCACCTCGCCCACCTGCACCGACGCGGGATACTCCGCCTCGACACGTCCCGTGATGGGATGTCCGTTCACCAGCGTCCCACCCGCGAGGTCTTTGACCGCAATCCGGCCTGCGGCCACACGCACCAGTGCGTGCCGCGGCGCGACACCCTCGCCTGCAATAGTCCACACATCGGCCGCTTGTTCCGTCCCCAAAACGAACTGGGCTTCCACCGACTCCAAGGTGCTCAGGATTCCGCCGGGTCCGTGCAAGGCAAGCGACCATTGGTTCATTCCCTAAACACTGGTCAAAAAGCAGTGCCGATCAACATGAAATCCCTTCGGTGCAACCACTGCGTCCGCTTCCGGCCGCACGCACGAGTCTTGGGTGACACCTCGCGATTCACTCACGTCCATGCCCGAAGAGAGCCTTCACCAACCCAACGACACACTGCTCAAAGCCACCTTTTCCGTCCCGGAAAACGCACGCGCTTTTTTGAAAAACCACCTCCCTCCAGAACTCGCCGTTGCACTCGACTGGAGTTCCCTCTCCCTTGAGCCCGGCTCCTTCATCGACCCCCACTTTACCAACTCCGAGAGCGACCTTCTCCTCCACATCCGGCTTGAGCAGAGCGAGGCGTTCCTCTACCTGCTTTTCGAACATCAAAGCTCCGAGGACCCCCGCATGGCCCTGCGGCTGCTCTCCTACATCCTGCGCATCTGGGAGCGTTTCGCACAAAACCACGGGCCTCCCTCGAAACTGCCTGCCATCCTTCCGTTGGTCCTTGCCCAGGGCAAACGCCCCTGGAAAACGTCCACACCTTTGGAAGACCTTATCCACCTCCCTCCGGAAGTCGCGCACATCCTCCGCCCCTGGCAGCCCACCCTCGTCTACCAACTTCTGGAGCTTGTGCGTATCCCCTACGAAAAGATCCTGGGCACGCCGGAGGGCATCCTCACGCTGCGCGCACTCAAGGCGGAGCCGATGGAGGAACTGCTGGGGGATGCGCTATGGGATGAGGCACTTTTGTATTCCATTTCCGACGGTGGACTGGAGCGGCTCCTGCGTTACATTCTCAACGCAGAAGAAAACGTGATCCGACTCAAGGAGCGGATCAAAAACATCCGGGCCAAAGCGCTTCAAACCAAAACCATGACACTCGCCGACCAACTCAGACAGGAAGGAAAAATGGAGGGCAAAATTGAAGGAAAGCTGGAGGGCAAACAGGAGGGACTTTCGGAGGGACAGAAGCACGCCTTCCGGACCGCAGTGCTGCGCGCCTTGGAGGTGCGGCATGGTGCCTACCCAGAGGGTATCAGGGAAGCAGTCGGTGCCATTGAGGATTCCCAGAGGCTTGAGCACCTGATTGAAGCCGCGATTCGTTCCGACTCCATCGAGACTTTCGCGCTGAGTCTTTGATGGAAATCGTGCTTCGAGCGATGATCCGCCGCGGCGAAACCCGCTCCTTTTGTGTCTGTCCTTAGAGCAGCGAGGCCCGGTGCGAGACGGCGCAAGACCGTTGAGCACTCCTCCCCACACCATTTTTTCCCGCGGCGTAAAACTCTTCGGAAGGAGATGGGACGCTTTGACATCAAGCTGATTATCAGACAAACTTTTAAGATGGAAACCACCGTGACCGAACTCTTAAGAGAATTCCCAAAGATTCGGCGGGCCGTGCTTTCCGGCGAAACGGTGCTCATCCGGAGTCGGGAGGGCACCATGCGCCTCACGCTGGATGATGCCGAACATCAGGTTCTTGTCGGGGGACTGCACGGTCTTGTCCGCACGCACGGGGATCTTACTGTTCCCACGACCGTTCCGGAGGAATGGAATCCCTCGCTGTGAAATATCTCCTCGATACCCATGCCGCCATTTGGGCGGCTGAGGCGGATCCGCAGATTGGCCCCCTTGCCAGGAGGGCCCTCCTCTCAGCAAAGCACGGGGATGTTTTTATTTCAGACATCACATTGCTGGAAATTTCGATGCTGGCAAAAAAGGGTAGGATCCAAATTGCCGTTTCCCTCCCGGCGTACCTCACCCGCCTACAATCCATCTACCCGCCGATTCGAATCAGTCCCACCATCGCGATGCGGGCAATGGATCTTGTGCTTCCGCAGGGCGATCCTTTCGACCGAATCATTGTTGCCACCAGTCTGGAGAACCATTTGACCCTTGTGACTCGTGATCAGAATATTACCGCGAGCAAACTCGCGCCCACCCTCTGGTAAGCGGGGACAACCCGGGCCCCATCGCCAAGGTCCCCCCGGCGCTGGTGTGCAGGGAAGCTGAATACCCTCAAAACGGGAATGGAGGTTCCGACCTGCCGGGGGCCGACCACCATTACCGTTGGGAACTGTTTGGCACGGTCCCGCAAGCGTGATTCCGCAAGTCTATCCGCACGATGCATTTCCCAATTTGCACGTCTCGGAAACAATCGACTGTTGCAGATAGTGCTCGAGCTCGGAGTAAAGCTTGGTGTCAGGCTGGGTGAAGTCGATGTCGCCCATGTTCAGCTAATTGCCAAGGAAGTTTTGGCTGAAGAGGCCGGCTTTGGACGAGGCGAGGAGACGCTCGGTCTGGGCGCGGAGCACGGCCCGATCGCGTAGTTTCTTTTGTCGAAGAGAACGATGAGTATCCCGTCGGGCGGGGTGGACCTCTCTCGGACTGGTCCGCCACCACCAACCGCCTTGGCGGCTGTGGCGTCCGTTATTTTGACGGAGTGCACGGATGATAGGAATCTTCTTTCAGCTCGACTCCGTAAACCGCGCGCGGGATTACCGCCGGAAGCGCTCAATTCCATCACCCACGGGGGAGTCTCAACCTAACTTTGGACCTTGAAAAGCCACGTTCCTCCTCGTCACTTGTGATCTCCCACAAAAAGTGTGATTGATGAATGTCTCTGGAGTCGCTGATGTGAAGGCGCGAGCTTCCCCGACCCCAAAACCGACATCACCCCCCAACTAATGGTTTCGCCAATGCAACCCCTGACAAAATCCGTAATTTTCGCGCTTCTGTCTTTTTCAGTCTCCCTCTGCTGTTTTGCCGCGGATACCAAAGTGGCCTACGGCCCCAAAACCGTGAAGCTCGCTGGCAAACTGTTCAACGAAACAGACGTAATTAAGGGACAGAAGACTACAAACACCATTCTGAAACTCAGTAGCCCGATCGAGCTCGTTCCGGACGGGAAACTTCGAGACTTCCCGACCCCCGCCCTAAAAGGCGTAAAGGAACTTTGGGTATACTCAGAAGATCAAACGGTTAACAAAAAGATCGCAAAGCTAATCGGCAAATCCGTTACTGTCACAGGCACACTCGCTGGACAGCTCAGCAATTGGCAAACCCGAGAGGCAATCATCGGCGTGACTCAAATTGTTTCACCCTGACAGCGATCAGGGCCCCTGCTCGCGAAACCACTGAGGTCCAATTTCAGGGGGAGAGCGGGGACGGGGGACAAACACGAATTTGTCACACCGCCGCCCAACTGCCCGTCCCCCGCACCGTCAAGCGCGTGAGCTACCTGCCCTTTTCGAGCTGCAACCGCTTCCCGGCGACGCGGGCCTGCGGCTCAACCAAGCGTCCTCCGTTCATGAACGTTCCGTTTCGGCTCCCCAGTTTTGCCCTCGTCCTGCTGACAGGAACCCTGCTGCGAGCCGAACCATCCCGAAGCCCAGCGCCAGGCTCTGGCCAGTTGCCGCTATCCTTTCTCGAGAAGCATTGCGTGGAATGCCACGACGACACCACCACGGAGGGCGATTTCCGGGCCGATTTGCTGGGGAAGAATCTGCGTGAGCCGACGAGCTACAAGGACTGGAGCCGGGTGCTGTCGCGGGTGCAAAGCGGTGAGATGCCTCCGCCAAAAAAAAGGGCCGGTCTGCCGGAGGCGAAGATTCTCGAGGCGCTCGGGGCTCTGAAGACAGCGTTTCACGAGGAGGCACTCACCAGAAACGGCGACGCTGGCCGGGTACGCGTGCGTCGTCTCAACCGTCTGGAATACGAGAACACCGTCCGCGATCTGCTCGGCATCGAGGTGCCGCTGCGGGATCTGCTGCCCGAGGACGACCTGCGCGATGGCTTCAGCAACCAAACCGGCGCCCTGAGCATTTCACCCGTTCATATCCAGCAGTACATGGCGGCGGCTGATCGGGCGCTGGAAGCCGCCAGTGTCCGTCAGGCAAGACCGGAGACAAAAACGCACCGGATTGCTTTCAACCACGAGGCGGAAAAACGCTGGTCCGACTATATTTACAACAAGCTTCAATGCAACCTGCACGGGGAGGATCTGCACTTCTTCTTCGATACACACATCGAGGTGCCCGTCGCCCTTCGGCAGTTTGAGGCAATGACGCGGGACACTCCCGGCAAGTACCACATCCGCATCACGAGTGAGGCACGCGACACCACTGGCGGGGAGGATCTCATTTTCAGCGTCTGGCTCGCTGCGGGCGGAAAGCGGAAGGAATTGCTCGGCCACTTCGACGCGCGGCATCGGGAAGAGAACGTGGTCGAGCTGACCCGTTCTTTTGAGCGCGGCGAGACGCTGATCATCGCGCCCTATCGCATGGGCAAAGTGCGTACGGACGCAGGTTACAGCGTCTATTTGCCCGACAAGCGGGAGAATATTCCCGAGGGCTGGCATTGGGTCAAAAACCCGAATCCGCCCATCCCCACGGTGGGGCCGGCGATTGTCCTAAAGCCGGTGGAGATCACCGGCCCGCTACTGGAAAGCTGGCCGCCACCGGGACACCAGCTGCTGTACGGCGAGCAGGCAGAACTGGCACCCGCCGCTGAGCTCGCGAAAACAACGAGAGTGCCGGATTCGATCCTGCGTCCAATGCGGGGCTATCGGCAGCTCAAGGACACCGTCACCATCCGGCTACCGGAGCAGAACACGGAGACGGCGGTTCGCGAGATGCTTGAGCGGTTTCTGAGCCGCGCTTTCCGCCGACCGGTGAAGGCCGAGGAGGTCGAGCTTTACCACGCCATGGCACGCGACCGCCTGGCTAAGGGCGAATGCTTCGAAGTCGCCCTCAATGCCGCGCACCGTGCGGCTCTGTGCTCGCCGGATTTTCTCTTTTTGGTGGAACCTACGCTGCAGTTGAACAACCACGCACTGGCCGCACGCCTCTCGTACTTTTTGTGGCGCACGGCTCCGGACGAGGGACTCCGCAAACTGGCGGACCAGGGGGTGTTGACCAAACCCGATGTGCTGCGCAAAGAGGCTGCCCGCCTGATGGACTCGCCACGGTTTGAGGGTTTCGTGCGAGATTTTCTCGGGCAATGGCTCAACCTGCGCGAGATCGACGCCACGACGCCGGACCGCGACCTCTTCCCGGAGTACTTCGAGAGCATTAACGATGGCAGGCAGGACGTGTTTCTGCATGACTCCCTCACGGGAGAAACCCGCGCCTTTTTCCGCGATCTGGTGGGAAGGGACCTCGGCGTCTCAACGCTCGTTTCGGCACCTCACGCGTTTCTCAATCAGAGGCTCGCCGAACACTACGACCTGCCTCCGGTGCAGGGGGCCGCCCTGCGGCGAAACGCATTGCCCGAGGACAGTGTGCGCGGCGGCCTGCTCACGCAGGCGAGCATTTTGAAGGTCACCGCCAATGGCTCGAACACCTCACCGGTACGGCGCGGGGCGTGGCTGCTCGAACGCATCGCGGGAACCCCCGCGCCGCCCCCGCCGCCCAATGCCGGATCGGTCGAGCCCGACACACGCGGCGCAACGACGATCCGGGAGCAACTAGCCAAGCACCAGTCTGTGAAGACGTGCGCCGGCTGCCACCAGAAGATTGATCCACCCGGGTTCGTGCTCGAGGCGTTCGACCCCATCGGCCGCTTCCGCGACTACTACCGCACCACTGAAACGGGGGAGAAGCTCAAGGGGGTGAAATCCTTTATCGGCGCAGGTTACGGCGAGGTCAAATACCTCAAAGGAGCCGCGGTCGACTCCCGCAGCCAGCTTCCCGGAGGGATCGAAATCGCGGACATCCGCGCCTACAAACACGCGCTTGCCGCCCGGCCCGAACTGCTCGCCCGCAGCCTCGTCCACCAGCTTGCCACCTTTGCCACCGGCGCCGGCACCGAAGCCGGAGACGAACTCGTCGTCGACAGCATCTTGAAAAAATCCAAGGCGTCCGGCTTTGGTGTGCGCACGCTGATTCACGAAGTTGTGCAGAGCGAACTCTTCACCCAAAAGTAATCTCCTTATGAAGCCGATCTCACGCCGCCTCTTCCTCAGAAACACCGGCATCGCCCTCGGCTTGCCCCTGCTGGAGTCCATGCTTCCTGCAGCCGCGCCCGCCGCCGCACCTCGTCGCATGATTTGCATCGGGGTCCCCTTTGGATTCGATCCTGCGGCTTTTGTGCCGACGACTGCCGGTCGCGACTATGCGCTGCCCTCGCACCTTACCCATCTCTCGGCCTTTCGAGAGGACTTCACCATCATCACCGGACTGAGCCATCCGAACACCGGCGGTGGCGGACACAAGGCGGAAGCCGTCCTGCTCACTGGCGCACCTTATCCGGACTACTCGCATAACCTGAAAAATACCATCTCGGTGGACCAGGCCTTTGCCGCCAAGTTTCGCGGCGCGACGCGCTACGAGAGCCTCGCCCTGACCACGCAAGGCGGCTCGCTTTCAGTCACCGCCAATGGCGTCTCCATTCCCGCCATGGACCGGCCCTCGGCGGTGTTTAAGAAGCTCTTTCTCGCGGGCACTCCCGCAGAGATGGACGCCGAAATACGCCGCATCGACGAAGGCCGCAGCATGCTCGATTTTGTGAGCGAGCGCGCGAGTCGCCTGAACGGTCAAATCAGTAGCGCCGACCGCCAGCGCGTGGAGGAATACTTCGAGTCCGTGCGTGACGTGGAACGCCAACTCCAGATGGCCCGCGAATGGGTGAAACGCCCCAAGCCTGCGGCCATCGGGGGCGAGCCCAAGGACATCGGCGACGTGAAGGAGCAAAAAGCCCGGTTCCAGCTCATGATCGACATGATCCACCTCGCGCTGGTGATCGACTCCACACGAACGGCAAGCGTCATGACCTTCGGCATGCACCACGACCTCTCCCACCACGGCAAAGAACCGAAAAAGCTCGCCGCCTGCCGTCAGGTCGAAGTCGAACTCATCCAAAGCTTCGCGGGTCTCCTGGCTAAGTTGAAGGAGACCAGGGAGGGCGGTTCCACGCTTCTCGACTCCACCATGGTTATGATGACCAGCAACCTGCGCGACGGGAACACCCACTGGACCTACAACCTGCCCGTCATTCTCGCGGGCGGCGGTTTCCAGCACGGCCAGCACCTGGCCTTCAATCGGCCCTACCTCGAGGTGATCAAACAGGAACTCGCCGATCACGACGGCAAAAACGTGAATCCTGAGAAAAAAATCCCCCTCATGGGCCGGGACCAGCAACCCCTCTGTAACCTCTACACCTCCATGCTGCAAAAGGGCGGCGTCGCAATCGAGCGCTTCAGCACCGCCACAGGACCTTTGGAGGGGCTTGCATAGCGCTGAGGAAAAGCCTTGGGTTCCATAGCAGTGGTCCACGGATCACGCGGGGCCGCCGAAAGCCGGCCGGCCGGTCGTGGTTGTGCCCGCTGTTAATGACCGAAGACTGCCACGGCGTGATTCCGCGGCAGCCATTCGGATTCAACTTTGCAAAACGGTTCCACCGCTCTTCTCAGGCGTGCGATAGACTCCGTGAAAAGGGCGGTTGAGGTTGCGGCAACCTTGACGCTTTTTTGCGTGTGTCGCCCGCACGCCACGTTCAACCATTTGAGTGCGATCTTGGAATCTCCTTGGACATGGACGCTTGTGATCTCTGGCGAGCCCATTTCGCAGAGCTTTTCCAGTGCGACGCATAGGGTTAGAATCTCGGCGGCATTGTTGCTGCACGGAATGCCATGGTTGACCCTGATCGGCTCGCCCATTCCCGTGTGCCCGTCAAGCCCGGTGTAACAGTAGCTGCCGTACCCAATCCCAAAACCGCGGGACGGTACGTTGCAGGGGGTTCCACCGTCGAAGTGAATAACCACCCTGCGCGTGGGAGCAGGTTTGAGCAGGCTGAAAAGGTCGTCCATAAAATTGAATCTATGAACTACCTTCGAAATTCCGTCCGCAAAGGATTTCTTGTTTCGACGGCTTCCGGAAAAAACCGCTACCCGCCGGGGGGGCGATTCGAGTCAACCCCGACACCGCCGGCCTGTCCCGCCAAAGAACCGCCGCCCGCGGCGCTCCTTCCCGCCCGGTCTACGTCCATCTTGCGAAGGGCGATGCGCTCCTCGGCAAATAACGCCACTTCCTCAACAGGCTCCCGTCCGGCTTCGGAGCGGGAGGCGATTTTGAATGCTTTTTGGCGAGTGGCCACGGCATAAACAGACGCGATAAAAGGTGAGGGCCATTTTGAGGTCGGTGGTAATGCCGAAGATGCTGACGAGCTTGATACCCCGGCTGATCGACCATGGTGAGGACACCTGCCAACGCAACCCGGAGCCTGTGCTGGGGTGGAGATCATTTGCTGAGATTGCCGAAACAGCGCAGGAGACAATGAGGGCTTCCGTCCCCGTTGAATCCTGCAAAGCTCCAGCTAATTCTTGTGCAGCGCCCTTGTCCTACCCGGCCGGAGAGTGAGTCGGTGCGGTGCGCGCGCTGCGTCAATAACTCGAAAAGCGAATTCATGCCAACCGGTGTCCGCCAACAGAAATCAGCGTCCGAAGGCGAGCCGCTCTATAGGCAGGTGGCGGACAAGATAGAGTCGCTCATTTTGTCTGGCACCCTACGAGGGGGTGACCGGGTTCCGTCGGTGCGCAGGGCGAGCGGGCAACATGGCGTGAGTGTCGCCACTGTGCTGCAAGCATATGTCACGCTGGAAGATCGCGGCCTGATCGAGGCAAAGCCGAAATCCGGCTTTTTCGTCCGAGCGCGGGTGCGGGGTCGGGTGCCGGAACCAATGGTTTCACGCCCCTCGCGTGCGGCGACGATGGTCGAGGTTGGGAGTTTGCAGGAACGGATCTTCGATGCTGCGAGACTGCCTGAGGCGGTGCCGTTTGGTGCGGCATATCCGGGTGAGGAAAATCTGCCGGTACTGAAGTTGAACCGAATTATGGCCGCAGTGGCACGAAGCTCGGGGACACGAGGCGTGAGTTACGACATGCCACCGGGATGCGATGCGCTCAGACGGCAACTCGCGAAGCTTTCGCTCGACTGGGGCACGCAGATTTCGCCAGATGCCTTCATCACGACATGTGGTGGAACGGAGGCGCTGGCGCTTTGCCTGCGCGCGGTTACAAAACCGGGCGACGTCGTGGCGGTCGAGTCGCCGAGCTACTTCGGCGTGCTGCAGCAGATTGAGGAGCTTGGCCTGAAAGTCATCGAGATCCCGATGCACCCACGCGACGGGATGAATCTCGACACCCTGGAAAGCGCGCTCAAAGTCCGACGCGTGGCGGCGTGTCTGGCGGTGCCGAACTTCAACAACCCGCTCGGGTCGTTGATGCCGAACGAAAACAAGCGGCGACTGATCGAGATCCTCGCACGGCGCGACGTTCCGCTGATCGAGGACGATATTAACGGCGCGCTGGTCCACAGCGGGCCGCGCCCGAGGGTGGCACAGTCGTTCGATCGCGACGGGCGCGTGATGCTGTGTGGCGCTTTCTCGAAAACGATCGCGCCGGGCTATCGCGTTGGCTGGGTTGCGCCTGGAAGATATTACGCAAGGGTGAAGGCGCTGAAGCTCACGAGCACGCTGGCCACTGCGTCGCTGCCGCAGATGGCAATCGCCGAGTTCGTGGCAAATGGCGGTTACGATCGTCATCTCCGCGCATTACGGCGCAACTTTTCAGAGCAGATGAGACGGATGAGCGAAGCCATCTCGGCGGAGTTTCCCGAGGAGATCAAGGTGACGCGGCCGACGGGCGGCTTCGTGCTCTGGGTCGAACTGCCTAAGAAGGTGTCGGCGCTGGAGCTGCATGAGCGCGCTTTAGCTGAGAAGATCAGCATTGCGCCGGGGCCGATGTTTTCGGCGTCGCAGGGCTTTGAGAACTTTATCCGGATTAACTGCGGTCATCGGTGGTCGCCACGACTGGAAAGCGCGATTGGTACGCTCGGAAGACTGGTAGAGACGCTGCGCTGACGCTGGATCTGTGCAGGCTCGGATTCGTGCGCTCTGTATCTGGTGACACGCTGCCTGAGAGGTAGCGTGAGGACGTATGCAAAAAAATGCTCTCCTCGGGCTGCAGCTCATCTCGGCAGCGCTCTTCATCTTACTCCTTTTCGCGGGTGTCTGGATATGGAGGAACCGCCACGGGCTTTTTGGCGTGGACCCGGACATTCCGAGCGAGACCCCCGGTGCCCGCAGTTACAACATGCTGCAGATCGTG
>JBIKSY010000372.1:0-3275 GCA_044348365.1 Chthoniobacteraceae bacterium
GAGCGGGAAAACGGCGCGCAGCACCGGCTTGAGAGTGCCCTCTGTCAGGCCGGAGAGCATGTCGCTGTGGATCCGCGCCAGCACCCCGGATGGCGCGTGTGAAATCATCGCTCCACGGATGTCGGCCTCCCGCAGCATCAAGTCCCGAGGCTGAATCTGGACGGCCCCCCGCGAACCCACCACCACCACGCACCCACCCTGAGCAAGCATCGGCAGGTCGCGCCCAAGGTTCACGTTGGCCAGCATCTCCAAAATCAGGTCCACTCCCACGCCCGAAGTGCTCTCAAGGATACTCTGGTGGTAGCCGGGTTGGTTGTGGTCGAACACTTGTTCCGCTCCTTGGTTGCGCAACAGGACGCGTCCCGTCTCACTGCCGCCCGTGGCGAGCACGCGGAGGCCCGCGCGGCGTGCGAGTTGGACCGCAGCCAATCCCACTCCTCCGGTGGCTCCATGGATCAACACCGACTGGCCGCGCTTGGCTCCGCCACGGTGAAATAGTGCATAGCTGGCCGTTGCGTAGGGAATTCCCAAACAGGCTCCTTCCTCAAAGGACACCTGCAGGGGCAGGGGGTGGATCTGCGTGGGAAGGCAGAGACACTGCTCTGCGTAGGTGCCGCTCAAGGAGCCCGAAAGGTACACGCGTTGCCCCTTGCGGTAGCCCCGCACTTGGGATCCCGCCGCCTGTACCACTCCCGCACCATCCATGCCTGGGGTGTAGGGAAGGGGAGGCAACTTGGCATAGCTACCCGAGCGGATGTAGCCGTCCACAGGGTTGACCCCGGCGGCGTGTAAACGGATCAGCAACTGCTCCGGTTCCGGTTTTAAATCCGTGACGTTTCTCATCCGCAGGACCTCCGGTCCCCCAAATTTCTCGACTGATATGATCCTCATTTTTTTAAAAGCAATGGATGCCAACCGGCTTCACGTCCAGTCTCACCCTTCAAACCATGACATCTCCCGACTCCACACACCATCCCACAGAAGCATCAGCCGAGCCTGCTGCCGGGCCGCTAAGTCCCAAAGGAATTGAACACGCGGGAATTATAGATTTCCTCGGCTTTGATCAGACCTCCGGCGAAGTGCTTCTGAAGATGGTCGAGACGCGCCCATGGAAGCCCGGCAGCCTGCAACTCTTCCAGCTTCAGGAGAAGCTTAACGCCTACCTTTCCTTTGTGCTGGATGGCGAGATGCAAGAGGCCTACCCGCAGTTTGCCAAAAAACCCGTCCGCCTGTGTCTGGAGTGCGCCACGCCGCCGGGTCCGGAGGAAACGGCCTTCCTGCAGCACGTCTACGAACAAACTTTGCTCCAGGGAATTGTCTTCGAGGTGGACGTAGTCGGGGGCGTCTGTGGGTGCGGCCAACCTACAGGCAATTGCAGCCAGTAAGACGGTCGGTCTCCACGACGGACGTGCCCTGATTCCCTCCTTCAGGACTTCCTTCGACGGGGCTTGAGAGCAGCGCTTCAATTCCGTGCTCAAACTGCCAGCACAGAATGGAACGCAATTTTAAGCACTCCCGCCCGGCAAAGGCCCGGGACACCTGAATGGGAATTAGGCAGGAACGATTTGTTGTTTCGGCAGAAACAACCCCTTGCTCTCGATGGCCTCGATGACCTCAGCAGGCACGAGCGTTTTCCACTTTGCGTCCCGCTTCATCACCGCCTCTAGCACATCCCTAGGATAGATGTTGAGAAGCGATCGGTCGCAGTCGTCCAATCCGATGAACGAACCCCGCTCCTTCAGATATTCGAAGAGTTTGTGCAGGTGCGCCGGCATCTGCACGTTGTCCACCGAAACCAGTTGTCCGGTGGCCTTGCCCAAGGACGGATATACAAACAGCTTTAGGTTGTTTTTGAGCAACCGTCCGAAGGACTCCAAAATCCCGCCCGGCAGTGACTGATAAAAGTTTTCGTCAAACAGGTTCACCAACCGGGTCACACCAAGGGCAATCCCGATAGGTTCCTTCGTCATGCGCGCCAGAAACGCTCCCAGCCTGTAATACTCGGAGAAATCCGACACCAACACCGTCAACCCGCAGGCGGCAAGCACGTCGGCGCGGTCCAGGAAGTCCTTGGCATCAAACTCCGTCTGGTCGGACAGCAGGTTGCGCATCGTAATCTCCATGATTTCGACCACCGGCGTCTGGCCGACCTCGGGCAGGGCCCGGAACTTGCGGGCAGCACAGTGGAGCATGTCCATGTGGACCTTCGTCACCGGATGGAACGCACCGCGCTCCACGAGAATTGCCTTTCTGTAAAGCACCTCCGAGGGTTGGAGCACGTCACCCTTGGGCCCGAACATGGCGGCTCCGGAAAGTCCCATTTGCACGAGGCGCAGACTCATGAGCCGGTTGTCGACTCCTTTGAAGGCAGCGCCCGTAAATTCGATCATGTCGATCTCGATCCGGCCGATGGACAGCTGGTCCAGGAGTGAACGCAACAGAGCCTCGGGGTCGCGGTGCAGGAATCCGGCTCCGTAAACGAGGTTAACCCCAACAACACCAAGCGCTTCTGCCTGCGCCGCATTCTCGGCGTCCAGCATCCGTACGTGAATGAGGATGCGGCTGAACGGTGCCCTCGGCTCGTGCTGAAACATGATGCCCATCCAGCCGTGACACTCGGAGCTGCCCCGGAAGGAGCGGGCCGCCACAGTGTCGGCGAAGGCAAAAAAGCAGGTCTTTTCACCGCGTTTGGCGTCTAGTCGCTCCACGTTGAGCGCGAATTCGTGCGCCAGCATTGCCTCGAGGCGCCGCCGGGAAACATACCGGTCGGCGGGGCCGTAGATGGCGTCGGAAACCGTCATGTCGTAGGCCGACATGCTCTTGGCCACGGTGCCGGCAGCGCCGCCGACGCGGAAGAACCAGCGCACGACTTCCTGGCCGGCGCCAATTTCGGCGAAGGTCCCGTAGAGGCTCTGGTCGAGGTTGATCTGTAGCGCCTTCTGGCGAGTGTCGGAGGTGACGTCCGGAGTACTGTGATGCTGGCTGGACTCGTGGTGCGGATGCTCGGCGTCGTGCAGGAGGTGGGCGGAATCGGTCATGGGATGCGATTGGTGGGATGTGTGGAGCCTGGGTCGCTTGTGGCCGGGATGGTGGCGGGCGGGAGCAGAGAGATTGGAGGTGTAGGTAGGAAATCAGCCGATTGGAGGGCAGGGAAAGCCCGAGGCTTGCACGGAGCCAACCCCTAGGCGACCGGAGAGTGCCAGAGTGGAAGGAGAGGAAAAAGTAATTTTGTGGGCTGCGGCGGGCCTAGGAGGATTGGGTGCATCCCGAGGACC
>JBIKSY010000373.1:0-3266 GCA_044348365.1 Chthoniobacteraceae bacterium
AGCGTCCGCGAAAAAGGCCCGCGCGCCGGGGGGGCTTGATTTTCCGCGTCGAACGGCTGTTTGTTTTTGTACTGCGGTATCGAAAGGAACGACAATCTGTGAGACTGTCCCCATAGTGTTAAGTGTCCCCTTAATTTTTGCCGAAACCCTCCTATGAACAACCCTCCGTCTGACTTCTCCCGCCGCGACTTTTTGGCTGCCTCCTCGCTGGCCGCCGGTGCCCTGGCCTTTCCTTCGATTGGTTCCGCCCAGCACAAGGCGGACCGCATCCGCATCGGCCTGGTGGGCTGCGGCGGCCGCGGCACCGGTGCTGCAAACAATGCGCTGGAGGCGGATCCCGGCGTGCAGTTGGTGGCGATGGGGGACGTGTTTCCCGAGCGGCTTGAGACGAGCCTCAGCGGCCTGAGCAACAAGTACGCCAGCTCCCCGGGACGCGTGGATGTGCCGAAGGACCGGCAGTTTACGGGGCTGGACGCCTACAAGCAGGTGCTGGCCCAGGATATCGACGTGGTGCTGCTTGCGGCGCCTCCCGGCTTCCGGCCGCTCCATTTTGCGGCGGCGGTGGAGGCCAACAAACACGTGTTCTGCGAGAAGCCGATGGGCACCGACATCGTGGGGGCCCGTTCGATCATGGACGCGGCGCGCAAGGCGAAGGAAAAGAAGCTTTCGGTGGTGGCCGGCTTCTGCTGGCGGTACAGCAACCGGCGCGCCCTGTTTGAAAAGATCCACGACGGGGCGATTGGCGAAGTGCGCGGGCTCTACCACACGTATCTGACGGGCCCGGTCAAGCCGATGCCCGCCCCCGAAACGCGTCGGGACGGCATGAGCGACGTGGAGTGGCAGCTGCGGAACTGGATGAACTTTGTGTGGCTCTCCGGGGACGGACTGGTGGAGCAGGCCTGCCACAGCGTGGACAAAATGATGTGGGCCATGAGGGACATGCCGCCGCTGCGGTGCACCGCAAACGGGGGGCGGCAAGTGCCCAACCCGGGAGGCAACATTTTCGACCACATGACGGTGCACTATGAGTGGGCCAACGGCGTGCGCGGTGTGATGGCCCAGCGGCAGATCGGCGGCTGTTACAACGACAACAGCGACTACATCACTGGCGAGAAGGGGATTGCGACGACCAAGGGCGGCCTGAACATTTCCGGCGCGAACCCGTGGAAGTACGAGGGTGCCAATCTGGACATGTACGTGCAGGAACACCGGGAGCTGTACGCCTCGGTGCGCAGCGGCGCCGCCCACAACGACGGGGACTGGATGGTCCAGAGCACGATCGCCGCGCTCATGGGACGCATGGCCGCGCACACCGGCCAGGAAGTGACCTGGGAGCACATGCTCAAGTCGCAGGACCGGATCTTCCCGGAAACGCTGCGTATGGACATGGAACTGCCCGTGGCGCCGATTGCTTCGCCCGGCAAGACGAAGCTCGTCTAGGCGCAATCACACCTCCCGTTCGTCCTCCTTAAACCCCCATGAAAAACCTCCTCTTTGGCGCAGTGTGCCTGTGCCTCGGCGGCGCTGCGGCGCAGGCCCTGCCCGAACCGCCTCCCGGCTTCACCCCCCTCTTCAACGGGAAGAACATCGAGAACTGGCGTGGCGGCACGACCTTTGACCACCGGGCGCTGCTCGCGATGAGCGCGGAGGACCGTGCGGCAAAGATCGCCAAGTGGACCGAAGACCTCGGGGGCCATTGGACGGTGGAGGGGGACGATCTGGTCAACGACGGCAAGGGCTCTTACCTCACGACGTTGAAGGACTACGGGGACTTCGAGCTGCTGCTCGAATACAAAACCGTGCCGAAGGCTGACTCCGGAATTTATCTGCGTGGAGTGCCCCAGGTGCAGATTTGGGACACCACGGATCCCGACGGCGGCAAGCTGGGGCGCGAGAAAGGTTCTGGTGCGCTCTGGAACAACCCGGCCGGGGCGCCGGGGAAGGATCCGCTGGTGAAGGCGGACAAGCCGCTGGGGGAGTGGAACCAGGTGCGTGTGCTCATGGTCGGGGCGCGGGTTTCGGTGTGGCTCAATGGGCAGAAGACGGTGGACCACGCGTTGCTGGAGAACTACTACGACCGCGCTTCGAAGGAGCCGGCGATCAAGGCGAACCCCCGGCCGATTCCGCGCGAGGGTCCCATCCAGTTGCAGACGCACGGCGGCGAGATCCGCTGGCGGAATCTGTTCATCCGCGAAATCTCCGGCGCGGAGGCCAACACGGTTCTGGCCTCGCACGGCGAGGGGCCGGGCTGGAAGCCGCTCTTTAACGGGAGCGACCTGGCCGGCTGGCAGGGGCCCGTGGACCAGTACGAGGTGCGCGACGGCGCGATTTTCTGTCAGAAGGGCAAGGGCGGGACCCTGCACACCGTCGAGTCGTTTTCTGATTTCGTGGTGCGCGCCGAGATACAGATTCCGCCGGGCGGGAACAACGGGTTTGCGATCCGGTATCCCGGAAAGGGCGACACCGCCTATGTCGGGATGTGCGAACTGCAGGTGCTGGACGACTCGTCCGAGAAGTACGCGAAGTTGGATCCGCGGCAGTATCACGGCTCGGTCTACGGGATGGCGGCGGCGCACCGCGGCTACCAGCGCCCGCTGGGCGAGTGGAACTTCGAGGAGGTCACGGTGCAGGGTTCGCGGATCCGCGTGGAGCTCAACGGTACGGTGATCACCGACGTGGACGTGGCGCAGGTCACCGAATTCATGGCGGGCAGGCCCCACCCCGGCAAGGACAACACCGAGGGGTTCTTCGGCTTTGCAGGGCACGGTGACGCCGTTGGCTTCCGTGCGGTGCGCGCCCTCAAGCTCAAGCCGTAGGCTGTCTGTTTTAGTCGCGCCGTTTTCAAAACATTCGCTCCGGAAATCCGGGGTTTCAGATCCATCCCAAATGAAAAACCTCTCCTCACGCCGTTCGTTTCTGCAGCAACTGGGGACCGCCGGTCTGGTGGCTCCCGCCTTTGTGCGGAGCTTGATTTCCGCTCCGCCCTCTTCGAAGGTGCGGCTGGCTTCGTTCGGAGCCTCGGGCATGGCGGGTTCGGATTTGAACGCACACCTGGCAAACCCCGACATCCAGCTCGTGGCCGTGGCTGAGGTGGATTTGGAGCGGGTGGCGAAGATTAAGGAGCGCTTTCCGGACAACAGCGTGCGGATCTACCAGGACTGGCGCAAGCTGTTGGACGCGGAGGCCAAGAATCTGGACGCGGTGACGGTTGGGACGCCCGACCACATGCACGGGCCCATCGGGATTGCGGCGATGGAGCGCGGGCT
>JBIKSY010000374.1:0-3258 GCA_044348365.1 Chthoniobacteraceae bacterium
CGGGAGCGGGCGGAGTTACACTTTCCGGCACGGCCGGTTCCAGTCTGACGCTGGGCGCAGCGGGGACGCTGGGCACGACGGTGACGGTCAGCGGCGGGACCCACACGGTGGCGGCGCCGGTGTCGCTCACTAGTCCGGCGGTGTTTAACATCGGAGAGAACGCGAGGCTGACCATCAGCGGCGCGGTCACAGGCGGTACTCTCTCGGGCATGGGAACCAGCTTGGTCAAGGAAGGGCTTGGGACGCTTTTCCTCACGCAAGGCTACACCTACTCGGGCGACACGGTTATCAACGCCGGGAAGCTGGAGCTGGGGCTTTCCGCAGGCGTGGACCTGAATCAACCCCGCCAGATCACCCTGGGTGCCAATGCACGGTTGGTATTCATCGGGCTGACGGCGGATTTGAATCTGAAAAACACGGTGATCCTGGGCGGGGATGAATTCGTCACCAGTGCCAACTCGCAGTTCAACGTGGAGTGGAAGGGCGGCTCGACGGTGAAACGTATTGGACCGGGCCAGGTGCTGGACCTTGGGACGCTGGGATCCACCAACGCCAAGATCGAGCTGACCGGCAGCGGGACTCTAATGTTCACATCGGGCGGGACGCTTCGCGGGAACAAAATCGTGGTGGGTAGCACCCTTGGAGTAGATGTGCGGAGCGGCGGCTCGCTGGCTTTGAGTGGGGTCATCAGCGACGGTTCCTTTGAGGGTATGGCCTCGGCGGGAAGCCTGCTCAAGATAGCGGACGGCCGCGTGGTGCTCAGCGGCAGCAACACTTACTCGGGCGGGACCGAAGTGCGCGGCGGGACGTTGGAAATCCAAAATAGCCGGGGCGCGGGCAGCGGCGCGGTCAGCGTGGGAACAGCTGGAGTGTTGGCGTTGAACGCCGGGGTCGGGGCACCGATGACGTTTGCCAATGCATTGTCGGGCACGGGCACGTTGGAAAAGAGCGGGCTTGGGACGGTGGTGATGTCCGGGGGTTCGAATACGTTTGGAGGCCGGACCACGATTGGATCTGGGACGTTGGAAGTGCGTGAAACCGGTGCGCTTGGAACGAGCGTGGTGTCAGTGGGAGTGGACGCGGCGCTGCGGCTCAGTCCTGGAGCGGGAACGACGCTGACGCTGCCCAATACGGTAAGCGGCCCAGCCATCGGACCTGACGGCATTCGTCGCACGGCGAGTGTGGTGTTGGATGGCGCTGGAACCTTCGCAGTGGATGGCAAGACGCTGGCTGGTGCTGAAAATCTGTCGTTGAAGCTCAACGCAGGGATGGTGGCGTTGTCGGGAAGTCTGAATGTGGCGGTGCCGGTGACGGTGTCAGGAAATGTGGCGTTCCACACGGGTGGCGGCGTGGCGACTTTTGGCGGGACGTTGAGCGGCGGCGGGACGCTGGATGTGACGGGCGTGGTGGGAGGCGGAGTGAACGTGGCGGCCGACGCATCGGTGACGTTTAACGGCGGCACCTTGACGACGTTTGAGAAGCGTGGAGCGGGCGAGTTGACGCTTGGAAGCGGAGCGGAGGTGACGGGGAGTGTGGCGAAGGTGGGAGCGGGAACGTTGAAGGTAACTTTGAATGACACGCTGGCAGGTGTGAGCACGTTGAATGTGGGCACGAGCACGGGCAGCGGGGCGCGACTGGATGTGAGCCAGATCTCCGGGGGCACGTTGTTTGTGGGCGGCAGCCCTGGCAGCGTGGCGATTCCGCAGGTGCTCAAGGGGAGCGGCTCGGTCAGGGGCCTGGTGCGGCTCGGGGCGGGCGCGACGATCGCGCCCGGCAACTCGCCCGGGACGCAGGTCATCGAGGGGAACCTGCAGGTGGCCAAGGGAGCAGTTTACCAGTTTGAGTACTCCATGTCGGGAACGCTGGTAAGCGACCTGCTCAGCGTGGTGGCGACTACCGGACCTGGAACCGGCTCGGTGCAGTTGGGCGAAGTCAAAGATGGCACGATCCAGGCGGGCGGGCTTGTGGTGCCTATGGTCAGCGGCACAGGGAATCTTTTGACCAAGTTCGGCCAGAAACAACGGTTTGAAATACTGAGAACAACCGGCGGGGTGACCGGGAGTTTTGAAGGCGTGCGCCAGAGTGCGGCGCTGCGTGCAACGCTGGTGTACACCGACAGAGACGGCAAGGCGATGCCACCAGTGGCGCCGCGGGCGGCGGGAGCCGCCGCGCTTGGTGCCAATGATCCGCTGCTGGTCTACCTTGAGCTGGAGCGTAATTCCTACGCGAGCCTGGGCAAAACGCAGGCCCAGCGGGAAGCCGGGCAGGGATTGGATCTGCTCGTGGCGGCGGCGGCCTACGACAAGGCAATCGAAGAAATCATCACCCAGTTTGACGTGCTGGAGCTGGTGGCGAGTCCCGAAGTGCTGACGATGCCTGTGGCCGCGCCTGCTGGAGCAATGGCGGCGGTGAATCCGGAGGTGGTGTCTGCGGGAGTGCCCGGAGGATGGGGCCTGCTAGCGGCACTGGACGCCGTGTTCCCGAAGGCGTTTGCGGAGATGTACACGCTGTCTTTGAGCCGGGTGCAGGACGTACAGAAGACGGTGTCCGACCGGCTCAACCTGCTGGGCGCGGCGATCACCACGGTAAGCGAGCAGGAAGTGCTTTCGCTGGCGACGGGGACGGGCGGGGAGTGGAACGCGTGGACCAACGGGTACGGGAGTTTCCGCTCGAAGTCGGCGAACCTGGCCGCCGGCGAGGGGGGCTCGAGCGTGAGCGCCTTCGGGGATGTGACGGCGGTGGAGCGGCGGTTTGGGCGGGCGACCTTCGGGATGATGGGGGCAAGCGGGTCGGCGACGACGCAGCTTAACCTCCCGAATTCCTCGGTGCGTTCGACCAGCTGGCATCTGGGGGCGTACCTGAGCCTGCCAGTGGGGCAGCGGATGTTTGCGGATGTGTCGGGCTTCTACGGCGAGGCGGACAACGTGATCAGGCAGAACCAGCTGGCGTTCAGCGGGGGGACGCTCACGATGTTGCCCGGGCGTGCGTTCATGGAGACGCAGGAGTGGTTGTTGCAGGCCGGCTTGGGCGGGCAGATGGCGAGGGCAGGGAGCCGTTGGAGTTTGGTGCCGAGCGCGCGGCTGGCCTACACGGGGATGCACTTCGGGAAGTCGCGAGTGGAGGGGGTGGGCCCGCTGGGGATCAAGTCTGACTCGAAGTGGAACGCCACGGTACTGTCCCGGGTTGGGATGGATATCGCGCGGGAAGGCAAGCTGCTGCGGGTACCGGTGCGTGTGACTGGGACGGCGGCGTGGGTGC
>JBIKSY010000013.1:0-33619 GCA_044348365.1 Chthoniobacteraceae bacterium
CGGAATCGGCGCAAAGGTGATGCCCAGGTTCGAGGTCAGGTCCCACGCCCGGACCCTCACCTTGACCTGATTGGAGAACTGCCCAGCCCAGTCCGTGCCGGCGTCCCAGATGATTTGTTTTCCCACGCCCGAAGCGACCCCGTCCCCACGGCTCCGGTCACGGATTTCACCGACACGGTGTAGGTGGCGCCGTTGTCGCTGGAGACCAGCAGGGACACACTGGCATTGCCACCTGCCAGATCGTAGGTCACCGACACCAAACGGGTGCCGGGTTGCTGCACAAACTTCACATTGGTCACCGAAAGGGCGCCGAAAGAGGGCGCGGCCCACAGTACAAAGATCCACAACAGGCAGGAGAAAAGGAGTCCCGAAACCCGGGAACCCGCCTTGCAGGCTGCTTCTCTGAGGTTTTGAGGGGGTTCATTCATGGCTAAACCGAAAGTTGCAATTCAACAGAAGCAGCATGCATCCAATTTACAATCAGAATGCGATTTCCGCACCCGTCCTCTTCTCTGTTGCGGCGACCAAAACAGCCCCCGCGTGCGACACCCTTTGGCGTGGCTGCGGTTTCTTCCGTCGGGCACGCGTTCCCATGCCGGACGATCCCCTGCACCAGCCGCACGACAAACTCTTTCGCGCCACCTTTTCCAATCCGGAGAACGCCGCCGCCTTTCTGCGCCACCACCTCGGCGGCCCGCTCCCGGCCCTTGTCGACTGGAACTCCCTTTCCCTCCTCCCCGGTTCCTTCATCGACTCCAAGATGGCCGGCTCTGAAGCCGACCTCCTCTTCTCCGCCAAAATCGGCGGTTCCGACGCCCTGCTCTACCTCCTCTGGGAACACCAACACAGCGAGGCTCCGCTCATGGCGCTGCACCTGCTTTCCTACATGGTTCGCCTTTGGAGGTCAGGGAAAGCGGCCCCTCTGCCAGACTCGCCCCCATCCTCCCGCTGGTACTCGCCCAGGACAAGGACCACTGGAAAACCTCCACCCAGTTCCACGAACTTTTCGCCTTCCCTTCAGAGCACTGGGGCGCGGTCCGCGCCTGCACCCCGGATTTCGCCTTCCGCCTGCTCCAGCTGGTGGACCTGCCCTACGAAGACATCCACGGCACACCTGAAGGCATCCTGACCCTGCGCAGCCTCAAAGCAGAGCCCCTTGGCGAACTCTTCCACGACCTGGTGTGGGACCGCGCCGTCATCACCGGCGTCAGCCGCGAGGCGGTGGAACGTTTCTTTCATTACGTGCTCAATGCCAACGTTGACACGGAGGTTTTCCGAGCGAAGGTGGTGCAGCAGGAATCCAGGAGCCTTACCGAACTTGCCATGACACTCGCAGACCGTTTTCGCCAGGAAGGACGCCAGGAAGGTGAGATACATTCCCGACAGCAGGCCTTGTTCGAATTGCTGGAAGTACGATTTGGCGCCGTCCCTGAGGGGCTTGCAGAGGGGCTCTCCACGATCTCTGACTTGAACAGACTCAAAGAGCTGCAAAAAACAGCAGTGACGTGCCCAGACTTGGAGTCCTTCACCTCAGGTCTTTGATTTTTCGGCGAGGGGAATCAAAATGCTCGATTCTCTACTCCCGCAAGGGGAAGGTGCGGCGTCCAACCCGCAGGCCGCGCGCGACACTTTTCGGCGTGGCTGAGGTTTCTTCGGCCCGGCGCGCTCCCCATGATGAATCAGGGAAGCCTTCGAAGCCATCCAGGGTTCCCGGGAGCTTGAGCAGGTGATTGAAACTGCCTTTCGTTCCGATTCCATCGAGACGTTCGCGATGAATCTTTGATGGAACTCGCAATTCGAGCGACGCCACTCCTCGGCGGACCTGGTTCCTTCTGTGTCTGGCCTTAGAGGAACCAATCCAGAGGGATGCGCGAAGCCCGATCCGGGCGGGAGCAAGACATCCGAGCATTACCCGCCAAACTTTGTTCCGCGACATGGCTTCTCCAGATTGGTGTCGAACGCCGTTTTTTCCAGCGGCTGTTTCTGAAACACGCCTTCACCAGTTTTCAATTCTTGGCCGCTGCGGAGGGAACCAACGCAAGCTGCACCGGCCGCTAGAGCTCTGCCGCGGCTTCCAAAAGCCCCTTTCACAAACAGGCGGAGAGCCACGCCCATACATTCCCTTTTTGCCGAGTCATCCACCGGATGAAAGCCGTCCCCGCGCCCCGCTAAGCCGGGCAAAAGTCCGCCAAATAGTGCGCGATGATTTCCTTCAATGGGGGAGGCGCGGGCAGCCCGAGGGCCAGAGCGCGGCCTCCATCCACTGCCACCGGCCAGTTGTCGACGATGCCCTGAATGCGCGGGTCAAAGGCGTCGACGATCGGTCCGAGCTTCATCCCTCGCTCGCGCGCCAGTTCCAAAAGTGTCTCCCCGGCCAGCAGCGGGGTGACGCGGTGCGCAGGCAACCCGACGGACCGGTCGTCCCCAAAGCGCTCCGCCGGGACCTCGTGCAGCGCGACCAAAGATTTGATGACGGTCCGGTAGCCAGTCATCGGATGGCACTGGTCGCGGCGCACAGGAAGCAGGCAGGGCTCCCCGGCAAGCGGTTCGCGGAACATCCCGCTCGCCCAACTTGAGGCCGCGGCGTTGGGTTTTCCGGGGCGGACGATTACCGTGGGCAGGCGGGCGCTGCGTCCGTCGAAGTGGCCCTTCCTCGAATGGTCGTTTACGAGCAGTTCGCAGATGGCCTTGGTCATCCCATAGGTGGTCTGCGGCGCGAGTTTTGTAGCGTCAGTGTTTGGGTCCTGCATGACGCCGCCGCCAAAACAGGCGATGCTGCTGGCGAAAACGACCCGTGCCCCTCCCCCAAGAGCCCGGGCGGCCTCAAACACGTTTCTGCCGCCATCGAGGTTCACCCGGAGCGCGTCATCAAAACGCTCCTCGCATTCGCCACTGACCATCGAGGCGAGGTGGAAAACCGAGGTGGCCGGATCCTCGCCAACCGCTGCAAACACAACCTCCCGCCGGCTGATGTCGCCGCTGACTTGGCGCACACGCGGGTCACTGCCGGCCCGGCTGAAGCGGGCGTCTAACAGGACGATCTGCTCGATTGTCTCGAGGGCACCCGAGGGACCGGTGAGTTCGCCCCGTTGTAGGAGCTTTTCGCAAAGCTGGGAGCCGAGGAAGCCTCCCCCGCCGGTGATGATAACTTTCATGGGTGGGTCGGGAGATCGTTTACAATTGGCTGCCGGTTACTCAGGAATGGTGCGCATGAACATGGATAAAGCACTTGCGGGACACAAGGTCGGTTTCGTTGGTCTAGGAAACATGGGAAACGCAATGGCCCGCCACCTGCATGAAGCTGGGGCGGAGGTTGTTGTTTGGAACCGCAGTCCCCTCCCGGCGGAGGCGGCCGAGGCACGGGGCATGCGCCGGGCCGGCACGCTTCCCGGGCTCGCCCGCGAGGTCGGCGGGGGAACCATCTGCCTTAACCTCACCACGACCGAAGTGGTCCGCGAAGCCGCCTTTGGAAGCAACGGTCTCGCGGCCGGTCTTTCAGAAAACGCGTTGCTCATCGACTTCGGGACCACGGGAGTGCCCGAAACCCGCGAGTTTGCAAAACGCACGGCGTGGGTGGACGCGCCGGTCTCCGGCGGGCAGGTGGGCGCGGAGGCCGCAAGCCTCACCATCATGGCTGGCGGCAGCGAGGAAAACTACCAGAGGGCGCTTCCCGTGTTCCGGGTGGTGGGACAGCGCAGTACGCACATGGGCCCCTCAGGTGCCGGGCAGGTCACCAAACTGGCCAACCAGCTCATCGTCGCACAAACCATCGACGCTGTCGCCCAGGCGCTGCGGTTGGCCGAACTCTCCGGGGTGGACCCCGCTTTGGTGAGGGAGGCGCTGCTTGGCGGCTTTGCGGAAAGCAGAATCCTCAACCTGCACGGCGACCGAATGGTCCGGCGGGATTTCAGCCCCGGCGGACGCGCCGCACTGCAACTCAAGGACGTCCGCCTGATCTGCGAACTGGCGGAGTCGCTTCACTTCAACTCGCCCACACTGGACAACTGCCGGCGACAATGGGAACGGTTTGTGCATGAGGAGGGGCACGGCGAAAAGGACCACTCGGGACTTTTCCTGCTCTACGACAAACCCTAGAACGCGTGCACTACAGCGCGGAGGCACGTGCTCGGAAACCGGGCCAAGCAACCCCAGTACCACCCTCCACCGCAGCCTAGCGCGCGGCCATCCCCTCCCCCCATGAAACCACCCCCCGCCAGTCGCGCCCGCTTTGTGGTGCTCTTTTTCGCCATCACCCTGGCCATCGTGACCTACGTCGACAGGGTCTGTATCTCACAGGCGGCGCCGCTGATGCAGCAGGACCTAGGCTTGACCAAAACCCAGATGGGTTACGCCTTCACCGCGTTCGGCATCGCCTACGGCCTCTTCGAGATTCCCGGCGGCTGGCTCGGGGACCGTTTCGGCCCGCGCCTGGTGCTGCTGCGGGTCGTGTCGCTCTGGTCGATCTTCACCATCGCGACCGGATGGGCCTGGAACCTCGCCTCCCTGGTGGTCTCGCGCTTCCTCTTTGGTGCGGGCGAAGCGGGTTGCTTTCCCAATATCACCAAGGCGTTTACACACTGGTTTCCACCGGCGGAGCGCGTCCGCGCACAGGCCGTCCTGTGGCTTAGCGCGCGCTGGGGCGGCGCGTTTACTCCGCTGATCGTGGGCTGGATGCTGGCCACCGGCGGCGAGGGCCGTGCAGGACTGGGAATCCACTACAAGTGGGTGTTCTTGCTCTTCGGCATGCTTGGCATCGTGTGGGCCGTTCTTTTCTACCGCTGGTTCCGGGACCACCCCCGGGACCATCCCTCCGTCGACGCCGCCGAACTGGCCCACATCAACGACACCTCCGACGGCGGCTCGCACGAGATGCCCTGGCGCGCGTTGTTCTCCTCGAGCACGGTCTGGATGCTGTGGCTCCAGTACTTCTTCATGTCGTACGCCTGGTACTTTTACATCACCTGGTTTCCGACCTATTTGAGGGAACAGTTCCTCACGCTGACCGAAATGCAGCGGGCGCTGCTGGCGTGCGTGCCGCTCTTCTGCGGCGGCATTGGATCGATCGCCTCCGGCCTGCTGGCTGCAAAACTGGACCGGTGGCTGGGGTCGATTTCGCTGACAAGGCGCGTGCTCGGAGTGGGCGGCATGGGGGCGGCCGGCGGCATGTTGCTGGTTTCGCTCCAGTTCAGCAATCCCCTCGGTTCGGTGCTCGCGGTCGGACTCGCCAGCCTCTTGAGTGACCTCTCGATGCCCGGTTCCTGGGGAGCGTGCATGGACGTCGGGGGCCGCCACACCGGCGCCCTCTCCGGCAGCATGAACATGGCCGGACAGATCGGCGGGGCAATCGCCCCGATGGCCGTGCCGCTCGTTTTAAGCGTCACCAACAACAATTGGAGCGTCAACATCGCCCTGTTTGCGGGCGCCTATTTTCTCGGTGCGTTCTGCTGGATTTTCGTGCACTCGGACCACCGTTTGCAGGAACCCAACCGATAGCAACAGGCCGGTCGGCCGGAAAGTTTTGTAATGGTAATTGGCTACGGCGAATCCGAACCAGGCTGGTTCCCATCTACCGATCATTCACCCAACGGGACTTGAATCTCAAGGAGTGGGCTTGGACACCGCCGGGAAGCGAAGCGGTGATAAAGGCGGCGATTCAAGAAGTCCTAAAATAACCGCAGACACCCGATGCCCCGTGCGCCGCAAGTCGGTTCTGGCACGGCACTATGTACCGCCCTGCCCTTTGGAAAAGCTCCCAATCCCAGACCGGGTTTGCTGAATCTGGTCGCCGCCGTGACTTTGTGGGGTGTTTTTTTGGTTGCTTACCGGGCCTGCTCCATCCTGAGTGGAATTCCCCCCAAATGGCTACCCGAGCAAATGATGTGCAGGCGTGCGTCTTGAAATCCGTGTTGCGGGCCCTGATGTGCGTCTGGGTTTGCTCACAGTCGGTCTCAGGCGCCGGCACAGAGGATGGAATTGAATTTTTTGAAAAAGAAATCAGACCACTGCTTGCCCGGCACTGCTACGAATGCCACTCGGCGGAGAGCAAAAAGCTCAAGGGCGGGCTGCGACTTGATTCGCGGGAGGCCGTCCTGCGGGGGGGGGACTCCGGGCCCGCCGCCGTGGCTGGCGAGCCTGACACGAGTCGGTTGGTTGTGGCCGTCAGCGGACGGGACAAGGAACTGGAGATGCCGCCTAAAAAACCGCTCGCACCCGCGCAGATCGAGGCCCTCACAGAGTGGGTACGGCGTGGGCTTCCCGCCCCAAGGGAGACCGCCGCGGCGTCCAAAGCCGGGTTTGGAATGACACTGCAGGAGGGCCGGGATTTCTGGTCCTACAAGCCGGTGACGAGCCCGACCCCTCCCGCGGTAAACCATCCCGAGTGGGTGCAGAAACCCGTGGACAGCTTCATCATAGCCAGACTCGAAACTGCCGGCCTGGCGCCTGCGCCCAAGGCTGACAAACGCACGCTCCTGAGGCGGGTTTCCTTTGATCTGACCGGCCTACCCCCCAGCCTCGAGGAGACCGGTGCGTTTTTGGCGGATGAGGCACCCGATGCGTTTGAGCGGGTGGTGGACCGGCTTCTGAACTCGAGCGCCTATGGAGAGCGTTGGGGGCGGCACTGGCTGGACGTAGTGCGCTACGCCGACACCTGCGGCAATGCCTCCGACTATCCTGTCCCGCAGGCGGTTCTTTATCGAAACTGGGTGATCAAGGCGTTCAACAACGACATGCCCTACGACAGGTTCCTCCAAGAGCAGGTTGCCGGAGACCTGCTTCCGGGGGAAGGCGTGGAGGCACGTAACCAGCGCATCGTGGCCACCGGATACCTCGCCATGGCGCGCAGGTTTGCCGGAAAGGCCGGGGAGCTGCACCTCACCATAGACGACACTATCGACAATCTTTCCCGCGCGGTTTTGGGTTCCAGCATCGCGTGTGCACGCTGCCACAACCACAAGTTTGATCCTTTCACGATGGAGGATTACTACGGGCTGTACGGTTTTTTTAGCAGCAGCCGCTACCCCTACCCGGGCGCCGAAGGGGATCCCCGCCAAAGTCAGTTTGTCCCGCTGCTGCCACCTGAGGAGAGGATCCGGCTGACCGCGCCACACCAGCAAGCAATGGCCGCGGCACAGGCGGCGCTCAAGACGGCCGAGGGTGAACAGGAGGCTTTGAAGGTCGCGCCCGAGACACCCGAAAAGGCTGAACGCACAGCCTTGCTCAAAGTAAGGTTGGAGGCTGCCAAAAAGGATGTTGCGGCGGTGGCGGCACAGGCACCCGTCTTGCCAGAGGCCTATGCGATCGCCGAAGGCGACAAACCGGGCAACGCAAGAATCCAGCTGCGCGGCGACCCAAAGAATCCCGGGGCGGAGGCGGGGCGTAAGTTTCCGGAGATTTTGGGCGGGATGCGTTTGCCCGGGGACACCCAGGGCAGCGGGCGGTTGGAATTGGCGCGGTGGCTGAGTGCGGCGGGAAATCCGCTGACCGCCCGGGTGCTGGTCAACCGGGTGTGGCTGCAACATTTTGGGACGGGGCTTGTGGAGACGCCGAACGACTTTGGCAGACAGGGGCAGGCGCCCTCGCATCCAGAGTTGCTGGATTACCTTGCAAGCCGGTTTGTGCAGGAGGGCTGGTCGCTGAAGCGACTGCACCGGAGCATCCTGCTGTCGCGCACCTGGCAGTTGGCGTCCGAGGCGCCCAGCGGAGCCAAGGAGAAGGACCCCTCCAACAGGCTGCTTTCCCATGCCAATCGGAAGCGCCTGGATGCCGAGTCGCTGCGGGACACGCTGCTTTTTGTGTCGGACCAGCTCCAGCCACCGCCCGCGGGAGAGCATCCGTTTCCGGCGCGCCACACGTGGAAGTGGACGCAGCACTCGCCCTTTTCAGACGCCTACGAGAGCCAGTCCCGGAGTGTTTACCTGATGCAGTCCCGGTTGCGTAAAAACGCGTATCTGACCCTCTTTGACGGGCCCGACCCGAGTTCGAGCACGGGGATGCGTCAATTGACGACCACCCCCCTCCAGGCGCTGTTCAGCATGAACGCCGCCCTGATGCACCGGTGCGGGGAGCAGCTTGTCAAACACCACCTCGGCGGGGTCTCCGGGGACAGGGCCAAGGTGCGCGCAGCCTACGAGCACGCCCTCGGCCGGGCACCTGGGGAGGCGGAGGCGGACGCCGCCTTGGACTTTGTTGCAGCCTATGAAAAGGCGCTTCCACCGCAGGCCTCCGCCTCTGGCGGGGACCAGCCCTGGATCGCCCTAACCCGTTCGCTGCTGGCGACCAACGAGTTTCTCTACCTTGACTGAAGTATGCATCCACTGAACCTCCCCCAGACACGCCGTGCCGCGCTTGGTTCGCTGGTCACCGGGACAACGCTTTTCGCCGGGCTGCTCTCCCAAAGGGCCGCGGCAGAGCCAGAGCCGGCGGATCCTCTGGCGCCAAGGAGGCCCCATTTCGCACCCAAAGCCAAGCGGATCATTTTCTTAAACATGAGCGGCGGCGTGTCGCACATCGACTCCTTCGACTACAAACCGCGGCTGTTCACAGGGCACGGAGAAACCTACAAGGTGCCGCAGATCATGCTCGAAGCATTCGCCCTCAACAACCGGGCGGTGGACAAGTTTTTTAAGCGGCCCGACTGGGAGTTCAAGCAGCGCGGCAAATCCGGGCTGTGGATCAGCGAATTGTTTCCGCAGATGGCCTCCTGCGCCGATGACTTGTGCGTGCTCAATTCCATGCGCACCAGCCACGCCGACCACTTCCAGGCAACGCTTGGCATGCATTCGGGTTCCGTCACCTTTGCGCGGCCGAGCATTGGCTCCTGGCTGAGCTACGGGCTGGGTTCGGAAAACCACAATCTGCCGTCCTTCGTCGTCCTTGCGCCCAGCCTGCCCTACGCCGGCACTCAGGTTTGGGCCTCCGACTTCCTGCCCGGCGCACACCAGGGAACACTGGTCTCCCCGGGCGCTGAGCCCATCGCAAACATCAAGCGGTTGCAGTCGCAGGGCGCTCTGCAGGAACTGGAGCTGGGCTTCACACAGAAACTCAACCGGGCGCACCTCGCCCAGCGCGGGGCAGACCCGAACCTCACGACGCGCATCCGCTCGATGGAAACAGCCTTCGGCATGCAGATGGAGGCGCCGGAGGCCTTGGATTTTGCGGGCGAAACCGATGCGACGCTGGCCTTGTACGGGCTGGCGCGGGGGGCGACCAAGGGCTTTGGCTGGCAGTGCCTCGCGGCGCGGCGCCTCGCCGAGCGGGGCGTGCGTTTCATCGAACTCATCGACACCGGCGCCTCCGGCAACTGGGATTCTCACGGCGACATGGCCGACCACGGGCGACTGGCGCGCAACGTTGACCAACCGATTGCGGGGCTGCTGCGGGACCTCAAATCCCGGGGCATGCTCGAGGACACGCTGGTGGTGTGGACCACGGAATTCGGACGGACCCCGTTTAACTCCAAAAAAGACGCCAAGGGTCGGGAGCACCACGCCGAGGCGTTTTCAACCTGGATGGCAGGTGGCGGGGTGAAGGCCGGCTTTTGTTACGGCCAGACCGACGAGTTCGGCTGCAAAGTGGAAAAAGACGAGGTCCACATCCACGATTTTCACGCGACGATTCTGCACCTGATGGGCCTGGACCACGAGCGGCTCACCTTCCGCCACGGCGGCCGCGACTACCGGCTCACGGATGTTGCAGGCAACGTGGTCCACCAGCTGTTGGCATAGCAAAAACGGAGGTAACGAAGGCGCTCACCCCCCGTCGCTGTTGCTACGGCCGGACCTCCAGGGGCCGCCTACTTCAATTGCAACGCGGTCGTAGGCAGAAGCTGCTGAAGTTTGGCTGCCGTTTCAGGAGCGAACGGCGCCTTGGCTGGCACCAACCGCAACGCCTTCAAAAAGGCGAAGTCCTTGAAAATTTCGAGCCGCGCCTCGGTCAGTTCAATCCCGCTCAGCTCCAGTTGCTCGAGTTGCTTCACGCCCGTGAGTGCTTTGAGATCGTCATCGGCAAACTTCCGGGTGTTGGTGAATGTCAGGCGGCGCAGGCTGGCGATTCCCTGAACGAACGGGATGCTTTCAGGGGAATCAAACCCTTCCCCAAGCTGAAGGTAGTTGAGCGGCAGTGCCTGGATGTGCTTCAAGCTGGAAGGGGTGGCCTTCGCAGCGCCGACTTCAAGGCCTTTGAGTGCCGACAGTCTGGCCAGGTGTGGGGCACCGGCATCGGTGAAGTGCGCGTGGGCTAGGCTGATGCTTTCGAGGTTCGGCAGATGCTCGCAGAGTTCCTTCAAGCCCTCGTCGTCGATCTTACTGCCACGGTGGCTGACCTTGGTGACCTTGCTCCAGTCGGTGCACTTGGCGTAGGCCCGGCCGGTGATCCCGGTGCCAACAAAGGAGAAGGACTCCAGGTTTTTGAGCCCGGAAAACGCCTCCATGCCGGCGTCGGTCAGCTTGCCGTTGTTGGTGAACCGAAGCGTCTTGAGGTTTACGAGCCCGCCCAGCGGCTTGATCCACTCGTCGTTTGCCTTGGTCGAAATGACGTTGAGCGACTCCAACGCCTGAATGTGCCCTAGGTGCTCGAAGAACGCCGCATCGTAGGGATCTTCACTCCGGTGGTCGTGCGGCCCTGCGCCGGGCACGGCGAGGTCCACCAGCTTGAGGCTTTGGCCGTCCTCGGTCTTTTCGACCCTGCCTTTGGCCCCCTCCACCAGGCGCGTGACGGCTTCAACGTGGGGATCCAGCGCGAGTGCGCTGGCGGTGGAAAGAACGCACGACAGGGTGGCAAACAGAAGTTTGGGGGATTTCATAAAAAAACGGGATGATAACTGAATTTGCGGGGCACCGCGGGTGGAAGCTTGCACGCTTTTGGAGCGTGTTCACGGTTAAACGCACCTCAGCTGGAGAGGGAAAACTCGCTGGCTTTCCAAACAAAAGGTTCTTCGCTCTCAGCAAAGGGCCAACCGCAGGCACTCCCGCCCTCGGGCTTCCCTACCTATCTCTTCGTCTGGCTCCTTCATGATTGCCCACCTCCAGCCTCCCGCCGGAGCCGAATGCCGCCAGCCAAGGGTTCACCCGCAGGCAACGGGCCGGCCCCGTCTCAGGTCGGAGCGCGTATCCATTTCTCGCGCTTGACTCCCGCGTGCTTCCCCATTCCCCTCTCCTACCACTATGAAATGGTTCCCCACACTCACCGCCACAGCGATCGTGCTCAACGTCGCGGCCCTCGCCGCCACGCTGATCCCTGCCGAGGTCCGCACCAACGGCTTCGCCCTTGGCACCCAGTCCTACACCTTTAAGGAGTTCACCTTCGAGGACGCCTGCGCAAAGACTGCCGCCGCCGGCCTCCACACGACCGAAATGTTCCCCGGCCAGAAGGTTTCCGCCGCGCTGCCAGACCAGAAGACCGGCCCGGGCGTTTCTCCGGAAGGCCTCGCCGCCATCAAGGAAATCCTCAAAAAGAACAACATACAGGCCGTCGCCATCGGAGTCATCGGCATTCCCGTCGACGAGGAGGCCGCGCGCAAAGTGTTCTCCTTCGCCAAGGAACTGGGCATCGGGGTGATCAACACCGAAAGCACGAATGCAATCGACACGATCGATAAGATGGTCAAGGAGTTCGACATCAAGGTCGGCTACCACAACCATCCCCGGCGGCCGAATGACGAAAACTACAAGGTCTGGGATCCCAACTACATCCTGGAGCTTACCAAGGACCGCGACCCCCGCATCGGTTCCTGCGCGGACATGGGCCACTGGACCAACTCGGGCCTGTCAGCCGCCGAGTGCATCCGTCTTCTCAAGGGGCGCGTGGTTTCAAGCCACATCAAGGACATCGCCATGGGCGGCACCTCGGTTGTGCCCGCGGGCACCGGCCGCGCAAACCTGCCCGAGGCGCTCAAAGCCCTGAAAGAAGTGGGCTTCACCGGTCCGATTTCCATCGAGCACGAAAACAATTGGAAGGACAACCTGGCAGACGTGATCACCTACGTCGACCTCGTGAAGGCGAACGGCAAGTAGGCAGCAGCTTCTCAGATTGTCTCGCGAACAAGGCGGCCTCCCACAGGAGGCCGCCTTGTTCTTTGGTGCGATTCGCCTTGAACATGGAGGGCGCCCGCACAAGCCAGCAAGCCCGGCTGCTTCTCTCCTCTCCCTCCGGGAGTAACGCCGCCTCGGCCCGACCTCATCCAGACCTCAAACGAATGTCACCAGCCTGCCGTCAGATCCGGACACGTTTCCCGCAAAATCTCCAGCACCGCCAACCGGTCCTCCGCCGGAAGGCCCGCAAAATCAGCGTGCGCGTCCTCGCCAAGCAGCACGGAGTGGAGCCGGTCGAGGATCTTCTGGCGGACCAGCGCGGGCAGTTTTCGGAACGGTTCCGAATCGATCAAAAAGCTGCACGGGTACTTGAAAAGCCGAGTCTGCAAATCGAGGTCCCTCAGGGACCGGCCCCTCGAATCCCGCTTGGCGGCCTTCTGAAAGTGGGCCTGAAACTCCGCAGCAGCCTCGAGCTTCGACGGTAACGGGGCCTCCTCGATGAAAAGCAGGTACCGCAGAAAGGCTCTCATCTGGGTGTCGAGATAGCGCACGTGGCCGTACTCGGAGATCCGCTGCTGCCCCTCCATGTGGAGCCGCGTGATGTAGTTGTGCATGTGCGTCTGATGGTCGTGCAGCAAAAGGGCCAAGGTGTCGCTGCCAGAGGCGGGGTAGCGCTTGGAAGCAGCAACCTTCCGGAGCAGCGCCTTTTTCTGAGCCTCGTTCCGCTCCTCGCTTCCGGGTGTGTTCCCCCGGTGTACCCAGTCCGCGGGCGCGTTGGTCACGTACCAACCGCCCCAGCGCTGCGCCACTGGCGTGCAATGCGAGATCGCGGAGGTGTCAGTTGCCGCCACAATCTCCCCCTCCTCGTCCGTGTCCAGCGAACGGAGCACGAACCCAGGCACCCCCATGCTGCGGGCCGCACCGTGGCAGGAAAGACACTCGTTGGACCGCTTGAAACGCAGCGGTTCGTCCCCGTCCTGGTGCACCGTGTAGAACACCGTCCCCAAAGCCGCATCCACCGCGGCCACCTCGATCTCGGGTGCACCCGGAATGTAGCCGATGTACACGTCATCGGAAAAATACAGCGCCCTGGGATTGGACGGCTCAATGTGGTGGCGCTGCACCGAGGTCTTGGAAAAGACCAGCATCTGCGAGGAAACAGGCACCCGAAGCAACTCCAGCACCCGCGGCAGGTAGCCGAACTTGGGATGGTACGGCTCGGCACCCGCCGCAGCGGTCTCCGTGGATTTGGCCAACTGCGCCACGACGTCCGTGGCCTCCGCGCTGGAATACCCGATGGGGGGCGCGTCAAACTCGAGCTTGTGGGCGCTCCCCTGAAAATCCTCCGCCTGCAGCAGGCCGCCGCCCAGAAACGCGAGGGAGAGCAACCGAAGGAGGAGGGCCTTTGCCTCCGCACAAGGCGGGCCAGGGGTTCGGCTTAAGGGGGAAGGCGGCATTGTGAAATCCTTGCGGCCGGGCTGAAGCCCGCAACCCCCACAGCGTAAACGTACCGCGTCCGTATGTCGACCCCGCTTCAAGCAGGAGACACCGCTTGTCCACAATTACTTACACCCCCTGACGCCTTGACATTCAGGCACTCCGCCGGCACCAAATCCTTCCGCTCCACGCACCTGCCCCCGCCCCAAAGTCTCCCCTCCTCCCACTTGCCACGATGAAAACCACCCTCGGCCTTGATTTTGGCACCGAATCCGTCCGCGCACTTTTAGTCTCGGTGGACGGCACCGAGCTAGCCTGCGCCTCAGCGCCATATATCCACGGCCAGATCACCCAGCGGCTTCCCGGCAGCCCGCAACCACTGCCTCCCCACTACGCACTGCAACATCCGCTCGACTGGCCCGCCGCCGCCGCAAACGCAACCCAAGCCGCATTAACGGAGGCCGGACTGCCCGGCTCTGCCGTGGCCGGGATCGGCGTGGATTTTACCAGCTGCACCATGCTGCCGACCCTGCGCGATGGCACGCCCCTTTGCCTCCTGCCAGACTTTGCCCCGGCACCCCAGGCCTGGCCGAAACTCTGGAAACACCACGGCGCGCAAGACCAGACCGCCCGCATCAACGCCCTCGCGCACTCCCGGGGCGAGGGTTTTCTCCAACGCTACGGAGGTGCCATCGGACTGGAATGGTTCTTCCCGAAGATCCTCGAGACCCTTGAAATCGCACCTTCGATCTACGCGGCTGCCGAGGTGTGGCTCGAAGCCGGAGACTGGCTGGTTTGGCAGTTGGTGGGAGGCCCCGCCAAAGCGCTGGTCCGTTCCACCTGTCAGGCGGGGTACAAGGGGATGTGGAGTCCGACGGAAGGCTGGCCGTCTCCGGACTTTCTCCACGCTCTGCACCCCGACCTGCGGAACATCGCGGCGGAGAAACTCCCCGGCCGCTTTCTGGCTCCGGGCAGTTCCGCGGGCGGCCTCACCGGTCCCGCCGCGGCGCTGCTCGGCCTCGTCGAGGGCACCCCCGTGAGTGCGGCCACCATCGACGCACACGCAGGCGTCCCGGGAGCAGGTGCCGCCGACCCCGGCACCCTCGTACTGGTTCTGGGGACCAGCTCCTGCCACATGCTCAACAGCCTCTCCGAGAAGACTGTTTCCGGGGTTGCCGGCATCGTTCCCAACGGGATTCTCCCCGGCTACTGCGGCTACGAAACCGGGCAGGCAGCCGTCGGCGACGCCTTTGACTGGCTCGCGCGGCTCACAGGTCAAAGTCTCGCCGCTCTGGGCGAGGCCGCCGCGGCAATCCCCCCGGGTGCGGACGGCCTCCTGTGCCTGGACTGGCTCAACGGCTGCCGCACCCCCCTCATGGACGGCTCCCTCCGGGGCGCCTTCACCGGCCTCGCGCTACACCACGGCCCCGCCCACCTCTACCGAGCGTTGCTCGAAGGGTCAGCCTTCGGACTCCGTTGGATTGTTGAACTGCTCCGGGACGGCGGCGTGCCGGTCACCCGGTTTGTGGCCACCGGCGGCCTGCCCCACCACAACCCCCTGGTCGTCCAAGTCTACGCAGACGTCCTTGGCGCCGAAATCACGGTCCACCCTGCCAAGCAGGGGCCCGCCCTCGGTGCCGCGATCCTCGGCGCACTCGCCGCGGGGCTGTTCCCCGCGCCGGGCGAGGCCATTGCGGCCATGGCCTCGCCCAGGCAAGGCACCGCCCGGCGCTTTCAGCCCCACACCTCCCATTCGGGCGCGTACGACCGGATTTACGCCGAATATCGTGAGCTTGCACGCTTCGCCTCCGCACGCTGAGGGCTGAAGAAGGAGCCAACCTGTCTCTGAGCTACATTCATGGACTGCATGCCCGGGTGCGGCCGGGTCCACCCAGCAAATGGGGAGGCGTTTTTCATTAACTTCGGGCCGCTGATTGCCCTACGTTGCTTCCTGCTCTCAGGCCCCGGCTGAGGAGTTCCAGGGATTTCCCACTACCGCCACCCCTCTTTTGATGAAGCAAGTCATCCATTTTCTCCTACGCCGGCTGTTCCAGTTTGAAGGCTTCGGCCTCAACTCCCTGAGGGCGGAGGGGCCCCTGCTGCTGGTGCCCAACCATGTTTCGTGGCTGGACTGGCTCTTTCTACTGATGTTCCTCGACCGGAAATGGCGCTTTGTTGTTTCGCTGGCCGCTGCGGACACCTCCTGGCTCCACCGGCGGCTGATGCTCAATTCCCGCACCTTTGCAATCGACCCGACCTCCCCCTACGCCGCCAAGCGGATGGCGCAGCATTTGCAGGCGGGCGGGAAGCTGGTGCTTTTTGCCGAGGGGCGGATCACCTTCACGGGAAGCCTTATGAAGCTGTTTGAAGGCACCGGGTTCCTGTTGGTGAAGTCCCCTGCCCGGGTCATCACCTGCTACCTGAGGGGGGCCGACCGCATGAAGCTTTCGCGCAACCCGGGTTGGAGGCGCTGGTTTCCGAAGGTCACGGCACACTTCAGCGAACCCCTACAACCGCCCGACCTCACGCACCTCAAGCCGGGCGTGGCCCGCTCCACCCACACCGAGTGGCTCCGGGTGAAGATGGTGGAGCAGCAGTTTGACACGGAAATGGCCCTGGGCGCCCAGACCCTTGCCGACGCCATCGTGGAGACGGCTCTGGAGCAACCCGACTTTCACATCTTGGAGGACGTCACCCAGAAGCCCCTTCTCTACAAACACCTGCTCGCTTCGGCCGACGCCCTTGCCGAGTCGTTCCACGCCACGCTGCCCAACGACCATTCCGGGGTCGGCGTGCTGTTGCCCAACATCAACGCCACTCCAGTCAGCCTCCTTGCGCTTTGGTTCCTCGGAAGGGTGCCCTCCATTTTCAACTTTTCCACAGGGCTTCAGGCGATGCTCCACAGCGCAAAGGCGGCCAACGTGGGCGCCCTGATCACCTCGCGGGAGTTTCTCAAAAGGGCTCGCCTCGAAGTCGGCCCGTTCGCCGAGGCGGGCATCCAGATCGTTTATTTGGAGGATCTCAAGAGTAAGATCTCCACCGCGGACCGGCTCTCCAGCGTAGCCAAGGCCCGGCTTTCGCCGGAGAAACTCATCCGCAAGCAGGTCGACCCGGACTCCGCCGCCGTGGTGCTTTTCACGAGCGGCTCCGAGGGCGTGCCCAAGGGCGTGGTGCTTTCCCACCGCAACCTGCTGGCCAACATCCGCCAAATGCTTGCTGTCAACGACCTGAACGACACCGACAGGATCTTCAACGCGCTTCCGATCTTCCACAGCTTCGGTCTCACGGTGGGCACCCTGCTCGGCCTGGTCAGGGGCTCCTACGTCTTCCTCTACCCATCCCCACTGCACTACCGGATCATTCCCAACGTCCTCTACGACAAGAACTGCACTGTTTTCCTTTCCACCAACACCTTCCTCAACGGGTACCATCGCCGGGCGCACCCCTACGACTTCCGCTCAGTGCGCTGCCTTTTCGCAGCGGCCGAGAAGGTCCAGGACCACACCTTCACCACCTGGGCCCAGCGCTTCGGCGTCCGGATCCTAGAAGGGTACGGGGCCACAGAGTGCAGCCCGACCCTCAGCGTCAACGTCGCCCTCTCCTCCCGCCACGGCTCCGCTGGACGCTTCCTACCCGGGATCGAATGGCGCCTGGAAACGGTTCCGGGCGTCGAGACCGGGGGGCGCCTGTTTGTAAAGGGCCCCAACATCATGCTGGGCTACCTGCAGCCGGGCGCCCCGGCGCCTGCGCCCCCGCCTGACGGCTGGTACGACACCGGCGACATTGCAAAGGTCGATGACGACGGCTTCCTCTACATCCTTGGGCGGATGAAACGTTTCGCCAAGGTGGGCGGCGAGATGGTCAGCCTCGCCGCCGTGGAGGACGCCCTTTCAGGCGCCTTCCCGCAGCACGGCACACACTGCCATGTCGCGGTCGTGTCAAAGCCGGATCCGAAGCGGGGCGAAACCTTGGTGGCGGTGACCAACGCCCCCAGGCTCGGGCGCAACGAGGTGCGCATGGCCATCCATGCGCACGGACTCTCGAACCTGTGCGTCCCCAGCGAGGTTCGGATCGTGACCCACATGCCGGTTCTGGGCAGCGGCAAGATCAACCACAGGGAGCTCCAGAAACTCCTGCAGGAAAACCTGCTGCCACTCTCCCTCGCAGACGCCCCCGAACCCGTCTTCGCCGACTCGACCGCTCGCGTGGTGGTACAGCAACAAAGCGCATGAACCCCCAGCCTCCCTGGCGCCGCGGCTTCTGGTGCCTGATGGCCACGCAGTGCCAGAACGCCTTCAGCGACAACGCGCTTAAAAATCTGGTCATCCTACTCGTGCTGAGCCGGGACATGTCGCAGTCGCAACGCGACAACGCCGTGGCTCTGGCAGGCGCCCTCTTCGCCCTGCCCTTCATCACCTTTTCGATGTTTGGAGGCTGGCTGGCGGACCGCTTCAGCAAGCAACGCGTCATGTCCGGCGTGAAGCTCACTGAAGTCTTCATCATGCTTTTTGCGGCTCTGGCACTCGGCCTCCACAGCCTCCCGCTACAGCTGGGCGCGGTGTTTCTCATGGGCTGCCACTCCGCGTTTTTCGGCCCCTCCAAGTACGGAATCCTGCCGGAGATCCTTCCCCTAGACAAACTGTCCTGGGGGAACGGCATCGTAGAGCTGCTCACCTTTGTGGGGATCATTCTGGGTACGCTTTCCGGGGGCATCCTTGCAGGTAGGTTTGCAGAGCAACCCTGGATTTCGGGACTTCTGCTGGCGGTCCTCGCACTTGCCGGCTGGGCTGTCAGCGCGTTCATACCGAAGGTCCCGCCAGCCAACCCCGAAAGGACGTTGCAACTCAACCCGGCCAAAGACCTGCTGGCCCAGTTGCGCAAGATGGCGCCCGACAAGCTCCTTTGGCGCGCCAACCTGGGTAACACAGGCTTCTTTTTCATCGCTGCACTCGTGCAGATGAACCTGGTGCTCTTCGCCCACGACGTCCTGCATTTGAGCGAGTCCAAAAACGCCCTCCTCAACGCCGCGCTCGCCATTGGCATTGGCATCGGAAGCGTCACCGCCGGTTACGGCTCCCGCGGTAAAATCGAGTACAGACTCATTTCGCTCGGGTCGTTGCTCATGGCGTTAAGCACGGTCCCGATGGGGCTGGCGTCGATCAGCACCCAAGTCTTCACCGGTATGCTGCTCCTGCTCGGCTTCGGTGCCGGCCTGTTCATCGTGCCGGTGTGCGCCGTGCTGCAAAACCGGCCGGCGCCCGAGAACAAGGGGGCGGTGCAGGGCGCTGCGAGCGTCCTGTCCTTCGTGGGGATTCTCGCCTCCGCCGGAGTGCAACGGCTGCTACACACCCAGCTGAGCAGCGGGCAGATCTTCTGGATGTGCGGGCTTTTGGCGGTCGCACTGGGCCTGTATGTGACGGCTGGGAAGTCCGGGCAGGCCGGCGACTCGGATTCTTCAACCCACTAAAGGCGGTACGTACCCTTACTTTGCGGGGCGCGGATCGGTTGTGCCGTAGCGCTGCCACGTTTCAGCAAACTGTTTGTCAGGCAGCCAATTCGCCACCGAGCGGTCGCCCTTGAAGTCCGAGAAGGGGGCGATGGCGAGATCCTGTTGGCCGCCTTGGGCGCGGTCGTAGTTTCCCCCGAGCCAGCCCTGCTCCACAACCACCGGTTTGAGGGTGCCGTCCGCGTTGAGGCGGATGCGGATGGCTGCCTCGCAGAACGCCGCGATAAAATCCCAGGTCGCGTTCTGCTCCTTGTCCACGGGACCGTGCGCCACATTGCCCTCCATCATGAGGGCGATCGGAGCGTTGCGCTTTGCACGCAGGTTCTTGACGGTCTGCTCCTGGCCGTTCTTGGCAAAGGGGTCGATGTTTCCGTGCATGGCAAGCCCGGGCACCTTCTCCACTCCAGGAAACTGGAGGTGAAAGGAAACGCCGGAGTGGTACGAAATCCAGGCGATCACCCGCTCCGGCCGCTGCGAGGGAAACATCCCGGCAAAGCCAGTGCCGTTGGAATGCCCAAAAGTGAACACGGGGACGGTCCCGAGTTCCGGATGCTTGAGCATCCGGCCCAGCCGGGCAATGTCGTCGTCTATGGCGCTCACCGGATAAAAGCCGCGCTGCACCGGATTCCCCTTGGCGCTCACGAGGCCGATCCCATTCCGGCGGGCAAACTCACGCAGCCTGGGATGGTCGAGGGAGCCGATGCCGTGGCGGGTAAAGAGGAACACCGCCTTGAGCTTCACCACCTCCTTGGGAACATAGGCCTGAAAAAAGACCTGTTCCGTCGGGCCGTCCTGCTTTCGTGCCTCCATCGCGGAGAAAAACCGCGCCCATTCCGCCTCGCTGAGATCGGGGTTGGTGGAATCAAACTTCTGAAGCGCCGGCGTGTTCACCGGAAGGGTGAATCCCATGCTCATGCGCCGGCTGAACTCGGCGCGCTCGTCGGTGAGGATTTCGGCCTCCAGCTTCTCGTCCACCGGCTTCGCAAAGGCCTCCGCATCGGCCAGATTGATGGTCCGTCCAAGATAGCCATCCTTGTCGAACTCAAGGTAGTCCAATGGGTCTTTCTTGTCCTTCACCGGCGCACCAGGGGCTGTGAACTCCAAAACAAAACGCCCCTGCGCATCGGTCCGCGTCACGACGTTGGAGGTGCGCAACCCCACGCGCACATCAGCCAGCGGCTGCTCCCGCCCGTCCGTGATGCGGCCCCTGAGCGTGTGGCGGAGCGTTTCCGCCGGCGGATTTGCGGAACCGGGAACCGGCGGCGCGGCGACGGCGGCACACACGAGCAGTGGACTCAGGAGCAGGGCGGCAAGGGTGCTTTTCATGTGAGGACAGGATGGAGGGCCGTCGGCGGCCCAAATTCTCACGACTCCTTCAGGCTACTTCGGAGAAACCGACTTCAGGTTGGAAAGGTACGCGACCAAGTCCACGAGGTCCTCCTTGGTAAGCGCCTGGTTGAGCCCGCTGGGCATCAGTGAGGTGGGCAGCTTGGAAACCCGCTGGACGTCAGTCTTGGCGAACTTCTGCAGCGCGCCGCCGGGCAGTGCAAGGACCAGTTCTTCCGAGGTGTCGCTCCGCACGATTCCCAGCGCCTGTGCGCCCCCGCGGAGTTTGACCTCAGCCGTTTCAAAACCCATCGAGATGCCCGCATTAGGGTTGAGGATCGCGTCGAAGATCGCCTCCTTGGGCAGCTTGCCGCCGATCTCGCCCAGCGCCGGACCAAAGTCCACTCCCCGCTCGCCGATCTTGTGGCAGGCTACGCAGGAACTGGACGCCCGCTCAAACACGCCCTTGCCCCGCGCGGCGTCGCCAGAGAGCTTCGCCAACTCGGCCACAGGCGGCAACGCAGCGCCCCCCAACGCGCCGGGTGGCGGAAAATGCAGCCCGATCTCCTCGCGCAAAGCCGCGTACTGGACCTGCGCCAGCGCCGAACCGGCCACGGACTGCAGTTCTGCTGGGAACCGTTTTTCCTTCGCCAGTTTCACCAAACGTTCCGCCCCGTTCTGAGTGCGTGCAAGCGCCCGGATCGCCAAGGTGCCCCGCTCCGCTGACTTCGACTGGAGCAGCTCGGACTGGAGCATCTCCAGCGCCTTCCCCTGACCCAGACTGCCCAACAACTCCACCAACGCCGCGCTCCGTGCCGGATCACCCTTAGCGAGCGCCTCCTGAATCTGTGAGGCCCCCGCGCCCTCGCGCACGAGCAGCCGCACCGCGTCGAGCGCCTCGGGTGCCTTCCCCAATTTTAGGGCGGTCTCCAACAAGGCGCCTCCCCAACTTCCCAGGCCGGCGGCCTCCACCAGTTCCACAAACTCCGGCCGCCCCTTGGCCCGCGCCAACGCCGCGTCAGTCGCGGTGCGCACCCGGGGGTCGTCCTTGGCGCCCGAACGCGAAAGCCGCTGCAGCGCCTCGCTCACAATCGCCAGTCCCGGGTTGGCCTTCACCAGACTTAGCAGCGCATCCGAGCGCTCCTGGGATTCCGGGATGAAATCAAAGGCGCGCATGTAGCGCAGTTCCGTTGGGTTTGCGAGAAGCAGGTTGGCGAGGTAGGGCGCGGCTTTTGGAGTGCGCAGGCGCCAGAGGATATCCCTCCCCCCCGGTGTGTTCCAGTTGCCTTTGACCTCGGCAAACCAAGCGTCAAAACAGGAGTCGTCGATTCCGCGGGCGCCGATGCCAAGCGCCTCCAGATACCAACGGTCGTTGCCATCGTGTTGGGCGGCCAGCTTGGCCCACATTGGCTCGACCTGCTTGGAGTGAAACAGCGACACGGCGAGCTGGCGGCGCACCTGGGGGTCCTTGTGGCCGATGAGCCTGCCGATAAGGCCGGGAGTTGCCTCGAGCGCGGAAGTGTCCAATTGACCGGCGGTGGCCAGCATCGTTGCGAGGCGGATGGCCGTGATGACAATGTCCGGGTTGGCGTCGGTGAGGGCCGCCTGGAGGGAGGGAAGCGCCGCCTTGGGGCTCCTCGCCAGCAGCGCGAGCGCCCGGGCGCGCATCCGGGGTTCGCCCTTTTCCGCGAGGGTCTGCAAAGCCGGCAGCGCGGCGTCCCCAAGCGCGCTCAACGCCCGGTAGGCCACAAACTGCGTCGCCTTGTTGGGCGATTGCAGCGCAGTCGCCGCGCCCGCCGCGCTCGAGAGGTCCAGCTTGGGAACGGAAAGCCCACCCGTCTTCGCGCTGACACGGTAGATACGCCCCCGCAGGAAAGGCGCTTCGTTGTCGGCCATGGCGTGTCCGCCCACGCCTGCGTCGTACCAGTCCGCGACAAAAAGCGAACCGTCCGGATGAATGGCCACGTCCGAGGGGCGGAACCAGTTGTCGGAGGAGGTGAGAATGTCGGCCATTTCCGCGGAGAAACCCGCGCCGGCTTTCCGGACCGGATAGGCGCGGACCACGCGCGGGCCTGCATCGCAATGGATGATCTGGTTGGCGAACCTGGCCCCGAGCGCGCTGCCCTCATTGCAGAGCAGGCCCGTGGGCGAACCCGCACCAGTCTGGAGCAGATTGGGCACGGTGCCCGGGTCGTTCTGATGCCAGTGGCGAAGGGGGATTTCCGTCTCGATGTTGGGACGCTTGGTCTGCCAGGCCGCGCCGGTAAGTTCGTCGGAGTAGCCGTAGCTGCCGTGCTCCATGACATAGTTGATCCGGACGCCACGGTTGCCATCGTCATCGTTGTCGCTTTGCCAGAGGTTGCCGAAAGAGTCGGGTGCTGCCTCGTAGTTGTTGCGGAAATTGTACCCCAGCACTTCAAAGTTGCTGAGTCTGCCGTCGGCGTAGTCCGCTCGGAAAACCATTCCCTGCTGGTAGGGCTTGCGGCTGGCTTCCAGAACATTGCCAGCGAGGTCGATGATGGGCGCCGAGTTGTCCTTCACGTCAGCCGGATCAATCACGCCGTGAAGCGGGACTTTCAGCAGTTTGCCGGTGGGTTGGCGGAAGTGCTGCCCGGTGTTGCCGAAATTAAAGTAGAGCTTGCCGTCTGTGCCGTGGACGAAGGAGTGAAAGGAATGGTCGTGCTGCGCACCCGCAGTGCCGGTGAGCAGGAGCAGTCGCTCGTCGGCGACCCCGTCTCCGTTGGTGTCGCGGAGCACGAACACATTGGGAGCGACCGAAACGATCACGTCACCGCCAAGAACAGCGATACCCAGGGCGGAATTGATGCTGGGGTCCTGGTAGAAGACGGTAGCCTTGTCCGCCTCCCCGTCTCCGTTTGTGTCCTCAAGGGTCATCACGCGGTCCCCTTCCGGGCGGATCGGGGGATTGGCGTGGCGGCGGTAGTTGGCGGCCTCGGTGAGCCAGACCCTTCCGCGGGAGTCGATGTCCACGGCGGTCGGGTTTTGCACCATCGGTTCGGCCGCAAACAATCCAACGGACAAGCCGTCGGCGACCTTCATCTTGCTGACGGACTCTCTGGCTTGGGCCAGGCCGTAATTTTCGGGCTGCTTGGACTTTTCCTGGGCCAGTGCGTGCGAGCAAAAAACGGCACAGGAAACGGCGAGTACGAACGGGGGTGTCTTCATGGGAGGGGAACCTGCAGGCTGATGGGGTGGGAGCGAAAAGATAGCAAGGCGCGGCTGGATTGGAACACCGCGTTGCCGGGGTACCGGATGCCGCTCGCGCAGCTACCCGACGAGGGCCCTGACCACGTCGGCCTTCTCCACGCCGGTGAGGCGGAAGTCCAGCCCCTGTGCGCGAAACGTAAACCTCTCGTGGTCAATGCCCAGTAGATGCATGATCGTCGCGTGCAGGTCCCGCACATGCACAGGATCCTTCACTACGTTGTACGAAAAATCATCGGTCTCGCCGTAAATCGCCCCGCCCTTTGCCCCGCCCCCGGCCAGCCACATGGTAAAGCAGCGGGGATGGTGGTCTCGGCCGTAGTTGTCCTTGGACAGGCCGCCCTGGGAATACACCGTGCGCCCAAACTCGCCGCCCCAAATGATGAGGGTGTCCTCAAACATGCCTCGGTTTTTGAGGTCCTGAATGAGGCCGGCCGTGGCCTGGTCAATGTCTGCGCACTGGGAGGGCATCCGCTTACCGAGGTTGCCGTGGTGGTCCCAGTTGTTCAAATAGACCTGCACAAAACGCACCCCGCGCTCGGCCAGACGCCGTGCCATGAGCACCGTGTTGGCGTAGGTCCCAGGCTTGCGCGCCTCCTCGCCATACAAAGCAAAGACACTTTCCGGTTCGGCGTTGAAATCGGTCAACTCCGGCACGCTGCTCTGCATCCGGTAAGCCATTTCATACTGCTGGATACGCGTGCGGATCTCGGGATCCCCAAGATGTTCCGCGCTCAGGCCGTTGAGCGCGTTGATGCCGTCGATGCTGCGCCTGCGGACCTCCGGGGAAACGCCGGGCGGGTTGTTGATAAAGAGGATTGGATCCCCCTTGCTGCGGAACGAAACGCCCGCGTGTTCGCCAGGAAGAAAACCGCTACTCCAAAGCTTTGCCGAGATAGCCTGCTCCTGCTCGCGGTTGGTCGGGTTCGCGACAAGCACAACAAAAGTGGGGAGGTTTTGGTTCATCGCCCCCAGTCCGTAGCTGACCCAAGAGCCCATGCAGGGCCTGCCCCCGATCTGGGAGCCGGTCTGCAATTCGGTGATGGCTGGCTCGTGGTTGATGGCCTCGGTGTGCATCGACCGGATGAATGCGATGTCGTCGACGCACTTGCCCAGGTTCGGCAGAAGTTCGCTCAGCCACATTCCACTCTGACCGTGCTGGGCGAACTTGTACTTGGACGGCGCCACAGGAAAGCGGGCCTGCCCGGATGTCATGCCCGTGAGACGCTGGCCGTTGCGGATGCTGTCGGGAAGGTCCTTGTCGTACATTTCGCCAAGGGCCGGCTTGTAGTCGAAAAGGTCCAGCTGTGAAGGGCCGCCCACCATGTGCAGATAGATCACGCGCTTGGCCTTCGGCAAAAAATGGGGCACGGCGGGGCCCTTGAGCGACGCCGCGGCCTGCTGCGGAAGACCGGCGCCCAGGAGCGTTCCAAGGGCGGCGGCGCCCAGCACGCCGGCACCCGAGCCGAGCAACTGGCGGCGGGTGAGTTCGAGTCTCGCCTCTGGGGAGAGGTTGCGGAAGAGGTGCGAATTGCAGTTCATATGACGTTGTTCCGGAGTTACTTGTTTAATGCCTCGTCCAGGTTGAGCACTTCGTTGCAGACCATCGTCCACGCGGCAAGGGCGGGCGGCGGCACCGCCCCGGTGGCCTTGCTTTCTCCCACGGCAAGGAGGGCCGTGGCCTCCTCGGGCTTCTGCTTGTAGTGGGCGAGAAAGGCGTCGTTGCTGGCAAGCAGCAGGTTGCGCTCCTTGTCCGTGACCGGGCGGGAAAGCGCCCTTCGGATGATGAAATCCACCGCCTTGTTGCGGTCCTCGCCCGCCTCGAGAAGCGCGGCCTCAGCCAGGCGGCGCGCCGCCTCCACGAACTGCGGATCGTTCATCGTCACAAGCGCCTGCAGGGGGGTGTTGGTGCGCTCCCGCCGCACGCAACTGACTTCGCGGCTGGGCGCGTTGAAAATGTCCATGCTCGGCGGAGGCGCCATACGCTTCACAAACGTGTAAAGCGCGCGCCGGTAAAGGGACTCCCCAGTGTCCTGCACGTACTTGCGGGTGTCGCCGTTGGGGAGTCCCACGACGTCCCAGATGTTTTCAGGCTGATACGGCCGGGTGCTCGGCCCGTACATTTTCGCCGCCAGCAGGCCGCTGGTGGTGAGTGCGTAGTCGCGCACCATTTCGGCGTCCATGCGGAAGCGGGGCCCCCTAGAGAGCAGGCTGTTATCGCGGTCCTTCTCCAGCTTCTCGGGGGTCACGGCAGCGGACTGCCTGTAGGCGGCCGAGGTGAAGAACAGCTTGAACAGACGGCGTACGTCTCCGCCGGAATCGCGGAAATCCGCGGCCAACCAGTCGAGTAACTCCACGTTGGAAGGGGCGCTCCCCATGATGCCGAAGTCCTCGCTCGTCTGCACAATCCCCTGCCCAAAGACTTCCTGCCAGAAACGGTTCACCGTAACGCGGGGTGTCAGCGGATTGCGGGAGTCCACCAACCACTGGGCGAGACCAAGCCTGTTTTTGGGCGCACCGTCCGGGAGCGGATGCAACACGGCGGGCGGAACTGCCTCCACCTCCTCGCCAAGCTTGTTGTACTGCCCACGCATCAGGACGTTCGCCATAGGCATCTTGCCCTTGACCTCCTCCTGAATGTGGGTGATCGGACTGCGCGCCTTGATGGCGTCCCGCTCCCCCTCGAGGGCCGCGAGTTGTTTGTCCGCCTGCTGGTAGGGAACGTCCAGCGCGTTGAGATAGTGCTCCAAAAGCAGCGTTTTCTGGGGTGCGGACCGCTTCCCCTCCGCCACCAGCAGGGCGTCCCGAAGCGAGGCAAATCCGGCGAGCGACTTTACTTCCGCCGCGGCGAGCGCCCGGGAAAACACACGGACATCCTGTACGGAACCGCCCTCAAACACCCCTCCGCCGGAGCGCTGTCCGACCAGAAACGGAACCTCGGCACGGATGTCGGAATCGGGCTTGAGCGTGTTGACGTCCACCTTGAGCTTCTCCTCCTTGCCATCGAGAAAGATCCTGACACCGGCGGCCTTGCCGGAACCGTCGTAGGTAACCAACACATGCTGCCAGGTCCCCGGCTTTACGACCGGCCCGGTGGAAACCTTCAATGCAAGGTCCGGATACTTGTCGACAATGTGCGCAACGAAAGTCTTTCCAGCCTGAAACAAATCATAGCCCCGGAACGACTTCTTTGAGTCCATGCGGGCAAGGATCCCGGCGGATAGATCGGCGTTGGGTGCCTTGACCCACGCCCCGTAGCTGAACGGCTGCTTGAGCGCAAAACCGGCTACATCCCCCAAATCAATGACGGCTCCCGCCTTCAGGACGGGCGCGGCTCCAGTCTTGCCACCTGCCGCCCACTGCAAAGCCGGCACCGCGGCGAAAGTGGATTCGGCTCCCGCCACAAAGCGGCCGGTGGAACCCGTCCCCTCATCAAGCGGAGCCCAAAGCACCCGCTCCTTGGCGGGCAAGGAATCGCCAAGGCTGGCGGGGGTGACGGCTGCCAGCCATTTGAGGAACCCGGGCTGCGCCTCCTTGCGGCGGGCGTCGCGCTGCTCCTTGGAGGCGGCGATCAACCCTGGCAGGGCGCTCCAGCGGGGACGGTCGGCCACGGAGGGAAGCGGCAGAACGGCCGAGCGCCCGTCCTTGGAGTTTCCGTCGGAACCAGTCTGGGTGGTGTTCCGGAAAAAGGCCGCCATCGAGTAGTAGTCGCGAGCGGTGATGGGGTCGAACTTGTGGTCGTGACACTGGCTGCAGTTCATCGTGAGCCCGAGGTACACCCAGCCCATGGTCTGCACGCGGTCTGCGGCATAGTTGGCAAGGTTCTCTTCGTTGATGGTCCCGCCCTCTGCGGTGGTGATGTTGCAGCGCTGGAAGCCCGTGGCGACCAACTGGTCCTCAGTGGGCTGCGGCAGCAGGTCGCCGGCGAGTTGCTCGACGGTAAACTCCGAAAAGGGCTTGTTGGCGTTAAAGGCGCGGATCACCCAATCGCGGTAGGGCCACATCTCGCGATAGTTGTCGATGTGGAGGCCGTGCGTGTCCCCGTAACGGGCCGCGTCGAGCCAGTAACGCGCACGGTGTTCGCCCCAGGCGGTGGAATGCATCAACCGGTCAATCCACTGGGAGAGGGCCGCTTCCTTCTGCGCCTGATAGTCGACCAAAAACGCCTCCACATCCGTGGGTTTTGGCGGCAGGCCCGTGATGTCCAGGTGGAGTCGGCGGAAAAGCACGCGGGGCTCCGCCTCGGGAGCCGGCGTCAAACCGCGGGACTCCAGCTTGGCCAGGATCAGGCGGTCGAGGGGGTTCTTGGGCCAGCCCTCGTTTTTGACAGCCGGCAGCGGGGCCTTCTGCGGGGCGATGAAGGACCAGTGGCCCTGCCAGGGAGCGCCCGCGTCGATCCAGCGCTTGAGCAGGGCCACCTCGGCGGGCTTGAGTTCCTTGTGGGACTCGGGAGGGGGCATGACCTCGTCCTTGTCCGTGCTCAGAAGGCGCTTGTAGAGTTCGCTTTCGGCAGACTTTCCGCGCAGTACCGGGGCTGGGGCGTCCTTGCGCTTTTCAAACAGGCCCGCCTCAGTGTCCAGACGCAGCCCCGCCTTCCTCCCGCTTGAATCCGGCCCATGACAGCTGAAGCAGTTTTCAGCGAGAATCGGCCGGATGTCCCGGTTGAAACTAATTTCTGCCGTGCCAGCAGCAGCCAAAGCACAGGGACCGAGGGCGCTCAGGGCGCTCAGGGCGCTTGTGGCTGCTAGAAGGCGGAGGAAAGGTGCGTGCTGCATAAAAAAGAAAGTCCGATCTGGATTCTGCACAGAGACGTCCGAAAAGTCACCTCTCCCCAATTACCGACTCCCCCTCTGCGCTGCTGCTCCGCCTCGTCCTCGTCGGAGACCGGCGACCCCAGCACAGAGAACCCCTCAAAGGCGCTTTTCTTTGCCGCAACCGCAACCCGCAATCGGTTATGGCGCCAGACGCTGCACTCCCCAGCCCTCCCCGCCTGAACGGGTGAAGCGAAAGCGGTCATGCAGGCGGCTCCGACGGCCCTGCCAGAATTCAATCGTCTCCGGCTCAAGGCGGTACCCCCCCCAATGGGCGGGACAGGGCACCTCCGCTCCGGCAAAACGCTGCCTGCACTCCTCAAAAAGCCTCTCCAGCTGTGCGCGCCCCTCAATGGGCGTGCTTTGAGGAGACGCCCAGGCCCCCAACTGGCTCGCCAGAGGCCGCACCGCGAAGTAGGCCTCGCTCTCCTCCCGGCTCACCTTGGAGAGCCGCCCGGTGACGTTGACTTGCCGCTCCAGCGCCCCCCACCAAAAGGTGAGCGCTGCACGGGAATCCGCGGCGATATGGGCAGCCTTGGCTCCGTTATAGTTTGTGAAAAAAGAAAATCCCCTCGGGTCACAGGCCTTGAGCAGTACCGTGCGCGTCCACGGCCCCCCCGAGGCGTCCACCGTGGCCAAAGTCATCGCGTTGGGCTCGATGAGCCCGGAATCGTGCGCCTCTTTGAGCCAGTGTTGAAATTGGTGGATCGGGTCTCTGTCCAGTTCGGGCAGGTCCAGCCCGCGCTGGGAGTAATCCTGACGCAGGGCGGCGAGATCTTGGGGTGGAATTGCCATGGTCTTGATCTAACACAGCAGGGGGTGGATTAAAATCAGGATAAGTTTTGGCTGTCCCGGGGGTGTACTGTTCCCAAAACCGCACCTATGAAGCCACACCTCTCTCTACTCCTTGCCCTTGCGTACGTCCCGCCTCTTCTGGCACAGGATGCAAAGCCGCTCGGCTACCAGGACACTCCGCTGATTCCCGGCACCCATTGGCACGTCCACGACGGCCTCCGCCCGCAGCCCAAGGTCATTACGCCCGGAGTGAATCCCGGAGACGCCCCCAGTGATGCGATCGTCCTCTTCAACGGCAAAAACCTGGACCAGTTCAAGAAAAACGCCGAGCCCAAGCCCAACTGGGCGGTGGAGGAGGGATGCGCCGTCTCCGTAAAGGGGGCCGGCTATCTGGAATCAGCGGGCGCCTTCGGCCCCGACATCCAGCTCCACATCGAGTGGGCCGCCCCCACCCCGGCCTCAGGCACGGGCCAGGGACGCGGCAACAGCGGCGTCTTTTTCTTCGGCATCTACGAAATCCAGGTGCTGGACTGCTACGAAAACCAGACCTATCCGGACGGACAAGCCGCTGCTCTCTACGGCCAGATGCCTCCTCTGGTGAACGCCTCCCGCAAGCCAGGCGAGTTCCAGACCTACGACATCATCTTCAGCGGGCCCCGCTTTGAGGGCGAGGAGCTCAAGCAACCCGCCTACGCCACGGTGTTGCACAACGGCGTGGTCGTTCAAAACCACGTCCAACTCATCGGAGCGACCGGCCACAAGACCGTGGGCAAGTATAAGGCGCACCCGGAAAAGGGGCCAATCAAACTTCAGGACCACGGGAACCCCGTGCGCTTTAGGAACATCTGGCTCCGCGAACTGAAGCCGGTGGGCTCGCAGTAGTCTCCCTCGCGTCGACTCCTCGACGCAACCCGGAGTCCGAAAACAGAAGAACGCCTCTCCTGCTACTGCAGGAGAGGCGTTCTCGATTTTGTCTGGGGAGACCGTATCCGGGGGGATACTGTTTTGGGGGTGAACTGTCCTTGGGGGGACTGCTCTAGGGGTGCTTGCAGATTGTTTGAATCCTTAGAAATTAGCAACCAGTTTTTGTGTTTTTTTGAGTGGGCGGCCGTCGGTGCTCCTCCCTAGCTTTGCAAGCGATGAAAGCCGCACGTCTCAACCGTCTCTTCAACGCCGCCTCCAACCGCTGTTTCGACGTCGCCGTCGACCACGGCTTTTTCAACGAGGCGGATTTTCTGCAAGGCATCGAGTCCATGCCGGCTGTGGTGCGCACCCTGGTGGAAGCCGGTCCGGATGCCATCCAGCTGACCGTGGGTCAGGCGCGCCACCTGCAGTCGATTCCCGGCAAACAGAAGCCGGCGCTGGTGCTGCGCACAGACACGGCCAACGTCTACGGAAAGGAACTGCCCGCCACCCGTTTCAGCACGACCATCGACGAGCCGATCCTCCAAGCCGTGCGGCTCGACGCCGCGTGTGTCTGCGTGAACCTCTTCCTGATCCCCGGGGCGCCCGACATGTACGCCCAGTGCATCGAAAACATCGTCCGGATGAAGACCGAGGCCGACCACTACGGGATGCCCATGATGGTCGAGCCGCTTGTGTTCCAGCCCAACTCTGAGAAGGGCGGCTACATGGTGGACGGCGATCCGCGCAAAATCATTCCGTTGGTGCGCCAGGCGGTGGAACTGGGCGCAGACATTCTCAAGGCGGACCCCACTGACGACGTTTCCATCTACCACAAGGTGGTGGAAACCGCCGGCGGGGTGCCCGTGCTTGTCCGCGGTGGCGGCCGGGTTTCTGACGCCGAACTTCTGGCGCGCACCGCAGCCCTGCTTGCGCAGGGGGTAAGCGGGATTGTCTACGGCCGGAACATCATCCAGCACCCCAAGCCCGCAGCCATCACGCAGGCGCTCATGGCGATGGTTCACGAAGGCGTCAGCGCGGAACGTGCCCTCGAGTACCTCTCCGAGCAGGCCTAGCCCGGGTTACGTGGAACTCGGCACCGGCACCGGCGCTGGACGCTGTTGTCCCTGCCCGCGTCAGCTCAGGAGCAGCAGACGCGGCGTGTCTCCCGGACGGGTTTCGGGGGCGCGATGGATACAGGGCGGGACTAGGCTTCCGGGATGTTCCACGGCAATTCGCCAGAGGTTGCCCAGTCCGAAGGCGAACGGACGCGCCCCGGGACGGGGTGCGTAGTGCAGGTCGAAACAGTTCTCGTTGAGGTACTCCTCAAACTCCGGGCCGTCCGCTCCTCCGAAAAGAAGAAGCAGTTGCGCCCGGGTTTCCGGGATGTCCACCCGGCGCAGCGCCTCGTCGTTGCGGAGTCCCTCGCTTGAGGGACCATGGTAGGTGCAGAGATAGGTATCGGCCTCTACCGTGGCGCTGTCGGCATGGAAGGAGTAGACGTCCGTGGCCACCGGCGCCCCGGTTTGGTCGCGCAGACAGCTCTCGATGCAGTCGAGGACCGGGTCGAGATCACGTTCCCGCAACAGCCTCTGATCCGCCAGAAGCCTCTCGACCGCCACCCGGCCGGCCGGACTCACGGCCAGTTCCAGCAAGCGCTCGTCCTCTACAGTGGTGATCCCCTCGCCCGCCGCGAGTTTCTCGATCACCTCGCCAAAATCCCCCGCAAGCGTGCGCTCCCAGCACAGCGCGTTGACACCGTCTTCAAAGCGGGTGTTGACCAGTTCCTCGAAACTGGCCACCCGCCTGATCCTTGGGTAGCCGACTGGCAGCTCGAACGGGTGCATGTCTGCAGGTCAGACCTCGGTTGTTTCTACCGGATTCTGCACACACCACTCCCGCCAGGCCTGGCGCAAGGCGGCTTCGAAGGAGCGCATGTACGCCTCCCCGTTGGTAAACTGGACGGCCATGCGCTCGCGCATGGAGGCCCGGAGCTCGGCCAGATGCGCAAAATCCGAAGAGAGTTTGACCGCTTTTTCCACAAAATCCTCGGGATTTTCAGCGATAAACTCGTCCAGTCCCAGCGAATGCTGCAGCGAGGCGCCGGCCCGGGCAGCCGAGGTTTTGCCAGCGATAGTGAGCGTCGGCACCCCCATCCAGGCAGCCATCGCAGATACTGTGAGTCCCGCAAAGGGAAAGGTATCCAGAACAAAGTCAATCTGGTGGTGCAGTTCCAGGTAATCGACCATGTGAAGTCTGGGGGTAAACGTCACCCTGTCAGCCCCGACCCCCGCTTCCGCCAGGGCCGCCTCGAAGCCTGTGCCGGCGGGAACCACGCAGATAAAACGACTGTTTGGAACGGCCTGTAAAACACGGATCCAGGCGCTCCGAACGCCGTCGTTGACCTTGGCAAAGTTGTTAAACGAACCGAACGTTACAAACCCGTTTTTGAACGCAGGCAACGGCTGCACCGCGGGCGCGCAGTGGGGTGGATTAAAGACAAATGCCATGGGAAGCCGGAGCAGCTTTTCGGAATGAAACCGCTCGGTCATTCCGGGAGGATCCATGACGGCGTCGGTGACCCGGTAGTCCACGGAATCAAGGCCGGTAGTCTGCTGCATCCCGATCATGGTGATCTGCAGGGGGGCGGGCTTGCGTGCAAGCATCAGGGCGCGGGAATGGTTGGAGTGGCAGATGAGATCGACAACGATGTCGACTCCTGCCTCGCGCAGCGCCTCGGCGAGGGCCTCGTCCGACATGGTGCCGGCGTCGATCCACTGGTCGCAGTGGGAACGCAGTCGGTCGGTAATTCCATCCTTCCAAGTGTAGGAAGGAACGCCAAACACCTCGAATTGGGAATGGTCGTGGTGCTGCAGCATGGGCTCCACAAAATAGGTGACCGAGTGGGACCGCAGATCGGGGGAAACATAGGCGATCCGGAGCCTGCGCTCCGAGTCCCTGGAGTTGGAGTGCGGTTTGTGAGGCAGCAAAGGTGCCTCAAACTTGCGCGCGAACTCGCGGTGCCTTGCAAAGGCGGTCGCCTGGTCGACGTCCGGGGAGTAGGTGAGGGTATGCAGCAGGTTGCTGTAAAGGTGGGGGCTGTCCGGCGAAAGGGAAAGCCCCTTGTCGTAAGCGGCCAAGGTGGCATCGAGCATCCCGAGCGCCAGAAAGCAGTTTCCGACATTCATATAGGCGGCCGAATTTTCGGGCTCCTTCTCCAACAGCTTCTGCAGGCAGTCAATCGCCTCCACAATTTCGCCACACTTTTCGTGGTAAGAGGAGAGGTTTAACAGAAACAGAGGGTTGTCCGAGGACCCCAAAACCGGGCGGGCAACCTGCAGTGCCTCACGAAAGCGCCCCCTCCGGTAGAGGCAGTTGGCCAGCGTGGAGTAGGCCTCCCAATAAGAGGGACTCAAGCCAATGGTTCGTCGTAGTGGGATCTCGGCTTCCGGACACCGGTTCAAGGCTACCAGCAGGCAGCCCAGGGAGAAGAAAGCCTGTGCACTCGTTCCGGGCTGAGCAGATGCCCTTTTGAGGGCTTCAAGCGCGTCATGAGGGCGTCCATGGCGAAGCAGCATCTCGCCGAG
>JBIKSY010000375.1:0-3247 GCA_044348365.1 Chthoniobacteraceae bacterium
CCCCCGTTTGAGAGTAATCTTGAAGCCTTCCTGCTCCAGAGAGAACTCGGAGAGGTCGTTTTTGCGGATCAGAGCGATGAGCTCTTTGATGTCTTTAAGTTCCAAGGTTGGGCCTCCGTTAGAAAAAGTTCTGAGACTTGGACGTTAGGGGGGGGGAGGAGCAGGGTCAAGGCATGCCTTAGGGGGAGCCCCCCTCAGCCTTAGCGGAGGCGGGCCCGCCAGCTTTCCACGATCTCGGACAGGCACGCCTCCAGCGTGATGGTCAGGTCCCAACCGGGGTAGTGCTCCCGCATTTTCGTCAGGTCGCTGTAGTAACAGATGTGGTCGCCCGAGCGGGCCGCATCCGAGTAGGTGAACTGCTGGGGTTTGCCGGAGAGCCCTTCGACGGTGGCAAACGCCTCCAGAATCGAGCAGGAGTTGGCCTTTCCTCCCCCGATGTTGTAAACCTCCGCCACCCGCGGCGCCTGAAAAAAGGCCCACACAAAGCGGGCGACGTCCGTGCTGTGAATGTTGTCCCTGACCTGCTTGCCCTTGTACCCGTAGACTGTGTAATGGCGACCCTCGAGGTTGCACCGCACCAGGTAGCTCAGGAAACCGTGCAACTCTACGCCGGAATGGTTGGGGCCGGTCAGACAGCCCCCGCGCAGACAACAGGTGGGCATGCCAAAGTAGCGGCCGTACTCCTGCACCAAAATGTCCGCGGCAACCTTCGATGCGCCAAACAGCGAGTGCTTGGATTGGTCGATCGAAAAGGACTCTGGAATGCCTCCGGCATAGGTGGGGTCGGCGTAGTCCCAGCGGGTCGGGAGCTCGTTGAGCGCGATGGAATTGGGTCTGTCTCCGTAGACTTTGTTAGTGGAAAAGTGAATAAACGGGGACTCTGGGCAGAAGCGTCTGGCGGCCTCGAGCAGGTTGAGGGTGCCAGTCGCGTTGGTTTCGAAGTCGTCGAAGGGAATGGCCGCCGCCAAATCGTGGGAAGGCTGGGAGGCGGTGTGCAAAATCGCCGCAGGCCGGACCGCTTCGAGGCATGCAAGTACAGCCGCGCGGTCCCGGATGTCGAGGGTGTGGAGCTTGAACCCGGGAATCTCCCTGAGCAACCGGTCTCTGTTCCATGTGGTGTCTCCCTGAGGCCCAAAAAAGACGGCGCGCTGGTTGTTGTCGATGCCGTGCAGTTCAAACCCCTGGTTGTGGAAAAAAAGGCAGAGTTCGGAGCCGATCAGTCCTGAGGAGCCTGTCACAAGGATGCGTTTGGGTGCCATTGCGCCGACACTGGCTGTGGGTTGGCCAAAAGAAAAGCGGCTTGAGCGGGTTCGTTGCGGTCCTGCCGAGCGCCGGACCCCGCCGGCACACGAAAGTTTTCTCCGGAAGAGATCGTCCATGGCGCGTTTTGTGCTACGCTCAGAAGATAATTTTTGCCATGCCTCTCATTAAACACAACGGCCAGATCCGCGGCAGGTGGGGACTTTTCCTCGTGCCGGCCAACCTGATTTTCGGGGTGACCCTCTCCTACCGGATGAGGGCGGGTGATCCGATCGTGGATTTGTTCTACTGGATGATGATGGCGATCATGTGGATCGACCTCGGCCTCGATTTGTTGAGTACCCGGAAACACCGGATGGAGGTGGTGACCGACTGGCGGCGTGTGTTGAAGCTCTACTCCCAGGGTTGGTTGATCCCCGATTTGCTGGCGGCGATTCCGTTTGAGTTTTTGGCCCAAGCCTTCCATTGGGAAAGCGACTGGACGCTCCTGCTGCGGGCCCTGCCGCTGACCAAGACGTTCAAGGTCTCCGCGGTTCTGGCCGACCTGCAGTTGATTCTGCAACTGCCCCGCGCGCTCATGCAGTTGATGTCGCTCGGGTACTGGGCTATCCAGGCCATCCACGCGGTGTCGCTGGGTTGGTGGTGGGTCGGCGGTGTGCCGGAAACCATTGAAACGACCCCTGCCAAGATGGCTTGGGTTTGGGAGGACGACACCCACGCACAGTTGGTGCCCAAAGTCATCGCCGAGCCGGAAGTCCGGAAGATGGAGAGCTGGGAAACCTACCTCCGGGCGGTCTACTGGACGGTCACGACAATGACCACCATCGGTTACGGGGACTACAGCCCAAGCAAGGACAACAACGGCCAGATCATGTTTACGATCTTGGCGCAGATCGGCGGGGTGTCCTTCTATGGATACATCGTCGGTAACATCCCCGTGTTGATCGCCAACCGCGACGCCGCGAGGGCCGCCTTCGAAAGCCGCAATGAAATCATCGGGGAGTTCATGCGGATCAAGCAGCTGCCCGTGTCCATGCAGGACAGGGTGCGCGACTACTATCAGTACCTGTGGGAGTCCCGCAAAAACGTCTCCGACACCGAGGTGCTTGGTACCCTCCCGCACGCGCTTTCCGTCGACGTGCTGGTGTTCCTCAACAACGAGATCCTCCAGAAGGTGGAGTTCTTCAAGGGCGTCAAAGAAATCTTCATCCGTGAGGTGGTGGGGATGCTCACCACCGAGGCCTACATCCCGGGCGACTTCATCGTCCGCGAAGGGGAGTTCGGCACCCGCATGTACTTTCTTACCAACGGCAGCGTGGACATCGTCATCAACGGCAACCGCGTCGCCAGCCTAGGCACCGGATCTCCGTTCGGCGAAATGGCGCTGGTTTCCGGCGATAAGCGCAACGCGAGCGTGCAGGCGACCACCTACTGCGACGTTTACGTGCTGGATCGCTCGGGCTTCGACTTGTTGCGTTCCCGCTACGAGGACTTCGACAAGAACGTCACCGAAATCACGGAACGGCGGAATGCCGCGAACTTGAAGGCCAAGCAGGATCGCGAACTCGCCGCCGCCGCAAAGGCAGCCGCCGAAGCAGCCGCCCAGCCGCCGCCGCCAGAGGCCACCGCCTAAACCGCGCGGGGTGCCGCTCCTCTGGTGAGGGGCGCACCGGCGCCCGGGCTGTCCCTGCGGGGGGCGGCCCGGGGTGCGAGGGTTTGCCCTCGCCTCAAGACAAGACTCCGCTTAAGTAGGGAGTCCTATGCACGATCCCCGTTTCGACCGGCTTGCTGACGTCCTAGTTTCCTTTTCGACGCATCTCCAGAAAGGGGAGCGCGTTCTGATCGACGCCTTTGACATTCCGCCGGAGATGACCGTTGCGCTGGTGCGGGCAGCGATGCGCGCCAAGGCCCTGCCCTATGTGCAAATCCACCAAGCGCAGGTGAGCCGGGCGCTCGCCCTGGGTATTGTGGAGGAGCAGCTGGAAGT
>JBIKSY010000376.1:0-3234 GCA_044348365.1 Chthoniobacteraceae bacterium
GCGCGCATGCCGCCCGGCACAATCAGGTAGGGATTCCTGAGGGAGGGCCACTTCATTGCCCCCTCGTCGTCGGTCGTCATACTGTCACCCACGGCCGTAATCAGGGCGCTCTGCGTAGGGCTCCCGCGCGTGCTTTCCCTTTCATCAGTTCCCGCAGTGGAGCTGCTCACAATGCGGGAGGCACGGCGATGGTTCTTCATGCGGAGCGTCTCGCCGGTCTTGAGCGAGGTAAAGTCGCTGCCGTCAGACTTGCTGTAGACATCCACAAGCCCCTGAAAGACGACCACGTCTGTGTGCTCTGCGGTCGAGGCATCAACGCCAAAGACCGTGCCCTGGTCCACGATCCGCCCCTGGGGGGTTTCAATGACGAACCCTTTCCCGCGCATCCCCACATCTGCGGTGATTTTACCCACGGCCACGCGCACCAACATCGGGCTGACCAACTCGAATTCCGCGGGCGCTTCGATCTTCAGCGAGACACCGGAGCGGAGTCGGATCTCGAGCGTGCCACTCTCCCATTTGAGGTGGCGCGCCCGCAAAGTATGACCGGCACTCAACCCGCCCGTGGTGACGCCCGAAACGTTTAGGACGTCGAGCGCCACGCCCCGCTGCGCCCCTGCGAAAGCGGCCAATCCGAGCAACACCAGGGCCGCAGCGGCCGCCAGCGGGCGCCAGCGCAGCCACGGGCTGCCGCCCACCCTGGAGTCCACGCCGCAATCATCCGGTTCACCTGCCACCAGTGCCCCTGCTGTTTCATTGCCACGGGCCAGCAGCGCGCCGTCGAGCAACAGGTAATCCACATAAACAGCGCACAGCCGGGGATCGGCCAGAAGCAGCGCCTCCAGTTCGCGGTGATCCACCTCCGTGTCTTCCCCCTCCACCCTGCGGCGGATAAGCTCAAGCGCGTGGTCGTCCGAGGCATTCACGCGAGCCCCTCCTGAGTGAGAATCCGCCGGGTGCACTCGATCAGGAGCAGGCGAATGCGGTGCAGCGTTTTGTACAGAGCCATGGGCGAGAGTCCGTTACGCACGGCAAGTTCGTCAATCCGCACTCCCGACTGGTAGGCGGCGTCGAGCAAGGAGCGCTGTTCAGGGGCGAGCTTGGCAAGGCATTGCTCCAGGGCGTTGCGCCGAAGATCGAGTGACTGCACCGCCTCCTCCGCCTGCCGCTCAATGAGCGCCTGCACGCTTTCGCCGAACACATGGCGGTCGCGGCCTCGGTCGCGCAGGAATTCGCGGGCCTGCAACCGAGCGACTCCGAAGGCCCAGCGGCGAAAATCTTCGGGCGCGCGCAATTGGCCGAATTTCCTCCAAAGCAATGCCGCGGTGTCCTGCATAACTTCCCGCGCATCCTCCCGTCCCGGAACCAACGCCCTGATGAACCCTCTGAGCGCTTCTTCATGCGCCAAAAAGAGCTTCAAAAAAAGGTCCTGCGGTTGATCCGTGGGCAATGCCATACGAGAACTCGCCACAAACCGCGCCTGTTTGCCAAAAAAAGGTTGAGATCTTGCGGGACCGAACCTGTTTGACGCCTCAAATTACTCTTAAAAAAGGACATACAGCAGGCAAAAACAGCGGAAGCGCCGCCTAACCACAGTCCTTACGCCGGCCGCGGCGGCGGCAGCTGACGGGAGATTTCCGCCACCCGGTACCCGAACCCCGGCCCGTTCACGCTGCTCCACTCCACACAGCCCTCCCTGCGCCGGTACAAGCCCGGATGCACCAGCGCCTCGGCGGCGGACGCCTCGGGATAAAACTGCATCGCATTGGTCTCCACCCCGGCAAGCGTCGGCGCGTGCGCCGCGAGCAGCACGTGGGTCACCTGCGCCAACATCGGATTGGTCAGGTCCTGCACCATGAGCTGCATGCCGTGGGCGCGCGCCCAGCACAGGCTCAAAAGGGCGCCCGTCTGTGTCTTGCACGTCTTGAGCGCCACACCCGTCCAGCCCAGTTCGCGCCCCAACCGCACCATGCGCCAGTCGTGGGCGCTCTCGTCCAGAAAGAGCGGCATCCTTTCGGAAACGGAATGCACCGGGATCGGATGCTCCTCCAGCTCGTAGGGAAACGGCTGCTCCACGTAGCTGAGCCGCTCCCACAAGGCAGGCTGCTCGGCCCGCACCCTGTCCAGAATGCCGTTCACATAGGAGGGATCGGTCACGGTGCAGTTGAAGTCGGCGGTGAACCATTCCACCCCCATCGCCAAGCCGATCCGCCCCACACGCTCCAGCCTTTCGTAGTCCCAGGCCGCATCGGTGCCGCGCAGCTTCACCTTCAACGCCACCAGTCCATCGCGCTGGATCCATTCCTCCAGGGTGACCGGATACCCGTCTTCGAGGGAAGCGGAGCCAGGGTCCCCTGCCTCGAGGGGATCCAGACCCCCCACCAAGTGCCATGCCACCAGTTTTTTAAGGGGTTCTGCACGAAAAAAGTCCGCGGGATAAAGGCCTGCGAAACTCACGTTCGGTGCGTCCGCCGCCGGGGTCAGATAGGCGGAGAGATCCTCACTGAGCCAGGGCGCCTGATAGGTGGAATAGGTGGGCACCCCGTTGGCCACGCCATAGGCGTCGTGCAGCGCGATGTCAAAGGCCGAGGCGCAAACCAAGGCCGCGAGCAGCGGCACGGCAAGCGCAGGCGAGAGTCGGGCGTTGAGCGCCTCCCGGATCCCCGGCAGGATTTCCTCGAGAAAATGGTGGCCGATCTCCAGCGCATGCCCGGTTCGCTCGCACCCGGCGTAGGCGACGCTCAACAGGTCGCACAGCTCGGTGAGCACGTCCAAACGCTCCGCATACGACAGCGCCGAGGGCCACACCCACGTCACGCTCAAGGGCGTCTCCCCCCAGCCTTCGGCCCGTGTACCATCCGCGCGCTCCACCTCCAAACAGACCCGGGCGCACACCACACCCGTCACCGTCTCGGCGCCGAACTTCAAGGGAACGCGCGTCTGCACGGGCAGGGCATACCAACGGGCGGAGCGGATTCTGACGTCGGTTGGTTTCATGAGGCGAAAAGCGCTTTCAAATCAGGCGGGCAACGGTTTGCCCTTGGTTTCGGGCGCCACAAAACTGAGCACGATTCCGGCGATGTAGATCAAGGTGATCGCCGCCCCCATCTGCGCGTAACCCCCGAGGTAGTCCATCAGACCGCCACTCAAAAGAGCGCCCGCAGCCGCCACCAAACGGCCGGCGTTGTAGCAGATACCCTGACCTGTGGCACGGATGCGGGTGGGAAAGAGCTC
>JBIKSY010000014.1:0-33420 GCA_044348365.1 Chthoniobacteraceae bacterium
CCCATTTTTTGCAGGACGTTCACCGCCACCCCCTGCCCGAGTTTGATGAGCCCCAGCAGCAAATGCTCTGTGCCCACGTAGTTGTGGTTGAAGCGGTCCGCCTCCTTGCGAGCGAGGGCGAGGACCTGCTGGGCGCGGGGAGTGAAGTTGTTCATCATAGCTCTACGGTTCGGTTGCGGGGCCGCCTGCTTGGAAAGTGGAAAGGAAAAAGGGCTTTGAGGGCCTTCAAAACGGATAAACCGCCCTGCCTGCCCCCCCATCTCTCGCCAACAAGGGTCCCTGGTCTCTGGCTCTAACATGTACCGCGTCCCCCACCCGTGCAAGTGGGAGAAACGTGTCATCTTGTAAAATATGCCCTTCCAGCGCACCGGCAACTCCGACCCGCACAAGTTTCCCGCTCCGCGCTTTTCGAGCACCGCCCCGCCTGCCACCCTCCTTCCATGTCCAATCCCATTCGAGTTCTTTGTGTCGGAGCCGGTCACATGGGCCGCTCCCACGCCCTGGCCTACCACCATCTCCCTGGTTTTGCCGTCGCCGGACTGGTCACCCGCTCCGAGTCCTCCCGCGCCGCGCTCCTCGCTGAACTGGGCGGAACGCTGCCTGGTTTTAACAGCTTCGCCGAGGCACTCCGCATTACCCGTCCCGACGCGGTCTCCATTTCCAGCTACCCAGACACCCACGCCTCCTACGCCCTGGCCGCCATGGAGGCTGGCTGCCACGTTTTTGTCGAGAAACCCCTGGCAGAAACCGTCGCCGAAGCTGAAGCCATCGTAGCCAAGGCGGAAGCCCTCAGCCGCAAACTTGTCATCGGTTACATCCTGCGGGTGCATCCGAGCTGGATCCGCTTCATCGAACTGGCCCGCACCCTGGGAAAGCCGCTTGTCATGCGGATGAACCTCAACCAGCAAAGCTCGGGCCCGGAATGGCGCACGCACAAGGCACTCCTCAGCTCGATCTCCCCCATCGTTGACTGTGGCGTGCACTATGTGGACGTCATGTGTCAGATGACGGGCTCCAAGCCCGTGCGCGTCTCCGGCATCGGCGCACGCCTGACAGAGGAGCTGCCGGCCGACAAAATCAACTACGGCCAGCTTCAGGTATCTTTCGCCGACGGCTCAGTCGGTTGGTACGAGGCGGGCTGGGGACCGATGATGAGCGAGGTGGCCTTCTTCGTAAAAGACGTAGTCGGCCCCCGGGGCTGCGTCTCCATCGTCGCCGACAAGGCCGCCGCCGAAGGCCAGAGCGCCAACGTCAACGCCCATTCCCAGACCCAGTCCCTGCGCCTCCACCACAGCGCCCTCGGCCCCGACGGCACGTTTACCCAGAAGGACGAACGCATCTCCCTCGAGGACGAACCCGACCACGACGGCCTTTGCCGGCGGGAACAGGAATACTTCCTGCGCGCCATCCGGGAGGACCTGGACCTGACGGCGCACATGCAGGACGCCATCCAGTCGATGCGGATCGTCGCCGGCGCCGACGAAAGTTTCCGCACCGGAAAAACCGTGGATCTCTAGGACCCGGGTTCCGCCGGACAGGGTAAAGCCGGGGGTTTGCAAAAAAACGCCGCGTAAGTTCTAGGTGTTTTCGGGAAACGGTGCCCGGATGCCTCCAAGCCTTTTCACCGCCAACCGGGCTGCCGTAAAAGGCGGATCTGGCGGCGGTTTGGCGGGGCGAAATCAGGGAACCCCCGATCAGGGCGGGGTTGTCCCGGGGGCGGTTCGGTGATTAGAGTCCGGTTCCTTCATGCACCATCCAGTTTCTCTATCTGTAAGCGACGCCGAACGGACCATTGAGTTTGAGTTCGTCCGGGCCACTGAAAACGCGGCTCTCAACTCTCTCGCCTGGCTTGGGCGTGGGGAGAAAGAGAAGGCCGACGAGGCTGCTTGTGACGCAATTTACGGCGTGTTTGATCTGGTGGACGTGTGCGGTGAGGTGGTCATCGGGGAGGGAATCAAGGATAACGCTCCCGGAATTTTTCTGGGTGAACACTTGGGCACATGGAAGCCGGGAGCTCCGAGTTTTGACATCGCTCTGGACCCGATCGACGGGACCTCGAACATCGCCAACGGGCTTCCGAATTCGATTTCTGTGATGGCGGCCAGCCAGACCCACGCTGGAAACGCGCGTGCAATGAGGAATCTGCCCGCCTTTTACTCGATGAAACTTGCGTACGGGCCGGCGGTGGTGGAGGCCATTGCGCGGGGGATGGAGCCGCTCCGGTTGGACGCCCCTCTGGAACACACCCTTGGGCTTGTTGCTGAGGCGCTCGGCAAGCGCGTGCCTGAACTGGTGGTGATGACGATGAACCGGCCGCGGCACGCCGACATCATCCATCAGGTACGCCGTTCTGGGGCAGCCCTGCGCCTCATCACCGACGGGGACATTACGGCTGCGGTTTCGCCCTCTCTGATGGATTCCGGGGTGGATCTGTATTACGGCGTGGGTGGTTCCCCCGAGGGCATCCTCACGGCCGCGGCCCTCAAGGCGATGGGCGGCGGGATGCTGCTCCAGATGTGGCCGAGAAACGCGGAGGAGGCTGCCAGCGTCGCCGCAGAGGTGGGCGCCTCCGAGTTGGAACGGGTGTACGGGGTTGACGATTTGGTCAGCGGTGACAGCGCCATTTTTTGTGCGACGGGAATCAGTGACAGCCCGCTGCTGCCTGGAGTGAAGGTCACCGGCAAGAAGGCCACCACCACCTCCATTCTGATGCGGGCGCGCAGCCGCACGGTTCGCTACATCCGGGCCATCCATGACTTGGAACACAAGACGATCCACCTACGCAGCGCCCGCAGCGACAGAAAGCTCTGATACCATTAGGCTCAGACCGCTTCCATTGCGCAGGCGGGGCAATCGGCCCTGTCCTGCGCGCACGCCCTAGTGCAGCAGCGGGAGGTTATGCGGCTGCCGGATCAGTTCGGCGTCCAGTTCCAGAAAGTGGTCCAGCCTGCGGCGCGCCTCCTCTTCGTCGATGTGGCGGGCCATGATCAGGTAGGTCGCGTAGTGGTTGCCCTCGCTTTCCACCAGGCCGGCGTAAAAGTCGGCAAGCCCGGGGTCCAGATCGCGTACCCCTTCGGACAAAATCTGGAACTTCTCGCAGCTGCGTCCCTCGATGAGTGCGCACACGACCAGATGGTCGATGACCTGCTCCCTGCGGCCTTTCCGCACCGCTGCCATCATGCGGCTGATCCAGGGGCTGCGCATGGGCTGGCCGAAGGGGACGCCCCGTTCCTCCAGCAGGCTCAGCACCTGGTTGAAGTGCTGCAACTCCTCGATCGCGATGGCGTTCAGGGCGCGGACCTGCCCGTACAGCTCCTGGTACTTCTCCAGGTTGAGCGCGGTGGTGGCCGCCTTCCGCTCCAGATGGGCGTGGTCGACGAGCACCTCGCCCAGTCGGGCGCGGACCTTCGGCAGCCAGGAGTCGGGGAGCGGAGCACGCCAAAGTAACATGCCGTTCCTCTATGCAGGCGCCCCCCTAAGCGCAACCGCCGATTGGCAACCGCGCGGGAAGGGTTGCGGATTTCGCGTTGTCTGGCCGGAAGCTTCTCCTAGGGTGAAAGAGCGTTTTTCTGACGCGCTCCACCCTCACCCCACCCAGAGCTCCATGAAGATTGTTTACTTCCTTGCGGTCCTGACAGCGTTCCTCCTCCCGCACCCCTCGGCTCATGCCCAGGGGGCCAAGCCCAAGAACGTGCTTTTCATCGTTTCGGACGATCTCAACAACCGCCTCGGCTGCTATGGCGACCCCCTCGTGCAGACCCCCAATCTCGACCGGTTGGCAGCCCGCGGCACGACCTTCGAGAAGGCCTACTGCACCTTCCCCCTTTGTGGTCCCAGCCGAAACTCATTCCTCACTGGCCTCTATCCCAACAGCTCCGGCATTTTCCTCAACGGCCAGATTTTCCGGCAGACCGTCCCCCAGCAGACCTCCATGCCCCAGTGGTTCCGCCAGCACGGCTACCTGGCGGTACGCATCGGCAAAATGTACCACTACAACGTCCCCAATTCGATCGGAACTGCCGGTCACGACGATCCCGCCTCCTGGGAGATCCAGATGAACCCCGCTGGGGTCGACCGCACGGTGGAGGAGCCCGACATTTTTTCGCTCACCCCCGGCCAGTTTGGTGGCACGCTCAGTTGGCATGCCTCTCCGCGGGAGGATCGTTTGCACACCGACGGGCTGAACGCCGCCGACGCCGACTGGGTGCTGGAGCGCTGCGCCAAGGACCGGTCGCGGCCGTTCTTTCTGGCCCTCGGCTTTTTCCGGCCGCACACGCCTTACGTGTCGCCCAAGCCGTACTTTGACAAGTATCCGGAGGCGAAGATGCCGCTGGTCTCGGGGGTGGAGGAGGACAAGCAGGACATCCCGGTTGCGGCCTTAGGGAGCCATAAAAAGGAGCACGACAAGCTCACCGACGAGCTGCGACGCAAGGCTGTTCAGGCCTACTCCGCAAGCATCAGCTTTATGGACGCGCAGCTCGGGCAGGTGGTGGCGACTCTGGACCGGCTGGGGCTGGCGGAGGACACGGTGATCCTGTTTACCAGCGACCATGGGTACCACTTGGGAGAACATGGATTGTGGCAGAAGATGAGCCTTTTTGAGGAAAGCGCGCGCGTGCCGCTGTTGGTGGTGGCGCCGGGAGTGGGCAAGGGCGCGCGGGTGAAGGCGCCGGTGAGCCACGTGGACATGCTGCCCACGCTCACGGAGTTGTGCGGCCTTCCTGCGCCCAAGTCGGCGCAGGGGCAGAGTCTGGTGCCGATGCTGCGGGACGCTTCCGCAACTGGGCGCGGCTGGGCGCTGACGCAGGTGCTGCGCGGGGCCGGTGGCGGCCGCAACGACGTGGGCACCCAGGGAAAGCGCTTTTTCGGGTACAGCCTGCGCACCGAGCGGTGGCGTTTTACCGAGTGGGACGAGGGCCGCAAGGGCCGGGAACTCTACGACCATCAGAACGATGCCCGGGAGTTGACAAACCTGGCTGAAAAACCGGAGCACGCGGCCACCGTCGCCTCGCTCACGACAGAGTTGCGCGCGGCGGTGGCGACCACTTTCCCCGAAGGCGGCCACGCTCCCGAGCTCAAGGACGGCCCGCTTTGGGCGCCCCGTTTTATCGAATAATTCAACCTGCACCAAAGTTTCACGCGCCTCCGTCTTCATACACTCCGATGAAAGCATTTGTTCCCTCCCTTTACGCCGCCGCCTTGGCGGGGTTGGTCGCTGTTTCCACCCCGGGCCTCCATGCCGCCGAAACCCTCTTTGTGGAGGCGGAAAGCCTCAAGAGCCACGGCGGTTGGGCGCTCGACACCTCCTTCACCCAGATCATGGGCTCGCCTTACCTGTTGGCGCACGGGCTGGGTAAGCCCGTGGGCGACGCCGCTGGAAGCGTCCGCGTTTCCGAGGGCGGTTCGTACCGGGTGTGGGTGCGCACAAAGGATTGGGTGGCGCCGTGGAAGGCGCCTGGGACGCCCGGCAGGTTTCAGCTGCTGGTCAACGGCTCGGCGTTGAAGGCGGAGTTTGGTACGGTGGGTGCGGAGTGGCATTGGCAGCCCGGAGGCGTGGTGGAGCTCAAGCCCGGGGAGACCTCCCTGACGCTGCACGACCTGACCGGTTTTGACGGCCGTTGCGACGCGATTCTCCTCAGCAACGGTGCCTCCTTTACGCCACCCGAGGGGGCAGTCCTCGCGGAGGCCCGCAGAAAATGGCTCAATCCCGAGGGCGCCTCAGCCGATGCCGGCGAGTTTGACCTCGTGGTGGTGGGCGGTGGCTACGCCGGACTGGGCACCGCCATTGCGGCGGCGCGGCAGTCGCTGCGGGTGGCCCTCGTGCAGGACAGGTTTGTGCTTGGGGGCAACGGCTCCAGCGAAATCGGCGTCTGGGCGCAGGGCGGCACCATGCGGGGCAAGTACCCGCACCTCGGAGAGATTGTCGAGGAGTTCGCGGACCGTTCCCCCGACAGCCCCGGGGCTGCCGTGCACTTCGTGGACGACCTCAAGGAGAAGGTCTGCCGTAACGAAAAGACGCTGACTCTGTTTCTAGGGCATTTCGTCATGGGCGTGGTGCAGGACGCGCCGGGCGGGCGCATCAAGGCGGTGACCGCGCTGGATGTGCGCACCGGGCGGGAGCGCCAGTTCCGGGGCAAACTGTTCGCGGACTGCACCGGCCACGGCACGGTGGGCGGCCTGGCTGGGGCGGCCTTTACCATGGAGGAAACCGGGCACATGGGGATGTCCAACATGTGGTACTTCCAGCAGGAGGATGCGGCTCATGCCTGGCCTGAAACCCCCTGGGCGCTGGCCCTGGAGGCGGGGGATTTTCCAAACACCCCCAAGAGCAAGTCGGAGATTAACGGCAAGCCGTTTTACAAAGGCGAATGGTTCTGGGAGTCCGGCTTTTCCAAGCATCCCCTCAACGAACTGGAGCTGACACGGGACTGGAATTTGCGGGCCGTTTTCGGCGCGTTTTCCGCGCTCAAACGCGGGGAGAAGGCAGCGGAAAACGCCAACGCGGCTCTCAAGTGGGTGTCGCATGTGGGCGGTCCGCGCGAAAGCCGGTTGCTGCAGGGCGACGTGTTGCTGACTCAGGATGACATCGTTGAAAAGCGCGAGTTCCCCGACGGGTTTGTCCCCACCACCTGGGACATCGACCTGCACTATCCCCGCGAGCAGTACGCCAAGAAAACCCCGGAAAACCCGTTTATCTCGCGTGCTGAATTCGGCAGGCACGTGGACCGCAAGAATGGTTACCCGGTGCCGTACCGCTGTTTTTACTCCAAGAACGTGGAAAACCTGTTCATGGCGGGGCGCAACATCAGTGTGACTCACCAGGCGCTAGGCACAATCCGAGTGATGCGCACCTGCGGGATGATGGGGGAGATCGTCGGCAAGGCGGCCTATCTCGCCGTGTTGCACAAAACTTCCCCGCGCGGCGTCTACGAGGCGCATCTGCCGGAACTTATCGACCTGGCCAAGCAGCCTGGGGCCACGCGGCGTGATTCGCTGACCGGGGAGTCGCGGTTGGACCTTTCCATCCCCAGCATCGGCAAACTGCCCGTGGGCAAGATGAACCGTGACTTACCCCAGTACGCCACCCGGTTGAACACGGGGGAGGCCGAACTGGAGACGCTGCCGGGAATCGTGGTGGATGATTCCGTCGCGACCTTCACTGGGAAGTGGGAAAAGACCACCCTCGCGCCCAATGTTGGTGGCAGCGCACGCTACGCGGGCCGGCAGGCCGAAGCGGTTGCGCGTTACGAGTTCAAGGTGCCCTCCACCGGCAAATACGAGGTGCGCGTGTATTGGGCCGGGCACGAAAACCGGGCCTCCAACACGCCGTGCAGTTTGGAGCGGGCGGGCCAGCCGGCGTTTGCGACAAGGCTCAACCAGAAGGCAAACGGTCCGAAAGGGGCCACCGTACTCGGGGTGTTTGACTTTGCCCAGGGCGCCGCCAACGCCGTCGTGCTGAGCACGGCCGGCGCGGACGGCAACATCGTGGCGGACGCGGTCCAGGTGGTCGCTGTTCGCTAGGCGGGCACCGCGGTCCTTCCCTGAGGAGTCCGGAATGAAGCAGCCGTTCTGGGCTCCCGCATTGGCGAGGGTGTGGCGCCTTCTGGCACTTGCCTCCGCCGCTTGGTTGTTGCAATCGGCCCCCCACCGTCCCGTCCCGCCGCTTTCTTTGGAGGACGCCCGCACCTTTTTCCCAACGGCAACGCAGCTTGTTGCCCGGGCCGACGGGGCCCTGGCCGCGCAGGATGAGGCGGGCGAGAGCCTTGGTCTGCTGGTGACCACTTCCCCGGAGGCCGACGGGCTCGTCGGCTACGCCGGTCCCAGCAATCTGTTGGTGGCCTTGGATGCGGGCGGAAGCATCGCGGGCATCCGCATCCTCGAAAGCGCCGACACTCCGGAGCACGTGGTGGGCCTTCAAAATGGCAGCGCCTTTGCGCAAAGCCTGCTGGATTGGCGGCCCGCATCCGAGCCCCCGCCCAAGCCGGAGGGGTTGGGCGGCTCGACGCTCACCGGGCTTACTCTCGTGGAGGGAATCACAAAACGCTTCGGTGCCAAGATGGTCTCCCTGCGTTTCCCGGATCCCCTGACCCTGGAGGAAGCCCGCCTCCTGTTTCCCGCTGCCGCCGGGCTGGCGCCGGAGCCGAACCACCCCGGCTGGCAGGCAGTGTCCGCTGCGGACGGGGCGCTTCAAGGGTACGTGGTCCGGACCTCGCCTGCCTCAGACAACGTCACCGGCTATGCCGGGCCTACGGAATGTCTCGTTGCCGTGGCTTCCGACCGGCAGACGCTCCTCCAGATCCGGCTGCGGAAGTCGTATGACACCGATGACTATGTGGAGCGAGTCGTCGAGGATCGGGGTTACCTCCAGTCGCTTACGCGCTGGAAGGTGGCCCGGTGGCCGGCGCTTGATTTTGAGGCGGAAAAAATCGAGGGGGTGGCGGGGGCGACGCTGACGAGCTTTGCGGTGGCCGAGGGGATCCGGCAGCGGTTCCTACAGGAGGCGGCCCGGCCGGCCGGAGCGGTTTGGCGGTGGCCCGGATTGAGGGACGGGGCGCTATGGCTTTTTTGTGCGGGTGCGTTGTTGTTGGCGTTCAGTGGGTGGCGGGGATCGCGGGCGATCCGGCTGGGGTGGCAATTGCTTTTGGTGGGAGGGTTGGGCTTGTGGCTGGGTCAGTTTGTGACGCTCGCGCTGCTAGCGGGCTGGGCGCGCAACGGCGTGCCCTGGCAGCAGGCGGCGCCTTTGGTGGTGTTGGCGGGGGCGGCGCTGTTGGTTCCCTGGGGGGCGCGGCGTCAGGTCTATTGCCACCAGGTCTGTCCGCACGGCGCGGCGCAGGAGATTTTGGGGCGGATCTCGGGGCGTGCGCTGCAGCTGCCCGAGCGGCTCCACCGGGCGCTGCGGCTGGTGCCCGGGCTGCTGCTGGCGGTTGGGCTGTGGGGGGCGTTGGCATGGGCCGGCTTTTCGCCGGGTTGGTTTGAACCGTTTGACTTTTGGGTTTTGGGTTGGGCGGCGGTTTTGCCCGCGGGTCTCGCGTTGGGCGGGCTGGTGGCCTCCTTTTTTATACCCATGGCCTACTGCCGGTACGGCTGTCCGACGGGTGCGCTGTTTGGGTTTGTGCGGACTTCCTCGAGCCGGGAGGCGTTTACGCGGCGCGATGCGGCGGCGTTGTGCGTGCTTTTGGTGGGAGCGGTGTTGGCGCAGCGGCCGGCGCTTGTCGCGCCCGGCTCGAAAACAAGCGAGGTGCGCGGCGTCGGGTTTGGCACCACCTGGTGTGTGAAGGCACGGGGTACGTCCCAGTCTTTGGGTGCGCTGCGCGGAAAGCTGGCTGCGGAGGTCGAACGCATTGAAGCCGGCCTTTCCCACTGGCGGCCGGACTCGGCCACAAGCCGTTTCAACAAGAGTCCCTCTACCGCGCTGCAGGCGGTGCCTAGGGAACTCGTGCGGTTGGTGGAGTTTTCCCAAAGGCTCAGCCGCGCCTCGGGCGGAGCCTATGACATCACGGTTGCGCCACTGGTGTCCACGTGGGGCTACGGACCGCAGGGAGAGGCTGCGGCGGCGCCTTCGGAGGAGACCTTGCAGGCGCTGCTTCCGGCTGTGGGCTGGGAAAAGGTGGAGGTCGGGAGCGACGGCGCGTCCCTGCGCAAGGTGCACCCTTCTCTGGCGCTTGATCTGGGTTCGGTGTTGCAGGGGTACGCGGTGGACCAAATGGCGGCGCTTTTGGATGCGGCGGGATTTGGAGACTACCTTGTCGAGGTGGGCGGGGAACTGCGGGCCCGGGGCGTGTGGAGTGTGGCGATTGAAAATCCTGCGGATGCCTCTAGCCCCCTCGCTAGGGTGGAGCTCCGGGACGCGGCGTTGGCGACCTCCGGGCTGGCGCGTGCAAGGCGCAAGCTGTCTGGCGCGCCGCTCTCGCACATCGTTTCGCCCAAGACCGGCCGGCCCGTGGAGTCGGGCGTGGAGCTGGTTTCGGTGCGTGCCCCGAGCTGTCTCGAGGCGGACGGATGGGCGACGGCGCTGATCGCCAGCGGCGTCGAAGGGGCTCGAGAAGTGGCGGGCAGGGAGGGCCTGACGTTCTGGCTGCTCGACAGCGCCGGCGGCTTTGCTGCTCCCGAGCCTGTTCCACGCTGACGGGCCGCCGACTTGGCCTTCCGGTGTGAAACCCCGCGGGCGTAGATCAGGCCATCCATCGGCAAGAAAGCCCATGGAGACGGGGTGCGGAAGTTGGCCCGCGGTCAGTCCGAGGGCGGGAATACCCAGAGCTCCGGTCGTCCTACGTTGCAATGCACACAGCGGCCGAGGAACGTCAGGGTCGCCAGCGACAAAAACAGGTTCATGCGGGCCACATTCCCCACCACCGGCAGGGAAGGGGAGGATCCAAGCCAGTGGAGCCGCTCCCTCGCGGACGGAATCGGATAGAACACCCGTTGCAACACGGTCTTGGCGTTTCCGTCCTCCCCAGTGATTTCGGGAAACCTTTGGATCCAGCCGGCCGCGTCGCAGCCCTTCGCCGCAACCGCACGGTCCGCGGCGAACACGGCGCTCCTGCTGGCTGTCGGCAGCAGCAGCAACCCGACGAAGCCCCACAACGTCATCCAGCAGCAATGCAGAAGCAAGGCGGGCTCCGGCGTGCGGCCCGGAATCTCGAGTAACAGGGAACCGATCCCGCATCCTGCCAGATTCCAGCTCAGGACGAACAGAAACGCGCGCGCGGAGAGCTGGGTTCGAATCTCCCAGAGCCGCCTTTGCAGCACGGTTTCCATTTCGGATCCGGTGAGGCCCAGTTCCCACGGTTCAGGCAGCAAGACGGTTGCCCCTCGTCCCGCGCCACAGACTCCCCCTGTGAAGGAGGGGTCCTGTGCTGCAGCGCTCCAGCACGGCGTGCCAGCGACTGCAACACGGCGAACGCCGGCTCCGGACACCAGAGCGAAAATCTGCCGGCGCCCCCAAAAAAGCGCCACTGAGGAGACCGCAACCGCCGAACAGAACCCGCCGGACAGCCGGTAGCTCCAGTAACTCAGAACGCCGGTTGCGGAAAGCAGGGCGGTGTGGACAACGACACCTCTGCCCCAGCGAGGAAGAAAGCCTTTGGCTGCCACCGTGGCAGTTGGCATGACAACGCTCCCACCCACCCAGTCGAAAAGGCCTTGGAATGCGACCGCCGCCAGCATCAATCCGAAGAGGTCCGCTTGGGCGATTTGCGGCGGGTTTGACTGGGCGAGCCACACGAGGCCGGACACTGATACAAGCACCCAAAAACCAACATTTGAGATGCCCAAAGCCAGCCGGTGCCTTGCTGTCTTGAGCTGGGTGTCCGTCATCTGCGGACAATCGTCAACCCCGGTGAAGCCGTCCAGCACGGAAACCTCGCGCACAGCGCGCCATTGTCTCGGGAGGGTGGCCGACGGAGCCTCCTTCGCAGGAGGCGCGCACTGCTTTACGGACGAGGAAACTCGCCACCGTGTGTGGGGGTGCCATGTACCGCGGCCATTAAATCTCCCACCGTGCGGTGGGACTCCAGGTCGTGCCGGAGTGGCACGTCCAGACGCACCCGATAGCGGTTTCGGCGTCCATCACGCTCGCGCTCAATTACGCCCCCAGCTTCCAGATCTCCCAGAATCTTTAAAATTGCCCGCTCAGTAATCCCGACTTTTTGTGCCAGGTCACGGACCCGGAGGTTTTCATCCGAGACGAGACACAGCACCACGTGGCTGTGGTTGGTCAAAAAGGTCCAGGTGTTGGAATTCACGTTTGGCACGGGTTCTTTCATGGATCGACAGAGGAGCGCGCTGAGAATCCAACGGTTACTCCCAATCCCAGCGCAAACAAACACGGAAACCGTCCCGTTGTGGCCTCCACAGCGTCGGTGCAATCCGGGCGGACAGAGGACCGATCAAATGACCTACAGCAAAAAGCCTTCCGCCGCGGTTTTTGCGCATCACAATACATGAGTTAAAATTCATGCTTTATTGGTCATGCTATGTCGTGATACCAGTCTTTCTCTCAAGATAGCCAGTCGCCCGTTGCCATGGATTTTTCGCTGATTCTTTCAAACATCCTTACTCCGCCCATCCTTTTCTTTTTTTTGGGGGGCTTCGCCTGTCTGTTCCGCTCGGACCTGGAGATTCCGCAACCGCTCCCCAAGTTTTTTCCCTCTACCTCCTTTTGTCCATTGGGTTTAAGGGCGGTGCCGAGCTGCATAAAAGCGGGTTTACAGCGGAAATCGCATGGACGCTCGGCGCCGGTGTTTTCATGGCACTCCTTGTTCCCGGGTGGACCTTCCTTGTGCTCCGCCGAAAGCTCGACCTTCCAAACGCTGCCGCGGTTGCCAGCGCCTATGGCTCCGTGTCGGCAGTCACCTTCATCGCCGCTTCCGCTCTCCTCTCTCAACTTAACATCCCCTTCGGCGGACACATGATTGCCGCGTTGGCCCTGATGGACTCGCCTGCCATCATTACTGGGATCGCACTCGTGGGTTGTTTGCGCGAAAGGCCGGCCGGCCAGCCCAAGACCCTCTCTTGGAAAGACCTTCTCCACAACGCTTTTGCAAATGGCTCCGTCTTTTTGCTCTGTGGCGCGCTCGTGATCGGAATCATCACCGGGGAGAGCGGCAGCAAGGCCCTTGCACCATTTCCCAGTGACATCTTTCGCGGGATGCTCTGCCTGTTCCTCCTTGATATGGGACTGGTGAGCGGCCGCCAGCTCGGAGAAATCCGGAAGCTCGGCCTGTTCCCTGTCGCATTCGCCATCCTCGCCCCGATGCTCAACGCTCTTATCGCGGTTGCCATCGCCTACGGCATCGGGATCGGTCCCGGGGACGCCTTCCTGTTTGCGGGACTCTGCGCCAGTGCGAGCTACATCGCCGTGCCGGCAGCGATGCGCATTGCTGTGCCTGATGCAAACCCCGGTGTCTATGTCACCATGGTATTAGCCCTCACATTTCCCTTTAATGTAATCCTTGGGCTTCCGCTGTATCTAGCGCTCATTCAGCACTTTTGGAAATAGAGTGCCCGCCCGGAAGGCGCCCCGCAGTCCCTTGTCAGATCCAATTCGCCGCCCGCGTGCGCGGGTTCGTCGCGGGGCGCGCCAAAATCACGCGGGCGCATCAGCGTCTGAGCATTAGCTGGTGCCAGCAGCGCTTCAAGTTTGGGAGCGTGACGCCCCGCAACCTGAGTTCCTTCGCCAAAGAGTTGCCGCCGGAGTTTGTGTCCCAGGAGTCGCTCAAGCAGATGCAGAACACGCCGGTGACAGTGGAGTCTGCCAAGGCGAGGTTTGACGCGGTGCGCGCGATGCTAGAGCGGATCAATTGATAGGTTTACGGATGCATTCCGGTGGCTGAGGCGGTCTGCAGGGCAGAAAATATCCGCGCACTGGATCATCCGGCGCGGCGCGCCGCCTCTAGTGCCAGAGGCGATATTTACGGGTCAGCTCAAACCTTGAACCGCTCCACCAGTCTTTGGAAGTCGGTTGCCATTTGCGCCAACCGCTGCGCCGTGCGTTGGCTTTCGTCGGCCCCTTCAGTGGTGTTATGGGCGACATCAGCCGTGCGGGAAATGCTCCTCGCAATTGCGTCGCTGCCGCAAGCCGCTTCGTTGACGTGTCTGCCGATCTCGTTGGTAGTGGCTGTTTGTTCTTCCACGGCGGCGGCGATGGTGGAGGAGATCTCGCTGATCTTTGCGATCACACCGACCATTTTTTCAATGGCGTCAATCGCTCCCTTGGCGTCCGCCTGGATTGCTGCAATTTTCTTTTCGATGTCTTCGGTTGAGCTGGCGGTGGCCTTTGCGAGCTCCTTTACCTCGTTTGCAACCACCGCAAACCCCTTCCCAGCCTCGCCCGCCCGCGCAGATTCAATGGTCGCATTCAGTGCAAGCAGGTTGGTCTGCTGGGCGATGGAAGTGATCACCTTGATAACGTCCCCGATTTCCCGGCTGGATCCGCCGAGGCGGTCCATCATCTTGGTGGTTTCTTCGCCAATGCTAACGGCGGAAAGCGCAATCATTGCGGCCTGCGATGCATTCACCGCGATCTCCTTGATGCTTGCTGTCATCTCTTCGGAACTCGCCGCCACGGTCTGGAGCGAGGTGGAGACATCGGTTGCCGAGCCGGACAGTAGACGTGCCTGCGCGGCGGTTTCCTCCGCGTTTCCACTCATGCGCTGGCCGACGGAGTTCAGCTCTTGAGAGGTGGAAGCGAGAGACTCTGCGCTTTGTGAAAACGTCAAAATGTTGTCTCGGAAGTTCCCGATCAGTCTTTCCATGGCCTCCCCGATTTTTCCGACGGAGTCGGAACCCTTTACGGCCACTTGTTGACAGAGGTCGCCGCGCGAGGCGGCAGCCACGACCTCAAGAAGTTCGTCTATCTTATTTTCCAGTTCCTGCGCGTGCTGTTGCTCGCGAAGTCGGAGCACCTGTACCTCGTCCATCGAGGTTCTCAGGGCGCTGACCGCGGTGTTCAACGAGTCAGCCATGGAGCCGATTTCATCACGCGACTCGATCTCCAAGGTCTGGCTCAGGTCCCCTCCTGCAACGGATTCCAACACTGCCATGGTCTTTCTGATAGGGGACACGACGCTTCGAAGGATCACGGCGGCCGCGAGAAAGCCGATGAATACAGCGCCTGCTCCGATCCCGAGAATCTGTAGGCGGCTCTTCTGGGAAACGAGTCTGGCTTCGGTTTCCGCCGTCTGAATGTGTTTGGACTGCATTTCGTAAGCCGACTTCACCTTTTGGAGATACGCCTCGCGAAGGGGGGCGAGTTCCTTCTTAAAGAAAAGCGTGGAAGCCGCCTGATCCCCCTGTGCACTTATCTTGTACATTTGGGCTGTGGCATTCAGGAGCTTACCGGCCGCTGCGATCATGTCATTCACAGCCGCGGGGTCCCCACCCTTACCCGCCATTTCGATCAATCGCTCGAAGCGTTCATCAATCTTTAACTGATCCTCCTGAATATCAGACTTCAGTTCGTCCACTTCTGATTTGTCCGAGGACATTACAAGTGCGCCCATCCTCGCAGCGTTGGCATAAACGTTAAAAAGCAGTTGGGCGGCGTTGTTTTGTTCAACAAATTCCTTGGCGACGAGATCTTCAATGCGTGAACTCAAAGTGGATATTCCGGAAAACGACACAAACACAATCACGAGCAGAAATAGGAGAACAGATCCAAATCCAAGCGCCAGTCGAGGTCCGATACGAATGTAATTTAAAAACTTCATTTGGAGTGGTTTTGTGAGCGTGGGTTAAACTCTGAAAGCCTTTAAAGCAGCGGTTTGTTTTGTATTTTAATCCATTTTATGGGGTGCGTATTTTATACCTAAACACCACGGATTTCTGGATTTCAATTTAAACAACAAGCAATCCAGATTTCGAAAAAAACATCCCGCTCTGAGCTTTGAAACAACCACATTCAGTCGTGATCTTGAAGGTTGTTTTAATTCTGTAACCATAACGTTACAGAAGGGGATTGGTTGTTGTCCGTCGCGCTGGGCGGCAATCGCAAAATCCTCTGCGCGCCATGCTGTGAAGGGAAATCCGCCGTTGCCATCGGCGCCGAATCACGTTCAGCAGCGGCTTAAAAACAACCCGTTGATGAATACGTCTTTGCAGTTTTTGAGAGGTCTGGGTGGCGCCTGGTTCTGGTGTCGGGTGCCCCTTGTTGCGTGGGCATGTGCGTCCGTTTCGGCGGGTCCTTCGAGCGCGCAGGACGGTCTGGCCAACGTGCCAAGCCCGGGGGGCGCCTAGGGTCATGATGAAGGGCCCCGATGCAGGATTCCGGCTTGAGGCGGCTCCCAAGGCCTTAAGCCATCATTTACGCAATGGAATTGATTTTGCTTTTGCCCCCCGTTTCCGCAGTCCGCGGGCGCGGGTTCGTCGCGGGGCGGGCTGAATCGCTGGAATCCTCAAGAACGCCAATCCCGCTCGCAAAAGCTGCAATTGCCGTCCCTCAAACCTCGCCGCTGTCTCTCTAACAAAGTCCCTTCGGAACCTTTGGTTCCCCAAGGCTGTGGGATGGCCGTGGGGGAGGGTAATAAAGTTTCGAAACGCTGTTGAGCCGCTTAAACTAGTGACGCAGGCGGGTAAACACCTGATAACCCAGAACGGCCGTCAGCAGAACCAAAAGAGCCACGACAGTAGCGAATCCGGATGCTGATTCCGCAAACGGAATGCCTCCAACGTTCATGCCCAGAAGTCCAGCGACCAAATTTATGGGCAGGGCGAGCACCGTCACCAAAGTCAGCACAAAGAGAACGCGACCGCTGCGTTCATTGACGAAAGCGGAAAGTTCTTCCTGAATCAGCTTTACCCTTTCCACCAGTGCGGCTGCATCGCCGAGCGTGGCCGAAAACTCCTCTGCTGCGTGCTGGAGCTCCAACAAATCATCCCTCGAAATCCAATCCGGAGGCCGATTCAAAAGCCTGAAAAGGGCGGCCGGTTCGGGGGCGAGCAACCGCTGAAGCCGCACCAGCAGTCTGCGCATCGACCCCAACTCCGCACGCGTCGCCTTGATACGACTTGAAAGCAGTTGATCCTCAATCTCGTCCACATTCTCCGTAACCCGCCGCTGGATTTCGACCAGTACGTTGACCTGGTTCTGCAGCAAGTGGGTGAGGAGTTCAGGAGACGAGTGAAATGCGTGACCTTTACGGACCAGCGCGCGCAACGCATCCAGGGAACGCAACGGCTTCATCCGGATACTCACGAACAGCTTCGGCATGATGCAAAGCGTGGTCGCCCCCACCTCTGATGCGTCGAAGGAAAAATCGAAAGTCACGTCGTGGAAAATCGCCACCAAGGCATCGTCATCCCGCTCTATCCGTGTCGACCCAACCTCGTGCCCGAGAAATTCATAAAAGGTTTCAGGGAGTCGGAAATTGTCGCGCAACCAGGCAATCGACGCGTTGTTGGAAAGCGAGAAGTGTAACCAGACAAGCTGGTCCTGGCCCGTTTGTTCTTGGTTTGAAAAAATGTCCAGGGCCTGGTCGGAGGTGATCGAGACCCCGGGACGACCGCTGACAAACTGATAGGCCCACACCACACCATGGTGGTCAGAGCCGTACTGAGTGTCTATGGTTTCAGTCATTGCGGTTCAATCTACAGACTCTTCACTGGCAAGCCAAATACTGACTCGGAGCATCCCGACCGAGGAAATTCTGGCATAAGCGCGCGAGAGGAATCCGGCTTTGTCCTGCCTTTTGGGACATTGGGGAGGCCCAAGGTCCGCCTCGTGCCACGCATCTGGGTTTTCTAGATTATTGGCGATGGGAATGCCGTGGGGCGATCGTCTCGCATTCTTTAGCCTGAACTCCGAAATTAAAAAAGCATCGCCTCGTGCGAAATGATGTGGCTGACGGGAGTTGCAATACAAAATGTAAACTCAGCTCCCGCACAAAACGATACTCTCAAAAGTTATCGCCGGCGCGACAAGACCGGGTTCCGTTGCGATAACGTCAACTTTATGGGCGCGCCCAGGAGAGGCTTACGGAACTCGTACCGGCAGTCTCAATGTTTGAGAATCACACTCTCAATGGCTTTAGGAAGAGGGTGAAAGGCGTGGTTTACGATACGTCCCACAAGGTTCCCTTTTTCCTCACCACAGGGATCAATCCCCTGATTGGAGAGTAAGTGCCGTTCGCTTTTGGACGGAGAATCGAAACTACCTGCTAATTTGGATACAAATGACCGGAAAGGCCCTGGCCCGCTGGATCAGAGGTGTGGGAGCCTGGCGACGATCACGCGATCAGTCTGGTCGAAGTCGCTGCTGGATAGGGTGCTCCTGGGGACCTATGGCCATCCGGCTCGGACTTCGTGACACCTGTGTGACAGATGCCAGAGGAGCTTGCGGGGAAGGATCACATTCTATAACCAGAACAACCCACCATGCCTCAAACTGCTTCCCGATTACATGGGTTCACCGAGTCCGTTATTCGGGGTATGACGCGCCTAGCCACGCAACACGGCGCCATCAATCTCGCCCAGGGATTTCCAGAGGGCAATCCGCCGGAACCTCTTCTCGAAGCACTCGTGCATGCAGCCAGAGGGCCACATCACCAGTACGCCATGACTTGGGGTGCTCCCCGATTTCGAGCGGCGTTAGCTCGGAAAATCCATCGTTTCACCGGACTGGACCTGGATCCGGATCAAAACTTCGTCGTCACTTGTGGCAGTACGGAGGCCATGATGGTGGCGCTCATGACGGCCTGTAATCCGGGGGATCGGGTGATTGTTTTTTCGCCGTTTTATGAAAATTACGTGGCGGACACGATCCTCTCCGGCGCGATCCCCATCTATGTCCCGCTGCGCGCGCCGGATTTTCTGTACGACCCCGGGGAGTTACGCGCGGCCTTCGCGCAGAGACCGAAGGCAATCATCGTGTGCAATCCATCCAATCCGAGTGGCAAGGTGTTTACCCGGGCGGAACTGGTGGAAATAGGTGCGTTGGCGGAGGAATACGACGCCTTTGTGATTACGGACGAAGTGTATGAACACATCGTGTTCGCGCCGCATAAACACACGGCAGCTGCGACGTTGCCCGGGCTTTTTGATCGGACGATCACCTGTAATTCACTGTCCAAGACGTATTCGATCACCGGCTGGCGGCTCGGGTTTGTACAGGCTGCGCCGCATGTGATTTCGCAGGCCAAGAAGGTGCATGATTTTTTAACGGTCGGAGCCGCCGCGCCTTTGCAGGAAGCGGCGGTTACGGGACTGGAGTTTCCGGACAGTTATTACGGCGAGCTTACGGCGGCCTACACCCGACAACGGGATGTTTTCCTCAGTGGTCTTGCCGCCACTGGCCTGCGGTGGACTGAGCCGCAGGGGGCGTATTTTGTGATGCTCGATGTTTCGCCGTTGGGCTTTCCGGACGACACCAAAGCGGCGGAATGGATCACGCGCGAAGTCGGAGTTGCAGGGGTGCCGGGCTCGAGCTTTTTCCGTGAACCCGAACACCGCTACGTGCGGTTTCATTTTGCCAAAAAAGAAGCGACTTTGCGCGCAGCCGCAGAACGCCTGGCTCAACTCACGACCCGGCGATATGAGCCATAATCCCGTTGGCTTTCATACGATCCGGTACAAATCCGGATGGATTGAGATTTTAGATCAGACCGTTCTTCCGCATCGGGAGAAGGTTCGTACGTTGCGTACTTTGGAGCAGGTGGGAAAAGCGATTGAAGCAATGCAGGTGCGTGGTGCGCCATTGATCGGAGTCACCGCGGCGTACGGGGTTGTGCTGGCCTTACAAAAGAGTGCCACGGACAAGGCGTTGGCTGCTGCCCTCGCGCGCTTGAGTCGCACTCGGCCAACGGCGGTGAATCTTCACTGGGCTTTGGAGACGATGCGGCATGCGCTCGAAGGGCTTCCTGCAACGGAGCGTTTGTGTGCGGCGCAGGAGAAAGCGGCGTCTATCCTGGAGCACGAGACGCGTGTTACCGAAGACATTGGCCGGTACGGGGTGGAGGTTTTTCGGAAGCTGGCGGCGTCCCTGCCTGTAGGCCGTCCTTTGCAGGTGATGACGCATTGCAATCCAGGGAAATTGGGTACCCCCGGGTTGGGGACAGCCACGGCTCCAATGTATTTGGCCCAAACAGAGCAGCTTCCAGTGCATGTTTGGGTCAGTGAGACGCGGCCTCGCTGGCAGGGCGCGCTGACGGCCTGGGAACTTGGCCGGAGCGGAGTGTTGCACACTGTTGTCACCGATAGCGCCGCGGGTCATCTCATGCAACACGGCCTGGTGGATGTGGTAATCGTCGGGGCGGATCGGGTCACCCGGAAAGGAGATACGGCGAACAAGATCGGCACGTACCTAAAAGCGCTTGCTGCCAAGGAACATGGGATTCCGTTTTACGTCGCGGTGGCCGGGAACACGATCGACTTCAGTCTGTGTGACGGTGTTGCTGAAATCCCAATCGAACAGCGCAACCCACGGGAAGTGACTCATGTTGGGAAGGTTTCGCCCTATCCCGAGGGCACGGTGGCACGCAACGATGCCTTTGATGTCACGCCCGCCGCATGGATTACCGGGTTCATTACCGAACGCGGCGTTTTGAGGCCGGACGAATTGGAAACTGTATTCGCACAAAAGCCATGAATGTTATCCCTGAACAACAGCGTCAGTTTGAGGTAAGCCATCCGGGAGTCTACTTTCTGGATCGTGACGACCCTCAAAGGTTGGAGGAATATCTTAGAGGCAAGGGGTGGCTGTTAACCGGAGAGCGGATTCAGTCCGCCCGGAAAGCGGGCGAGGGAAACATGAATTGTACCGTGCGAGTGGGGACGGACCAGCGTTCCTTTGTGGTCAAACAAGCCCGTCCGTGGGTGGAAAAGTATGCGCAGTTCGAAGCTCCTGTGGAGCGCGCCCAATACGAGATCCGCTTTTATCGGCTTGTCAGCGAAGTGCCTGCGCTGGCTGACCAGATGCCTCAGTTTTTATTTGCGGACGAGTCGGCGTATTTGCTCGGGATGAGTGACTTGGGAGAGGGTACGGACTTTTCGACCGTTTACCGGGGAGACCGGTTCGCCGATCCGGATTGGGCTCAACTCCTCCAGTTTTTGCTGACGTTGCACAGTCACTTTCGTGGCCGGCAACTCGAGGTGGATTTTACCAATCACGCGCTCCGTCGGTTTAACCATGGCCACATTTTTGTGGTGCCGATGGACCCTGAGAATGGACTGACTCTGGACACCATTACTCCGGGATTGGGAGCGCTTGCCACCGAACTGCATCAGCATGCGGATTACCGGAAGGCCGTCGAGGCGATGGGCCATTTCTATCTGGAAGATGCAGACACGCTGATCCACGGCGATTTCTTTCCAGGAAGCTACTTGCGTACGAAGAACGGGTTACGGGTGATTGATCCGGAGTTTTGTTGTTTCGGGCGGGCGGAAGTGGAACTCGGGATTTTCCTAGGACACCTGCTTTTGGCTCAACAAGATCCGGAGGCGATCCAGCACTTTCTCCGTCAATATAGGGAGGAGGCCCCTCTGGATCTGGAACCGGTTCTTCGCCTGGCGGGCGTTGAGATCATGCGTCGCGTGATTGGGGTGGCCCAGTTACCGGTTCATTATGGGTTGGAGGAAAAGCGAAGGCTTCTTGGTCTTTCCAAACGGCTCCTGCTGGAGCCGTCCCTGGCTCTGCTAATCGACTAGACGGAAGTTGTTTCAAACTCTGCGAAGGAGTGAATCCGCGGATGGTCCGTGGTTTCCACCAGGATATTTCCCGGGCGCACTACCAGCACCGTTTTCCAACCAGCATCCCGGGCTGCATCCAATTCCGCCGGTACGTCGCTAAAAAATAGCAACCGACCTGCCTCGACACCGAGTGTTGCTGCGATGGTGCGGTAACTTACCATGTCTCGTTTTGGGCCGCTTGTGGTGTCGAAGTGGTGCGAGAAGAGGGAGGTCAAGTCGCCAGAATCGGTGTAGGTAAACAGAAGCTTTTGAGCTGCGATGCTCCCGGACGAGTATATCGAAACGGGTACACCCAGTTTGATCCATGCCCGAAGCGAGGGGGGCACATCCAGGAAAACAGGCGCTGTGAGACTGCCATCCTGATACCCGCTTTCCCAAATCAGACCTTGCAGGGCTTTGAGTCCCGTGTGTTTTGCGTCGCGGGCCATCCAACTGTGGAGGACTTCCACCAGCCATTCGATTGCCAAGTCACTCGGCCAGGTGTGCAGACACCAGTCCGCAAAATTTGGAGCGCCAGCGTCCCGGGCCACCTGCTCGATGATATGCAGCACGGCGGGCGCGCTTTTTTGTGCAGCGAGAAAGGAGCGCAATTCTCTCTTGGCGTATGGAAAGAGAATCTCATGGACGAACGCCACCGGAGTTACGGTGCCTTCAATGTCCAGGACGACGTGGGTGTTTGCGGAGATCCGCATCATGAGGTGAAGGAAACGGCCGGAATCGTGGCCCGGTTTGGAATGTAGTTTGGGCCAAAGCACAGTGGTTCGTACGCGGCGACGGAGTTGCCGGTGTATTCGGGTGTCCAGCCGGCCTGTTCCTTAAACAGCCGGATCGCTCGGATCCGTCGGTCGGTGCACAAATCAAACCAGTGTTTGGTTCCCGCAGGGACGTTGATGAGGTCACCCGTTTCGACTTCGATCGCGAAAACGGGGCCCTGTTCGGGATGCACATGGAACAGGCCGCGACCTTCCACGATGAACCGTACCTCATCTTCCGCGTGAGTGTGTTCCCTGTTAAAGCGATCCAGCATCGCCTGGAGATTGGGTGTGTCATGCGTTACATCCACCACATCCGCAGTAATATATCCGCCACGTTGTTTGAGTGCTTCGACTTCAGGTGCGTAAGCGGACAGAATTTCCTGAGCGGAGACTCCCGTGCCGATTCGGTCTGCGGAAGGCCATCTTTCATAGAAAATACCGTGTGGTGCCAGGTACTCCTGAATGGCTTCGGGCTCCAGCAAGAGCCGGTCTTCGGAGGGGATTCGTAGGGTTGCCATAAAATGCAGCGGGGTCGTGGATTTATCGGGCGGAGGCGAGCTGTTCGCGGCGGAGAATGACCTCCAACAAAAACTCGAGCACCTCGACGTGGCGGCGCGCTTCGGCGACGTCTTTCCCCCACGTGTAGAGACCGTGACCAGCCATCAGAAAGCCGTGTCGGAGTGGATTTGTTTTATCCAGAAGACGGGCCTCCACCTCGCTGGCGAGGGTGGCGATGTCCTGAGTATTCGGGAAAATCACGAGGTTGAGGGTGGTGTCGTGTGTGGTGATCCCTGCGAGCCCCTTGAGCATTTCGTAGCCGTGAATTTCGAGAAATCCCTGCGAACAGTAAGCTTGGGAAAGGACGGTGGCCGCGATGGAATGCGTGTGCAGCACTGCCCCGGCTTCGGCGACACGGGCCAAAACCGTGTGGAGTGCAGTCTCGGCGGAAGGCCGGTTCTGCGATGGCACTGTAAGCCTTGCCTGTGCATCAATCCTGACGAACTGCTCCGGCGTAAGGTTGCCTTTATCGAATCCGCTACCTGTGAGAATCAGTTCGAGCGGTTCCCTCGAGATGACCATGCTGTAGTTGCTGCTGGTGCCCAGGGACCAACCGCGCCGGTAAAAATCGCGGCCGGCTTCAATGAGTTCGTTCATATCCGTTAATTCAGACTTTCTATTAACATCCAATGGCCTCCTGAAAGCCAAGGTGCCAAAAGTGAGGATCAGGTGTCAGGACTGGCGCTAACTCGAAATTGAATTGATGGGACTTTGCTCGCTGCAGCCGTGGCGCACAGCACGAGCCTAGGTGCGGCAGCGGCGCGTGCGCAAATATCTCAAAACTACAAAACTAGGGGTCAGTGTTCATTTTCTTTCATTTTCTCAGAAAAAAACCGCCTCAAATTTCCTGAAACCTTCTCCTGGAGCTGCGATAAATCCGTGCGGTGTATGACTCTACTCACATTGGCCGCATTTTTCATGCCGAGATGCTCCGCAATCCACGCTTGGGAGACCGTTGTCTTTTTCCATAGCAACCCTGCGAGCAACACCTTTCGCGGTTCAGTGCAACCACGCCCAATCAAATCTTCCTTGGCGAGGTTTGCCACCCGCAACCCTTCCTCCAGCAGAACCAGCGCTTGTTGCTCACCATGAGCCTTCATTTCGAGGCTTGCATCGTAGCCACGCGCCACGCGGTTTCGTCCAATCGCCGCCTCGCCGAGCTTCAGCAAATTCTCGGCGAACGCCTGTTTTCCCCAATACCAGCCGCGTCGCAAATGGCTTCCTCTTTTGTCGGATTCCGTATCCACAGCCACAAACCCACTCTGCTCACGCTCTTCAGCCGCGCGTTTGTCCAGGCGCCCAACCATTTTTTTTCGCTCCTCAACCGTGTCCTTCACCCCCATCGCCGCCAACCCTTGTTCCGCCGCCAACCACTTCGCCCTTTGGTGCGGCATCAAGGCATACCCACCTGCAATACTGCTCCACGGATAGTCCAAAACACTTTGTCCCTGCGGCACATCCACCAGACGCGCGCGACTCGGATTCAAGTGAATGTAGTCCCAAAGCGTTTCATAGTAGTAAGGGCTACCCCCATCGACCACCACAGCCTTGTAACGATCTCCAAACAGCCTACCCCATTCGCGATGCCGCACATTGAATCGACGCGTCACCGTGTTTTGGAACCATTTCATACCCTCCACCAGATTCGCCTCCGGAGTCTGAATAAAGAGGTGGTAATGATTCCCCATCAACACCCAAGCATGCACGCGCCAACCTGTTTTTTCACAGACATCGGCAAGGCATTGCAAAAAAAATCGCCTGTCTTGATCATCCACAAAAATCGCCGCCCGGCGATTCCCTCGAGCCATCACATGGTAAAAAGCCCCTTCGAATTCCAATCGGACACTCCGCGCCATGTCAGAACTCCAGCAGACGCAAATGACTTCTGCAAACCATGGCTGAAAGAAAATGAACACTGACCCCCAGTTCTCTGACCCCCAGTTCTCTGACCCCCAGTTCTGACCCCCAGTTTGCAGTTCTCCCCAAATTTCGGGAACCTGCGGCCTCTTTCATACATACCCCTTTGAATGATTGCCGACGCGTCACAGCCAGACCCAGCCCAGTCGCTCCCTGCCGAGCGGCAGGAGGAGTTTGTGCGGCTGCTCAATGAGGCCCACGGCCTGCTGCTGCGTTATGTCATGTCACTCCTCGGAAACCGCCACGATGGCGAAGACGTCCTGCAACGCGCCTGCATGGTGATGTGGCGCCGGTTTGGTACCTTCGAGCCAGGGACGGATTTTGTCGCGTGGGCTACGACGGTGGCGTTTTATGAGGCGCGCAACTTCCAGCGCGTGACGGGTCACTGCCGGCTGGAGTTTGATGATGAACTGCTCGAGACCTTGGCCGCCGAGCGGGTCCAACATGTGCGGCAGTGGTCCGCAAGGACGGAGGCTCTGGAGCACTGCCTCGAGCAGCTCGACGGCCCCAGCCGCGCTCTCGTGGAGACCCTTTACACCGAGGGCATGACCGCGGTCGAAGCCGCCCGCCGCGAGGGCTGCGCCCCGAAAACCATCTACAACAAGATCAACATCATCCGCCGCGCCCTTGCTGAATGTGTGCAGCGGCGAATTGCGGCTTCCATCCTATGAAAACAGCGGCTCCACTCGAATGGCACCGGCTCTTCAACGCCGCGCTCAATGACCAGCTGAGCGCTGCCGACCAGCAACAAATCGCCACCCTGCTCAAATCCAGCGCGGAGGCCCGTCAGCTTTGGTTTCTCTATTTGGACAACGAATGCTCTCTCGCCGAGCTCAAGCCAAGCGGCAGGCCGCGCCCGGCTTTTCGATGGTTTTCATGGCGGCCCCTTACCGCAGCCGCCGCGGGAATTGTGTTGGGAATGTTTTTCACGTCTGTCGTCTCAGGCTACGTGATGCCGCGTGCGGTGGTCACCGCTTCCCGACTGTTTGCGCTGGTGGATGGGAGTTTCGAGGAACCCCGCGAACGGCTGGGTTCGGGATTTCCCGTGCAGTTCGGAGTCTGGAGCGGGGACGAAGCCGAGATTGTGGAAGGCACCTCGGTGGCAGCGGGAGACGGGAAACGCGCGCTCTGTTTTAAGCGTGCGCAACGGGAACCGGTGTTGCCGCACCACGGTGCGGCTTCGTGCGACATGTATCAGCTTGTGGACCTTGCCTCGTTGCAGGCGGTTGTTGACCGTGGCGAGGCAATGCTCGAGCTGACCTCCCGGTTTCTGGATGCTCGTCCCAACGCCGGGGAGGAGGTGAAGTTTATCTGCCGGCTTTTTGTATTTCCCGGCACCCCGGATACTCTTCCAGCGGAATGGCCCCTGTCTCAAAAAGAGTCGCTGGCGGCTGGATCCGGCTACTTTAACAGTCACGGCGGCGCCCCGGCTGCCTGGCAGAAGGTTACAACCAAGGTGCTGCTTCCGCCCGGGGCGGCTTTTGCAGTGATTCATCTTCTCGTTCATAAACCCAGGAACCCCGTGGGCACCGAGGCCACCTTTGGAGAACAGTTCGTGGACGACGTGCGGCTCACGCTCAAAACCCAGCCGACCCTGCCCGTGCGGTTGGCTCAGCGCTGAGCCACACACATTCCCTTACCGACTCCCCACAACTCCCCGTTTCCCGTTACAAAACCCATCGCCATGCCCTCGCTTCGCGCCCTTCTTGCCCTGGCCTTCCTCGCCAGCGCCCTCCCCGCCAGCGCCGTTGAAACCTTCACCGTCGCCGGACACCCCGCATTTTTTGAGACTGCGCCCCAGCCAGCCGCCGGCAAGCCCTGGGTCTGGTACGCACCGACGTTGAGGAGCCTCTCGTTCGGCGAGCGAAAGACGTACTTCGAGACCTTCCTAAAGGCGGGGATCAGCATCGCGGGATGCGACCTCGGCGAGGTGCGCGGCGCGCCAGCCAGCACGGCAAAGTTCACGCTGTTTTACGACGCGATGGTGCAGCGCGGTTTTTCGCCAAAGCCGATCCTGCTCGGCCAGAGCCGTGGCGGCATGATGACGCTCGCCTGGGCGTTCCGGCATCCCGAAAAGGTCAAGGCGTGGGTGGGAATCTATCCGGTTTGCAATCTGGCGAGCTGGCCGCTGAAGAACTCAAAACCGCAGACGCTGGCCGATTTTGAGATGGGAGAGCCGGAACTAGTCGCGAGGCTCGGCGAGTTTAATCCGCTCGACAACCTCGCCGGACTCGCCGCCCACAAGGTCCCTCTGTTCGCCGTACACGGCGATTCGGATGCGGTGGTGCCGTACGATCTGAACACCAAGCTGCTCCAGGAGCGTTACGCGGCCGCTGGCATTCCAATGAGCGTTAAGGTCATTCCCGGCGAAGGGCACAAGGTGGGGCCCTCCTTCTTTGAATGCCCCGAGTTGATCCAGTTTGTCCTTGAGCAGCTGAAGAATCCCTGACCGCCAGCCCCGCACTGCACTCCGTAAAAACCTCACCCTGAGCGGCCCAGCCCGCCCTCACCCCGCACCCACCCACTCCCATTTACTGTCTGAACGACACCCCCCAGCCCATGCAAACTCGCCGCCATTTCCTCCGCTCCACCTCCGCAACCATCGCGCTGCCCGTACTGGAGACGCTCGGCTTCAAGGCCTTTAGCGCCCCAAAAGTCGCCCCCCCGCCAAAGCGCATGGTCTTCCTTGGGTTCGGCTGGGGCGTCACAAATGAGACCTGGTTTCCCGATGTAAAGAAGACCGGGACGGAGTGGGACCTTTCCGAAGGACTCAAACCGCTCGCAAGGCATCAGAAGAACATCACCGTGGTGCAGGGTTGCTCCAACCGGTTTGCCAACGAGGCGCACTGGGGCAGCACGTTTTGGCTCACAGGCGCCAACCGCTATGCCGAGCCGGGACAAAGCTTCCACAACAGCATCAGTGCGGACCAGGTGGCTGCGGCGCATCTGGGCGCGGACACGCGCTATGCCTCCATCCAGCTCAACTCGCCTGACGTGGCAAACTCAGGCCACGGCCCCGGCCTGTCGATGGCCTGGGACCCCCGCGGCAAGCCGCTGGCGGGACTGGATAGCCCGGTCGCAGCGTTCCACCGCCTGTACTCGAACGAAAGCACACCGCTGGGCGAGCGCCAGGCGATGCTCGCGCAAAAACGCAGCGTGCTCGACGCCGTGCTCGAGGACGCGCGCCGGCTGCAAAAGGGCCTCACAAAAACGGACACAGACAAGCTGGACGAGTACTTCCAAAGCATCCGCGACATCGAGCTGCGGCTGGGCAAGGACGAACAATGGCTCAGCGTGCCAAAGTCCAGCCCGCCGATCTCCGAACCCAAGCCGGGTCTGGCGGGAAGGGAGGAGATCCAGGTGATGTATGACCTCATTGTCGCAGCGCTCCAGACCGACAGCACCCGCGTCCTCACGTACCGTCAACCCGTCGGCACCCTGCTCCAAAGCCTTGGCACCAAGGTCGCTCCCCACGACATGAGCCACTACAGCCCCGGCGACCGCATGGCCGCTTCGCAGAAGCGCGATGCCATCCAGAGCGAGCTGCTCGCCGGCCTCCTCGACAAACTCAAGGCCACGAAGGAGGCCGATGGCAGCAGCCTGTTTGACCACCTCGCCCTCGCCTACGGCAGCAACATCCGCACGATCCACTACCTCGACAACTGCCCCACGGTCCTCACCGGCGGTGCTGCCAACCTCAAGCTCGGCCACCACCTCGTGCTGCCCAAGGACACCCCCCTCTGCAACATCTGGCTCACCATGCTCCAAGGCATCGGCGTCCGTGCCGAACGCCACGGCGACAGCACGGGGGTCGTCAAGCAGCTCCTTGCGTGATTCCAAACAGTCCCGAACCCCCCTCCAGCGCACTCACACCCTCCGCCCGCCCGGCAACACCCGATGAACTCACGCCGCCAATTTTTGCGCAGCTCCACCGCGCTCATCGCGCTGCCGCTGCTTGAATCGCTCGGATTTAGGGCCTTCGCAGCAGCCAAGCCCGTCACCCCCCCGAAGCGCATGATTTTCCTAGGCTTCGGCTGGGGAGTCACAAAGGAGACCTGGTTTCCTGACAAGACACAGACAGGTGCGGACTGGCAGTTGCCTGCGGGGCTCAAGCCGCTCGAGCGTCATCAAAGAGACCTCACCGTCATCCAAAACCTCGCCAACAAGTTCACCAACGAAGCGCATTGGGGTAGCACCTTCTGGCTCACCGGGGCAAACCGTTATGGCGAACCCGGGCAGAGCTTTCACAACAGCATCTCCGCCGATCAGGTTGCTGCAGAGGTTTTTGGAAAGGACACCCGCTTTACCTCGCTTCAGCTCAGTTGCGAGAATGGCGAGGAGTCGGGGCACGGCCCCGGCCTTTCTCTAGCCTGGGACCGCCGGGGCAAACCAGTGTCGGGCTTCAACAATCCCGTCGTCACATTTCACCGCCTTTTTTCCGAGGAAAAGACACCCCTCGCGCTGAGGCAGGCGCAGCTCAAACAGAAGCGCAGCGTGCTCGACACGGTGCTCGATGACGCCGGCAGCGTGGCGCGCGGCCTGGGCAAGGAGGACAGCGACAAGCTGGCCGAGTACCTGCAGAGCATCCGCGACATCGAGGTGCGGCTCTCGAAGGACGAACAATGGCTGGACAAGCCGAAACCACGCCCGGCTGCGGATCTGCCGGAGCCAAAGGGCGAGCTCGCCGGCTACGAAGAGATCAAACTCGCGTATGCGCTCATTGCGGCCGCCCTACAGGCGGATGTCACGCGCGTGGCCACCTACCGGCAGCCTGTGAGCTCGCTGCTCAAAAGCCTCAAGATACCCTTTTCCGGACACAACCTGAGCCACTACAGCCCCGGGGCGCGCATGGAGGCCAGCCAACTCCGCGACGCTAAGCAGGCCGAGTTGTTGGCCGGCCTGTTCGACCAGTTGAAGGCGCTCAAGGAACCCGACGGCAGCGCTCTTTTTGACCACACCACGCTGGCCTACGGCAGCAACATCCAAAGCATCCACTACCTGGACAACTGCCCCACCCTCATTGCCGGCGGCGGTGCCGGGGTGAAGCTCGGCCAGAACCTTGTCCTCAGTGATCCCAAGACGCCGCTCTGCAACCTCTGGCTGACGCTGTTGCGTGGGAACGGCCTGGATGTTGCTTCCCACGGTGACAGCACGGGCCTGATCCAGGAACTCCTCACCTGAGCGCGAAGTATGAAACTGGCGGCGCTCCTTTGCCTTCCGTTCTCCACCCTGCTTGCAGCGCCTCACGAGGCGCGCATGGACGAGGACCAGCGGGCATTTTTCAAAAACTACTGCCTCGACTGCCACGGCGCGGAAAAGCCCAAGGCGGATGTCCGGCTGGATAACCTACCCTTCACCCTCTCGGACATTCCCACTGCGGAGCGCTGGCAAAAGGTCCTCAATGTCCTCAATTCAGGCGAGATGCCGCCCGAGGAAAAGAAGCAGCCGGAGCCGGCCGAGAAGTCGCAGTTCCTCCGGCATCTCTCCGGCACCATGGTGGCCGCGCGGAAGGCGCTCGCCGACACGGGCGGCGTCGTCACGATGCGCCGCCTCAACAAGCGCGAATACCAAAACACCATCGAAGAACTCCTCGGCGTCAAGGTAGACGCAAAGGACCTCCCAAACGACGGCGGCGGCGGCACCTTCGACACCTTCGGGAAATCCCTTTTCCTTTCGAGCGACCAATTTGAGCAGTACCTCACGCTTGCCCGCCGCGCGCTGGACCAGGCCGTCGCCGCCGGTCCTCGACCGGAGACCCGGAAGGTCCACATCGAAGCGGAGGACGAGGCGAATCAGCGTATCACCCACATCCTCCGTTTTTACCAGATGGGTGGCTACCGCGCTTACAAGCAGTGGAAGGCGTCGAATGGCCGGCCCACCACGGATTTCGGCATCGTGGATGAGTCTGAGATGAAGTTCCGTCTGGGGGTCTGGGAGAAGAACACGGCGCCGATGATTGATTACCTCACGCGCCCGGAGACCAAGGCCGGCGCCCTGCTCACCATCCTCGACAGCAATCCGCAGGTGGGTCTTGCAATACCCGACGAAATGCCGCCGGGTCGGTACCGACTGCGCGCGAGCATTGGTGTGATCCCCGGCACCGAGCCCGCCCGTCACTTCGTGGAGGTCGGCGTCCGAGGGCGGTCCCTGGAGGATGCGATGAACCTCCTCGACTGCCGCCACATTACTGCTCCGCAGGACAAGCCGGAGGTCATTGAGTTCGACGTGACCCTGCCCACCCTCACCGTGCCCTTGTCGGTGGAGATTGGACCTGAGACCAAGAAGCGCATCACCCTGGGCGAGCGCGTCTTTGCCTTCCGCGAGCGCATGCCCAACAACCGCGAGCATGCCGCGCACTTGTCTGCAAAGGCGCACGAGCGGACCGGTTTTGGGGTGGATCCCGCACTATGGATTGACTGGGTCGAGTGGGAGGGGCCGCTCTTCGACTCCTGGCCGACCGCCGCTCATGCGCGCCTTTTTTTCAAGGGCGCAGACGCGCCTCAGGACGATGCCTACGCCCGCGAGATCCTCGCGCGCTTCGCCGCCACGGCGTTCCGTGGCAAGACCGTGAGGCCCGGTTATCTCGACAAGCTCGTTGGCCATTACAGCGAAAGGCGTGCCGCAGGTGATGCCTTCGAGCAGGCCCTGAAGGAGCCGCTCGGCATCGTCCTCTCCTCCCCCAGCTTTCTGTATCTCAATGAAACAGGCGCCATGCCCCCGGCGGCGCCCGCCACCGGACCCACCCAGACCGCTACGCCTTCCCCGTCGCGCGTCCCGTTGACCGGCCCCGAGCTCGCCACACGCCTGGCCTACTTTCTGTGGGGTGGTCCGCCGGATGAGGAACTCCTAGCGCTCGGTCTTTCCGAGGAGCTTGCCCAGCCCTCCGTGCTGGAGGCGCAGGCCCGGCGGCTGCTTGCCTCGCCCAAATCCTGGCGCCTGATCACGGGCTTCACTCCCCAGTGGCTCGGCATGGAGCGGCTGGATTTCTTCCAGTTCAACGCCCGGCTCTATCCGGGTTTCGACGACAGCGTCAAACGCGCTGCACGAGACGAGGTGTTCCATACAATGCGCACCATCCTGACCGAGAACCTGCCCGTCACCACGCTGCTCAAGAGCGACTTCGTGGTCATCAACGAGCTGCTCGCCAATTACTACGGATTGAACGCCGCCGGCAGGGAGTTTCGCAAGGTCCCCGTGTCGGCGGAGACGCCGCGCGGTGGACTGCTCGGAATGGCGGCCGTGCTCGCGATGGGCTCCGACGGAGAGCGTTCTTCGCCCGTGGAACGCGGGGCCTGGGTGCTGCGCAAACTGTTGCACGACCCACCGCCGCCCGCGCCGCCCAATGTGCCACAGCTCAGCCGTCATGCGGGCAAGCTTCTTTCCGCCCGCGAGCTGCTCACCTCGCACATGGAGGAGCCGCAGTGCGCCCAGTGCCACCAGCGCATCGACCCCATCGGATACGGGCTCGAACACTTCAACGCTGCCGGTCTGTGGCGTGCTGTGGAAGTGGCGGAGATCGCCTCCGGCTATAACGTTCGAAAATCCAAGGACCACCCCATTGATGCCAGCGGCACGCTGCCGGATGGAACACCCTTCGATGGCTTCTTTCATCTCCGCGATGCCCTCGCAAAGCGGGAAAAAGCCTTTACCTCCGGACTCATCGAAAATCTCGTGAGCTACGCCCTCGGCCGGCCAATCCAATTCACCGACGAAGAGCTTTGCGCAGACATTCAGGTCCAGGCCCGCAAGCGCGGCCTCACGCTTCAGGCCATCATCGAGGCCCTGGTTTCCTGCCGCGCGTTTCAAACCAAGTAAACGGTCTCGGACACTCCTTCACCCACAACCAACCAGCCTCCTACCCCCCATGCGTTCCCGTTACTTCCTCACTCCGCTCTTCCTTGGCCTCCTTACCACAGGCCTTGGCCTGGCACCCGCCCGCGCGCAGAGCAGCGCCAAGGGCACCGTCCTGATCAAAGAGGACTTCAGCGGTGGCGAGCTGCGTGCAGAGCCCAAGCTCTGGGGCGGCGGGCTGACTTGGAACATCCCGGAGACCTGGGAAATCCGCGAGGGCGCCATCGCCTGCATCTACGACGGCAAAGCGCATCCCGGCAAGGCACACGGTAAATCGATCGATCCGAAGTTTAACGCGCACAACGTCCGGGTCTCCTACCGCATCAAGTTTGAGGGCGAGGGCGCGATGATGGACATGCTCATCAATGCCCCGCTGCGTCCCGGAAAGCCGGGCAGCGTCCTTTGGCACATCGGGGACGTGGTAACGCGCATTACCAAGCCGGGCGCGCGCGACGACGTCTCCATCGGCGAGCGCGACTTCACCCGCGATGTGAACCACCCCGCGCTCAAAGGCAAGACGCTCGACCCCGCGGTGCTGGAGCTTCCCGAGGGAACGTTTCGCAGTGCCTATGGCATCCCAGGGGAGTCGACCTTCAAGAACCTCGGCCTTTCGCCGGGGAAGTGGTACCAGTTTGTCGTCGAGAACGTTGGCGAGCAGTGGACGCTGTGGGTGGACGGCAAAGAGACGCTCTCGCTCCACCTGAAACGCTCCGACGTTGATAAGGAGTCCGTGAACTTCATCGGCTTCGGCCCCTTCCTGCTCGACGACATCCTCATCGAGGAGCTGCCGCGTTGACTGCGGGGATGGCCGCGCGCCCCAACGGTTGTTGCTCATTTAAAACCAGCGTGATCATGCGCCACCACTGGCTGTCTTTCTGTCTGCTCTTGTCGCTGCTGTCAGGTTCGGTCGGCCACGGCGCCGAGACGCCCAGTGCTGTACTCGACGACAGGCACCGCACCTTTTTCAAAGACTACTGCGTCGAGTGCCACAACGAGAAGAAGCAGCGGGGCAAGCTGCGGCTCGATGACATCTCCTTCGCGCTCGACTCGGTGGAAAATGCCGACCGGTGGCAGAAAATTCTGAATCAAATCAACTCGGGAGAGATGCCTCCGGAGGAATCAAAGCAGCCGGAGCGCGAGGGTAAGACGGAGTTTTTGG
>JBIKSY010000131.1:0-10710 GCA_044348365.1 Chthoniobacteraceae bacterium
CGGCTTGCGGATGCGGCGGGTCTGATATCGGGAATGAGGGTCTCGGGTGATGGTTTGCCGTCAGGTGCTTACGTGGGGACCATTACCCAGGACCCAATTTTCAACGACTATGTGGTCTCACTCGTTGACTCAGATGAAGGGCAAGCCCTGACTGGCGTGTCTTTTGCCCCCCCTGCATCTGGTGCTACAACGGATGTGACATTGGCTGCGGGCTTGGTGTCTGGCCTGAATATTGGCGACGAAGTGGCATTCGGTAGCGGCTTCAGTGCAGGACCAGTAATTGTCACGGCCATTGACGTTGCCAACAACAAGATTACGGTCAATCAAGTTGCGACGGGGACGGTAAACGCAGGAACCGCCAAGGCGTTTACTCCGAAATATATCGCTTCTTCCTCATACAGCGCTGTCTCATTGGGTTTTGGCGAACAGACGGTTGTTCTGAACAAGCGGCCTAATGCCAACACGTTCGATACAGCATCGCTTTCTGTGTCAACCGAGTACACCCCCGCCTCCCATATTGGAGACCTCAGGGTAAGCTTCACTGAAGGCAGTGACTTCTCCTATTACGGTGCGGACGGCGTCGAACTTGTTGGGATTCCGCTGGAAGCTGCGCGGACCGCAGGTCCCAGAATCCGTACGTTTAACGTGGGCACGAACGGTCAGGTGAATGTCATCCTGTCCAATGGACAGACCTTCAGTAGCGGAGCGGTTTTGCTCCAGACCTTCAAGGACCCAGGCGCACTCATACGGGAAGGAGACAACCTCTTCTCTGGAATCTTCACCGCCGGTCCTTACAATGGGGAATGGGTGGAAGACAACATCACCGGGCTCACCGCAGGTTCGGGCGGGCTCGGGTCAATCAATGGCGGCGCTTTGGAGCTTTCCAATGTTGACCTTGGAGAGGAGTTTTCCACGATGATCATCACCCAGCGGGCCTTCCAAGCCGGTTCGCGCGTGATCACAACCGCTGACCAGATGATGGAGGAGGCGGTCAACCTCAAGCGCTAGTCATTAGCCCGGTTCCTTAGCCTTCCTGTTCAGTCCCACCTTTCCGTTACATGGCAGACGAAGCTTCCGCACCCTCACTCGAGGCGGGCGCGCCCCAGGCGCCCGTTAAAAAGTCGAATCCGTTCATTCCGCTGGCCGTTGTGCTGGTGGCGATGCCTGCGATTTCCTTTGTAATGGTGAACTTCGTCTTCCTGCCGAAGGTGCAGAAGTCGCTGAGCAAGATGGTGGAGGAGGCCAAGGCTACGGCAGTGGCTGCCGAAAACGCTGCGCCGCTGATCACGCCCTCGGGTGGGGACGCCGCGAAGGGGGAGGCCGCCAAGCCGGCGGCCAAGGACGCGGGCGGCGCCAAGGAACCTGCGAAAGACGCGGCCAAGGATGCAAAGAAGGCAGACGCCGCGCCCGCCAGCGGGGCGGACAAGGACAAGGACAAGAAGCCCTCAGTCGTTTATTCGAAGGACGGCTGGTCCTACAACTTCACCAACGTGGTCTCGAACCTCACCGGTTCCCTCGGGACGAAGTACGTGAAGTGTGCATTCAGCGTGGTCAGCGACGACCAAAACATCGGAGTGATCGTCGAGGAGAACAAAAGCAAGCTGCGTGACGCGGCGCTCTCCGTGTTAAGCGCGCGTTCCCTGGCGGACATGGAGGCCTCCGGTGCCAAGAACATCCTGCGGAGTGAACTGGCCGCCAACTTTAACAAGGCGCTCAACTCCAACGTTGTGAAGCAGATCTTCTTCACAGAGTTTGTGATCCAATGACCGATATTTCAGAAGCACCCAAGGTGGAAGATCTCGTTTCGCCGGTTTCCAAGACCGGCCAAATGGTGGAGGTCATTGCGTCCAACGGGATCCGTCGCACGGTGGATTCCTCAATCGTGACCGCGTATAACTTCCGGCAACCGGGATTTCTTTCGCAGAAGGACACCAGCCAGTTGGCGGCGTTGCACCAGAAGTTTGCGGCGGATTTGTCTGCGCGTCTGGCTACCTATCTGCGGATGGACGTGGTGGTTGCGCGGACTTCGGTCTCGTGTTCCAGTCTTACGTTCCGGGCTTTTTGCGACGCGATTGCGGCTCCGACGCATCTGACAGTTTTTCAGATTGAGGGGCTTGAGGGAGCGGGGGTGTTGGATCTGCGGCCCTTGACGAGTGTGGCGCTGGCAAACCGCCTTTTGGGTGGCAAGGGGATCGCACCCGAGGGCGAGCGGAGCCCCACCGAAATCGAGGTGGCGTTGCTGGACGAGATTGTGGCGATGATTTTGAAGGAGTGGTGTTCGTTGTTTGAGCGTTCGGCGGGCAAGCGGCCCTCGCTGGTGGGGCACGAGTCAAGCTGCCGTTTCCTGCAGATCGCCTCGGATGACACCTCCTTTTTTGTGTTCAAGGCAGACATTTCTGTGGGGAGCTTGAAGGAGGTCATCCAGATTGGCGTTCCGTTTTCGCTGATGGATGGGCTGACGCATGAGACGGGGATCGGCGGCAAGGCTGCGCCTGAGATCAAGCAGAAGCCCCTGCATTGGAGGTCGCCTTACGCCATGATTGAAGTGCCCATCACCGCTGGGTGGGATGTGCGCGAGATCACCCTGGGTGAAGCCGCAGCGCTCACCGTGGGGGATCTGATACATCTTCCGCAGGAGTTGATCGACCAGACAAAGTTGTCGGTGTCCGAGACCGAGGAGTTCTACGGAACGATCGGAGTGGAGGAGGGGCGCCTGGCGGTGCACTTGAACGAAAGAATCTTAAAGGAATAGTTATGGTTAATGCTCTCGACGACTCCAGACTGAGCACGGTGCTGGATGTAAAAGTGCAACTCACCGTCCGTCTCGGCTCCTGCCAGATGGCGATGCGTGACGTTCTCGAACTCCAACCTGGAACGGTTGTCCAATTGGGCCAACGGGCCGACGATCCGGTGGGCTTGTACATCAACGACAAGCTGATCGCTCTGGGTGAAGTGGTGGTGGTGGAAGAGAAGTTTGCGATCAAGGTCACCACGATGGTTGGCGGGCCAGCCTAAGGCCACGCGCCTTATGGCATTCGCCGCCCGGTTTTCCGTCCTCTCCGCTGGAGCGTTGCTCCTGTGTGGCGGGCATTCCGCGTTGGCTCAGGAACAGGTCGCGCCGATCGCGGCGCCGGAGAAGGCGACGGTTGTCGCCCCGGTTTCGACTCCCACTCCCGTTGCCCCTTCCAGCCTATCCGGCGGGGGGTCTGTTTCGTTGCTTGGGTACGTGCTCACGATCGTGGTCCTGGGGGCGGCGGGCTTTACGGTGCTGCTGCGAGGAGGGTTTTTCGGGGTCTCGTGGGGCGCCGCAAAGACGGTGCGGAAGCTCCGGATCGAGGAGAGCCGGACGGTGGGCAACCGGCAGCATTTGGTGGTGGCTGAATATGAGGGACGCCGGGTGTTGCTCGGGATCTCGCCCGGGCGCATCGACTACTTGTGCGGTTTGGACAGCGAGGGCTCGGGGCACGGCGGGGGATTTTCCGAGGTGCTTTCGGACGCGACCTCCGGTGCGCTGCCACAGCCTAAGGACGAACACGGGACCGAGGCTGTGAAGGAGGGCAAATGAATTTTGGAGAGAACATGAAAATGGGTGGAGATCCGTTTGGAGGCGGGCAGTTGAGGGCTACGGCCTTCTGCGTGTGGCTGGGTTTGCTGCTGCTGTTTGTGCTGCCTGTGGGCGCCTTTGCGCAGCAGGCCCCGGCAGCAGGTGCGGCGGCGCCAGGTGGCGCGTCGCTTACGATTGCGCTTGGAGGCGACAACGACCCGGCCAACGTGTCCACGGCGATCCAGATCGTTGCGTTGATGACGGTTTTGACGCTGGCGCCGTCCTTCATCATGCTGATGACGAGCTTTACTCGGATGGTGATTGTGCTGGGGTTCATCCGCAGCGCGATCGGGTTGCAGGGCGCCCCGTCCAACCAGATCATCATTGGAATGTCCCTCTTTCTGACGATGTTCGTGATGACGCCCACGCTGAAGCGGGTCAACGACGAGGCGTTGCAGCCTTACATGGCGAGGGAAATCAGCACGATGCAGTTTGCGGAGCGGGCGGCGGAGCCGATGAAGACGTTCATGATCAAGCAGTCGCGGGCTTCGGAGGTGGACTTTTTCCTCGGGCTTTCCGGCCAGGGCGCGACCAAGACGGAAGACCTGCCGCTCACCGTGGTGGTGCCGGCGTTTGTGCTCAGCGAGTTGCGGACGGCCTTCCAGATGGGGTTCATGATCTACGTGCCGTTTCTGGTGATCGACTTTCTGGTGTCTGCGACGCTGATGTCCATGGGGATGATGATGATGCCGCCGATGATGATTTCGCTGCCGTTTAAGCTGCTGCTGTTTGTGTTGGTGGACGGGTGGCACTTGATTGTGCGTTCTTTGGTGCAAAGTTTCGTGTCATGAACATCGAACAGTCGGTTGATATTCTGCGTTCGCTGGTCACGACGTCCCTGACGGTGGCGAGTCCCATCCTGATCATGGCGGTGACGGTGGGCGTGGTGATCAGCCTGTTGCAGGCGGTGACGAGTATCCAGGAGGCGTCGCTCGCGTTCATTCCTAAGGTCACGGCGCTGGGGATCACCATGATCGTGGTCGCGCCATGGATTTTGAGGACGCTCATGGACTTTACGATCCAGTTTCTCAACCGTCTTCCCGAGGCGGCCCGCTAGACGAGGCCGCACTGCTCATGACCGACCACCGCCAGCGCCTCGCCGTGCTTCCGCAGTTGGGGAGGGGGCTTCCCCTGCCGGCGTAGGCTTTGGGCCCGCCAATCGCTTATGCTGAACGGGGAGTTTTTGATGATGTGGTTTTTGGCCTCCGTGCGGGCGACGGGGGTGATGATCGTGTCACCCGTGTTTTCGTCCAAGGCGGTGCCTGCGATGATCCGGTTGTTGGCGTCCTTGTTTGTGGCGATGCTTGCGGTATGGACCCGGAAGGTCCCTGGGAACCTGCCCTCCAACGTGGGTGAGATTGTGGTGGCGATGGCGCAGGAGGCGATGATCGGTTTGTTGATGGGCTGGGTGGTGCGCTTGACGATGAATTCGGTGGAGGTGGCGTCGCACGTGATTTCGAGCGAGCTGGGGCTGTCGATGGGGCAGCAGATGGACCCGATGAGCGATACGTCTGAAAGCGCGGTGGGACAGTTATTGATGTCCTTTACCTCGATGGTGTTTTTCATCTCGGAGGCGCACCAGTCGGTGCTTGCGGCGTTTTTGCGCAGCTTTGAGGTGGCGCCGCTGGCGATGCTGCGGGGGAACGTGAGTTCGCCGGAACTGCTGGTGAGTTCGACCGGCAAAATCTTCCACATCGGAATGCAGATTGCCGCGCCGCTAATCGCGATCAACTTCGTGATCTCGTTTACCTTTTCGATTCTGGGAAAGGTGGCGCCGTCGATGAACGTGTTTGGCGAGAGTTTTGCGGTGCGTATCGTGGTGGGGTTGACTCTTTTGGGGATCACCCTGAGCCTTGCCGCACAGCTTCTGCTGGAATCCTTCGGGCAGGTGCCCGAGGCGATGCTCCGGATCATCCCCTAGGGTTTCGGACAGAAACATTCCGGAACGCCCCACACGATGGCCCAAGACGACCAGAACAAGACGGAGGAACCAACGCCCAAGCGCCTGCAGGAGGCGCAGGAGATGGGCAACTTTGCCAAGGCGCCGGACCTCCAAACCGTGGCGATTCTGGCGGGGGCCCTCTGGGCGATCTCCACTTTGGGGGGGGATATTTCGGCGCGGGTGGCCTCCATTGCGGTGGACATCTTCGGTCACCTGTCGCGGACGGAGATCCGGCCGGAAGCGGTCGAGCCGTGGGGGAAAGAGGCCTTTACGACGATGTTTAGCCTGAGCATTCCGCTGGCCGGGGTGTGCACGGTGGCGGCGATTCTGGTGGGTGGGGTCCAGACCAAGTTCGTGCTTTCCCCGAAGGTTTTGGAGCTGAACCCCGACAAGCTCGACCCGGTGCAGGGGTTGCAGCGGATTTTTTCGATGCAGGGCTTTGTGAAGGTCGCCACTGACGCGCTCCGGTTGCTGGCCGTGGCCTGGGTGATCCGGGGCGCCCTCCAGGGAGTGCTCAAGGATCCCATCTTTTTCACGCCGGCGCCTGTGGAGCGCATTGGCGGGTTTATTGTGGAGGCGGGGGTGGTGTTGCTTTGGCGCTGTATTCTGGCTTTGGGAATCATCGGGGCGCTCAATTACACCTACCAACTCTTCAGGGTGCGCAAGAGTCTCATGATGACCAAGCAGGAGGTGCGCGACGAGGCCAAGCAGTCGGAAGGGGATCCCAAGATCAAGAGCGCGCTACGGGCGATGGCCCGGCGGATTTTGCAGCGCCAGATGCTCCAGTCGGTGCAGACGGCGGACGTGCTGGTGACCAACCCGACCCATTTTGCCGTCGCCCTGCGCTACGACCGGCGCAGCGAGGCGGCGCCCATCGTGGTGGCCAAGGGGGAGCAGGCCTTTGCGCGGAGATTGAAGGCCATGGCGGCTGAAAACGGCGTTCCGGTGGTCGAAAATCCCCCGGTGGCGCGGATTTTGTACAAGTTTGGGAGGGTGGGGAAACCCATCCCGGTAAACCTGTATCGCACTGTGGCCGAGATTCTTGCGTTTGTATACCGCACCCACAAGGACTATTTCCGCGAGCTGCAGCGGAGAAGAACCCAGTCCTGAGCACGCAGCTTGCTTACCAGACTTTGTTGATCCATGAGCGCGTTCGCATTTCCAACCCCAGCCAAGATTCTTGAGAGTCTCAAGAAGGGGGACCTTGCCTTCGTCGCGGCACTGTTCGGGACGGTCGTCCTGCTGGTGGTCCCCGTGGGGCCCGCCGTGCTGGACCTGCTGCTGGCCGCCAGCATCGCCATTTCGCTGCTGATCCTCCTGATCATCGTCTACGTCAAGGAGCCCGAGGACTTCTCGGGGTTCCCGACCTTGCTGCTCTCGGTGACGCTCTACCGGCTCGCGCTCAACGTGGCCTCCACCCGGCTGATTCTCGTCGACGGCCATGCGGGCAACATCATCCAGGCCTTCGGTGACTTTGTGGTGCAGGGAAACTACGTGGTGGGTGCGGTGGTGTTCCTCATTTTGGTGGTCATCAACTTCATGGTCATCACCAAGGGTGCGGGCCGTATTGCCGAAGTCGCCGCCCGCTTTACGTTGGACGCAATGCCCGGGAAGCAGATGGCCATCGACGCAGAGTTGAACGCCGGCTTGATCGACGAGGCGAGTGCCACGCGCCGCAGGGCCAAAATCCAGAAGGAGGCCGACTTTTACGGCGCCATGGACGGGGCCAGCAAGTTCGTGCGCGGGGACGCAATCGCAGGCATTCTCATCACTTTGATCAACATCGTGGGCGGGATTGTCATCGGCGTGGTGCAGAAGAACATGCCCGTTGAGGCGGCCCTCAAGCAGTACACGCTGCTCTCCATCGGGGACGGACTGGTCGCGCAGGTGCCCGCGTTGGTGGTCTCTCTGGCGGCCGGTATCCTGGTAACCCGCGCCTCTGAGGACTCGGATCTGGGCTCCTACCTATCCAAACAGCTGACCTTTTACCCACGTGCGATGGCGATTGCTTCGGGGATGATGGCCATTTTTGCCCTGGTTCCCGGGATGCCGATGGCTCCCTTTCTGGTGATTGCGATCCTTCTGGGGATCCTGACCTGGAAGTTGCAGAAGGCGGTGGAGGAGGAGGAGGAAAAGGCGCTGGTGTCGGCAATGGCCGGGACGGCCAAGAGCCTGGCCCCCGGTGCGCCAAACGGGGGCGCGGGTGGCGGCGACAAGCCGGCCGCCAGCGGGGAGGGCAAACCGCGTGCCGTTTCCGAGGAGTTCCGAAAGCTCATGGAGGTGGACGTCATTTGCATCGAGCTGGGGCTGGGACTGGTTGGACTTGCCGACAAGAAGACCGGCGGCGACCTGCTGGACCGGGTGACGGGGGTGCGCAGAAACTTTGCGAGGGACATGGGCATGGTCATTCCCCCGATTGCGATCCGCGACAGTTTGGATTTGGAGAATTCGGAATACCGCTTCCTGCTCAGGGGCCGCGAGATTTCGCGCGGCAAAGTGCTGCTCAAGCACTGGCTGGCGATGAACGTCTCCAACAGTTCGGTGGCGCTGCGTGGCGTGCCCACCGTCGAACCCGTGTTCGGGATCAAGGCGACCTGGGTGGACGACGAAGAGCGGCGCACCGCGGAAATCCACGGCTTCACGGTGGTGGATCCGAGTTCCGTGCTGATCACCCACCTCTCGGAAATTCTCAAGCGCAGCTCCCACCTGATTTTGGGCCGCCAGGACGTCCAGGCCCTGCTGGATTCGCTCAAGGAGACGCAACCCGTGCTGGTCAACGACGTGGTGCCCGAACCGCTCGGGGTCGGCGTGGTACAGCGGGTGTTGCAGAATCTGCTGCGCGAAGGGATCTCCATCAAGAATTTGCCCTCCATCATGGAAAGCCTCGGGGACGTGGCGGCCATCACCAAGAATCCTGACGAGCTTTCGGAACATGTGCGCCGGCGGCTGGGAACCTATTTTGTGGCGGAATTTGAGTCGGAGCCCGGGGTGTTGAGGGCGTTGACGATCGAGCCCCGGATGGAGCAGGCCCTGATCAGCAAGGTGCATCGGACCCAGTTTGACGTGGGATTGGTGATCGACCCGCAGATGGCCCAGCACCTGTTGCAGGAACTTTCGAGAAAGATGTCGGAGATGGCGGAGCGCGGGCAGGTGCCGGTGTTGATCACCACCTCGGAGCTGAGGCTGGCCTTCCGCCGGTTTTTCGAGCCGTCGCTTTCGAAATTGGTGGTGTTGTCCTACCAAGAGTTGCCGGCGCAAACAGAGATCCAGAACGTGGGGATCGTGCTGCCCCCGGCCGCCGGTCAGCAGGCCGCCTAGGCGGGGCGGGAAAATTGCTGATGGAGCGTGGATATGATTTGCACTTTGGCGGTTCCAGCGTGATTCAAGCGTATGTCTGAGCAGCGTTACAGATTTGTTGTGGGGAGTGCAGAGGAGGCCGTTTCCGTGCTGCGCCAGCGCTTTGGTGCGCGGGCCCGGGTGGTTTCAGTGCGCCAGGTGGAGGGGCGGGGGCTGGCGCGTTTTCTGCAGGCACCCAAACTGGAGGTGATTGCCGCGGTGGGGGACGCCCCCTTGCCGGCGCCGGTGGCGACTCCCATCGGGAATGCACCCGAGGCGGTGCAAGCGCCCCAGCAGATGCGCACCGTGGTCACAGAGATGCCAAGGAGTGCGGCGGTGGAAAGCCACGTGAGTGTGGCGGCCGCTTCGGCGTACATGGAGGCGGCGGGTTCGGGCAGCCGACTGGTGAAGCTGCTGGAAGCGGGCGGTATTTCCAAGCAGGTGCTTTCCCGACTGCAGATGTACCCGGCGTGGAGCACGATCGAAACGATGCCCTTCGGCCGGGCGCTGCCTGAGGTGAGCGGACTTTTGCGGGCGGAGTTTCGGACGATTCCGCGCAGGCCTCTGGGGGACCGGGTGGCTTTTGTCGGGCCCGCGGGTTCCGGCAAGACCACCGCGTTGTGCAAGCGGCTCGCAATGGACGTTTTTTTGCGGAGCCAGGCGCCGGCGGCGTTGAAACTGGATTTGGACCGGGCCAACCCCGGCGACGCTCTTTCCGTGTTCTGCGAAGCGTTGGGGGCCAGCTACATCCGGACGCCGATGGAGGCGCCAAGGCCAGGTCACGGCCGGACCTTGTACATCGATCTGCCTGGTTTTTCGCTGTGGGCTGCCGAGGAGGTCGCGGAAATCCGTACGGCGCTTGCGCCGTTGTTCACAACGAGCCGGGCGATTGTGATTAATGCAGCGTACGACCCTTCGCTGATCCGCCGGTGTTTTGAGGTGGGGGCCCAATTGGACTGCACGCATGTTGTCTTCACCCATTTGGATGAGTTGCAGCATTGGGGCAAGATGTGGGACTTCCTCCTGCGCTCCGGTCTGACCCCGCTTTTTCTGAGCACGGGCCAAAATATTGCCGGCGACTGCGAGGAGAATGTGTTTGAGGCGGTTCTTTCACGAACCTTTTCCGGAGTTGGTTTGGAATCTGCTAACCAAGCGGCGAGCGCATGAAGTATTTCCTTTTACTAGGCGGTTTCGCCGGTTTCGCGGCGGTGTTGATTTCCAGCTATTTTTTTGCTGGGAACCGCCCTGCCGTGGCCTTGAGGGATGCTGCGATCGCGTGTTTTATCGGGGGGCTCCTCTTCCGGATGCTCCACTCCGCCTATATCGCTGGGATCAAGGGGTGTATCGCGGACAGAGTACGCGGCAACAAAGGCAGTCAAGACGGGGAGGATCTGGAACCCACCCCCCGTAGGAGAGTCTGAGAGAAGCAAGAGAGTTCATGCAGACTCCTGACTCCACCCCTGTGAATCCTTCGACGGTAGTGCGTGCCTACCAGACCGAGGATGATCGTACCCATTTGCTGGAGAGCAATATTCCTCTGGTGAAGGCGGTGGTGGATCGGATGCGGATCTTTTTGCCTCCCTCGCTCGATCTGGAGGATCTCTACAGTGTGGGAATCACCGGCTTGATGTCCGCTGTGCGGAAATTTGATCCCGCCCAAGGGACGCCATTTGCCAGTTTTGCCGCGCTGCACATCCGCGGTTCTGTCCGGGACGAGTTGCGGCGGATGGACTGGACGCCCAGGAGCGTGCGTGAAAAGGCGAAGAAGTTGCGGGAAGCGATGGAGAAGGTGGAGCAGCGCGTGGGCAGGCCCAGCCTCGAGTCTGAG
>JBIKSY010000377.1:0-3209 GCA_044348365.1 Chthoniobacteraceae bacterium
ATCCCATAAGAAAAACACACGACTAGTCCTTGCCAAGAGCAACCGACCAAGCATAAGAAAACCCCGCCCCGAGGTGGTACACTTTGATTCGACCGCGGGTGGTACACTTTGAAGTGACCGGTGACAGCATGAAGGGATCCTGAAAGCAGAGACAGGGAACAGGGAAACGTCAGAAGACGAATGAATCTTTTCATAGAAAAGGGGCTGTAAATGCACCGAATCGAGTCGGTTGCTCTTTGTTTCATCCTTGGCCACTGGCGCTCCTTAGGAATTAGCGTTCAGGACGGGAGAGTTTAGCCCGCACCCGAGCCGTCAGTCTGGAGTGGAGTTCTTAACGGTCAACACCCCGCCTAATTTTTTAAGCCATTGCAACACATTTACATACGGCCTGCTGATCTGGTGCCTCTCCTTTAACCAGCGGCGTACCGCCTCTGCTGTCGTCCAACGCCCGCCTTCCACCCCTTTTCTGAGTTGCTCCACGACGGAAGCGGGTACGCCGCGAAATGCCCCCTCTCCAGGTACCGGCTTTTGCCGCCAAGAAGCCCCTCAAAGCCCCGCTCACGAAACGCCTTAAAGCATACAAAGATAGAGCTCTGTGACTTCCCGCAGATTTTGGAGACCTCCTTACTGGTGTACTCCCCAGTGGCCGCCAACTTAACACAGAGGAGCCCTGCTCTACTCCTCACGTCTGTTTCGTTCCGGTATCGCTTTTGAATCTCGCCGCTCAGATCAGGGCGCCCGAGAGCGAACTGTCGCATTCGCCCAGCATAGGTTATTACCTGCGCATACATAATGCCAGTTATGTCCAAGAAATGGCATGAGACACTGCGGAATGAATCGAAAGACACCATGCATTCCATAGGGAGACAGCCAGCACCTTGGGCGCCACCGAACGCCGGACGAGCCCGAAAAAAAAAGGGCCGTCCTCTTCAGGACGGCCGTTTTGGTAGTCTGAACTAGGGCGCCAACCTACTTTTTTGCCGGCTTGTCAGCGCTCTTGCCTTTGCCAGCGTTGATCTCTGAAACCACGTCAGAGGTGAAATCCATCGAATCCTTGGAGTATACCACCACTCCCACGGCGTTGAGGGACTGGCCGGATTTGTCTAACACAAGGTCGTAACCCGCGGCCTTGATCTTGGTAGCAACCACCGCGTTGATCTCCTCAAGGAGCGTGTTACGGGAACGCACAGACTGTTCGGAAAGTTGGCGTTCACGGGTCTGCTGGAACTCCTGAATTTCACGTTGAAGCGTGCCGAGGGCCTGCAACTTTTCGTTGAGGACTTTCGCCTTCTCAGCCTTCGCTTTTTCAGTCAGTTCAGGCTTGTTCGCCTCGTCATTCAGCTTCCGAGCGTCAGCCTGCGCCTTGTTGAAGGTCTCGAGACGTTCATCCAGTTCCTTTTTGGCCTGATTACGCGCCTCGTTGATCTTCCCCTCGGCTTCCTTGGTTTTATAATAACTGTCAAACACCAGCTTCATGTCCAGCGTGCCGATTTTCATAGCGCCTTGGGCTTGGGCCAGGGGCGAGAAAGCAAGGCTGCCAACGACGAAGGCAACTGCGGAGAAAATGTGATTTAGTTTCATAGGTTTAAGTTCTGGGATGCGCTGGATTTCATGTATGTTTTTGTTCGGGGTTTCAAGTGAGATTGCATGAAAATCGGCAATTGAACGTTGTTCTTTGCCTCAGCCGGGTTGATCACCCAGCCCAACTGATCAAGCGCAACTCGTGCGCCTGGATCAGGTTTGGATGGGTGGGGATTACTCGTACGCTCAGCCCGTAGGCCCCGCTTTCCGCCGCGGCTACCGCTCCTTTGTACAGGTAAGAGCCTCCGTCGATATGGGCGGCAAGTTCCAAATCCACGCAGGTGGGCGAGAGAATTTGAGCATTGGACTCCTCCCCATAGTAAGCCTGCACCCGGACATTCTCTGGGGCGAGGGTGCCCAAGTGCACAGTAGCCCGCACGGGGACACGCTCCCCAACCCGCACGTTCAGCCCGACCAAATCGACTTCAACCGTCTCCACCGCCACCCTCGGCCAGGCGGCCCGGATGACGTCTTTCCACTCCGAAAGGGCCCTCGCCTTTGCACCGCCTCCCTTGGCAAGGACAGCATGAGCTGCGGCGGCCGGTTCGTAAAGCCGCTCGGTGTATTCGCGGACCATCCTGTGGGTGTTGAAGACAGGCAGGATAGAGCGGATCGACTCCCTCATCAGCTGGAGCCAAGCCAAGGGAAGGCGGCCATCGGGCTTGGCGTAATAGAGGGGAACCACCTGGCTTTCGAGGATGTGAAAGAGGCTGGCGACATCCACCTCGTTCTGGAACTCGCTGGAACCGTCTGAAATGTCCTCCCCGATGGCCCAGCCGGTCTTGCGGTTCTGGGCGTAGGCCTCGCACCACCAACCATCAAGCACCGAAAGGTTTAGTCCGCCATTGGGGGGGAGCTTCATTCCGCTGGTGCCGCTGGCCTCCAGAGGTCGCAGCGGGTTGTTAAGCCACAGGTCTACCCCCTGATACATCCGCCGCCCCACATAGGTGTCGTAGTCCTCCAAAAAAACGATGCGGTTCTCAAACTCCGGCATCCGACTGTAACGGTAGACCTCCTGAATGAATTTCTTGCCCGGCTCATCCTTGGGGTGCGCTTTGCCGGCAAACACAAACTGCACGGGACGTTCAGTGTTGTTCATCAACTTCACCAGCCTATCGGGATCGGCAAACAAAAGCGTCGCCCGCTTGTAGGTGGCAAATCGACGGGCAAAACCGATGGTCAGAACCTCGGGGTTGAGCAACCGGTTGGCCGCGCGCAGTTTTTCCGGCGCCTCCCCAAGCCTCAACCGCTGGTTACGCACCCGTTCATGCACAAACTCGATGAGCCTAGACTTTAAAACCTGGTGGGTGCTCCAAAGAGCCTCGTCCGGAATATCGTAAACACCGCGCCAAAAATCCGTGTCTGTCAGCCGCTCCTCCCAGCCCGGGAGGTGGCGGTCGTACAAAGCGGCGAACTCGGGAGCCATCCACGTCCGGGTGTGGATACCGTTGGTGATACTCGTGATGGGCACCTCATTCTGGGGCACCCCATCCCAGACCTCCTTCCAAAGCCCCTGAGAAACCCTTCCGTGCAGGGCGCTCACTCCGTTGGCATGGCGGCTCGTGCGTAACGCCAGAATGGTCATGGAGAACGGCTCCCCCTGATGTTTGCGGGTTTGACCGAAACCC